>JAUMMZ010000046.1 GCA_031296755.1 Collinsella sp.
GGAGGCTTCGGTAGTTTGTGTGACAAGGGGCTAGCCTAGGCAGCAACGCTCTTCGCTCCCTTCACGCCCTTCTTCCTCGCCTTCACCGGGCGACCCGGGAGCTGGGGCTGGCAGTCGCCGCACCTGAGCATGAGCAGGGCCACGAGGTTGTCGGTGTTGCGGAAGCCGTAGCCCATCCTCACCGTCACCTTGATCTTGTTGTTGATGGCCTCTACGCGCCCGTTGCTGATGCCGAGCTCGACTGCGGCGATGATGTCGTCGCGCCGGCGGCGCACCTTCTTCTCCACGGCGACGACCTTGGCGATCTTGCAGTAGGCGGCCCTGTGCATCCAGTCGTCGAGCAGCTCGGCGGCCTCGGAGCCGTCGGCTGCCCGGAAGACGGCCCGCAGGTCCTCCTTGAGCTCCCAGGCCCTGACCAGCCGCGAGCCGGCCCTCTTCTTGAGCGCCTCGAGCCTCGCCCTCTGGCCGTCGGTGAGGTCCTCGGGGTTCTTCACGAGCGCGTAGCGGCTGCCCTTGATGGAGGCCGCCTCCTCCTCGAGCGCCCTGACCTCCTCGGGCGGCAGCTCGCCTTTGGCAGGCCTGCCGCGCTTGCCCTCGGGCCTGGGCCTGGCGGCCCTGGCGGCGGCCCTGGCGGCGTTCCACTCCTCGCAGCGCACGGCGTCGAGCGCGTCGTTCATCCACTGGACCACGTGGAAGGGGTCCATGACCCACCTCGCGTTGGGGCAGCGGCGCTTGACCAGCTGCCTTATCCACCTCGCGCCGTCGGCGGTCACCACCTCTATGGCGCGCCTCTGCTCGCGCGTGAGCTCGTCGAGGAACAGGTTGAGCACGTCCTTGCCGGTGCCCTCGTGCGCCCAGATGAGGCAGCCGCGGTCGTGGTCGACGACCACCGTGACGTACTTGTGGCCCTTCTTGTACGACGTCTCGTCGATGCCGATGCGGCGCACGCCGTCGAACCTCGAGGCGCCGCGCGCGGCCTCCAGCTCGGCGTAGACGCGCCTGCACACGCCGCCCACGCTGTGCCACTCGACGCGGGCGAGCTCGGAGACCGCCGAGGCGGTGCAGCGGACCGCCAGCCACGCCACCCAGTCCTCGAAGTCGCGCGTGAAGCGCGCCCCGTGCCGCGCCCAGGGGACGGCCTCGGTGCGCACGCCGTGCTCCGGGCAGCGCACCCTGCAGGGCGCGTACTCCAGGTAGCAGGCCGAGCGCGCCAGGTCCATCGCCCTCCACAGCCTGGGGGCCCCGCGGTTCGCCATGTCGTAGAAGTCGCAGGCCCTGCCGCATACGGGGCAGCGGCGCTGCTCGCGCTTGTAGGGCCGGACGCTCACGACGATGCGCTCGGCCTCGATGCGCGCGCCCAGGACGACCGTGCGGGCCAGACCGAGGGCGAGAAGTAGTAGACTCTTCATGCGTCACACCTCTTCGGTTGTCTGAATTTGGCTTAGCAATCATAGGCGGATGACGCGGAAACGGCCCCTCCCGGGGCCGTTTCAGTTCCAGATCGTTGTTTTCGCCCGCTGAGCTGGGCCTATGCCGGAATCTCTCCCACAGAAACCACCGAAGAGCCCTTTTTTGCCAAGGACGCTGCAGTAGTCGCCGCCGGTACCGGCTATATGCACAGTTATATTTTCGATGCAATCTTTGCCGGCATCCACATTTGCTTTAGCGGCTTTTTCGCTGCATACGGCAAGAGCTACATCGGCTTTGCGCACAACGTGCTGGCCGTGGCGCTCATTCGCGTGCCGGGCGCGTGGCTGCTGTCGAACGCCTATTCCAACACGCTGTTTCCCATGGGCATCGCTTCGCCGTGCGGATCGATTTTGTCGGCGATCATCTGTGTTATAGCGTTTACCGCGCTCAACCGGCGCGGGGCTTTTGACAAGTTGGTGGCGTAGCGGGGCGACGCGAAATCGCCCTCATCGACGATATCATCAGCGACGACCCGGCGACCTACGTGACGCAGATCACGGTGCCGGTTGTTCCGGCAAAGTAAGAACCTCCCGAAAGGCATCGTGCTTCCGGGAGGTTTTCTAATTTGACTATCGATGTCCTAAGCCTGGGGCACCTCACCGGTAGCCAAGATCTGCTCGAGTGCGTCCTCATCCAGCACGGGCACACCCAGCTGCTCAGCCTTGGTGAGCTTGGAGCCCGCTTTGGGGCCGGCGACCAGATAGCTCGTCTTCTTTGACACGCTGCCCGAAACCTTAGCGCCGAGTACCTTGAGCGCCGCGCCAGCCTCGTCGCGGGTGCGGTTGACGAGCGTGCCGGTGAGCACGAAGGTCAGACCCGCAAGCGGCTGCGCGTCGGCGAGCTCGCCCGCCACGCCAGCGTCGGCTGCGGCTTGCGCGTGCGCGGCGCCCAGGTCGACCTCGAGCGACAGGCCCGCCTGACGCAGGCGCTCCAGCACGGCAAGGTTCTCGGGCACGGCCAGGAACTGCTTAACGCTCGCCGCAATCTTGGGACCGATGCCCTCGCACTCGGCGATGTCCTCTTCGCTCGCCAAGATAAGCTTGTCAATCGACAGGAATCGCTCGGCGATAACCTCGCCCACGCTCTTGCCCACGTGGCGGATACCCAGGGCAAACAGCACGCGACCGAGCGGCTGGCTCTTGGACTTGTTGAGCTCGGCGATGATTTTCTCGGCCGTCTTGTGGCCTACCGGAATGGGATCGCCCTTCTTGACGCCCTTTTTGCTGTTGGAGCTTGCATAGGTGCGGCCCGTGTCCAGCCCGGCGATGTCGTCAACCGTGAGCTGGTAGAAGTCTGCGACATCGTGGATCAGGCCGGCGGCGATCATCTTGTCGACGATCTCGTCGCCCAGGCCGTCGACGTCCATGCAGCCGCGGCTCACCCAGTGGAGCAGGCGCTCCTTGAGCTGCGCGGGGCAGTCGATGGACACGCAGCGGTAGGCCACCTCGCCATCCTCGTGGACCACGGGGCTGCCGCACACGGGGCAGACCTCGGGCATGTGCCAGTCGACCGAATCGGCCGGGCGCTTGTCGAGGACCGGGCCCACGACCTCCGGGATTACGTCGCCTGCCTTGTGCACGATGATGGTATCGCCCTCGCGCACGTTTTTGCGACGGATCTCGTCGATATTGTGCAGCGTGGCGCGCGCGATGGTGGAGCCGGCAACCGTCACCGGGTCGAACTCGGCGACCGGCGTGAGCACACCGGTGCGGCCCACCTGGATGCGAATTTCGCGCAGGACGGTCTGCTTTTCCTCGGGCGGGAACTTAAAGGCAATGGCCCAGCGCGGCGCGCGGGCCGTAAAGCCCAGGTCGAGCTGCTGTTGAAAGCTGTCAACCTTTACGACCACGCCGTCGATGTCGTAGTCCAGGTCACCGCGATGTTCGAGCGCCTGGGCGCAGAACTCGTGGACCTCGGCGGGCGTGGCGCAACGGGCAACGTTAGGGTTGACGCTAAAGCCGGCGCTACGCAGCCAGTCCAGAAACTCGCGCTGGCTGTGGACGTGCAGCGGGTCGGTATCGGCGATGGCATAGATAAAGGTGGCAAGATCGCGGCGCGCCGTGATCTTGGGATCCTTCTGACGTAGGCTGCCGGCGGCAGCGTTGCGCGGGTTGGCAAAGGGGTCGCGGCCCTCGGCATCGGCCTCTTCATTCAGGCGGACAAAGCTGCCCTTGGGCATGTAGACCTCGCCGCGTACTTCGATGGTACGCTCGCGGTCGGCGCCCATATGAGCGAGCGCCGGCTCGGACAGGTGCATGGGCACATCCTTGATGGTACGGACGTTGAGCGACACGTCCTCGCCCGTGGTGCCATCGCCGCGCGTGGCCGCGCGTACGAAGGTGCCGTTTTGGTAGGTAAGGGCCACGCCCAGGCCGTCGATCTTGAGCTCGCAGGTATAGGTGACGCTACCGGCGCCGAGCGCATCCTCGGCGCGCTGGAGCCACGCGTCGAGCTCGTCCAGATCCATGGCATCGTCCATGGAATACATGCGTGCCATGTGCGTGACCGGCGTAAACTGCTCGCTCACGTAGCCGCCCACGCGCTGGGTATAGCTATCGGGCGTCACCAGGTCGGGGTAGGTTGCCTCGATTTCCTGCAGCTCAACGAGCATTTTGTCGAATGCGGCATCCGTGATCTCGGGCGCATCGAGCATGTAGTAGCGGTACGCGTGGTAATCGAGCTCGTGGCGCAGCTCGGCCGCGCGCGCCGCCGCCTGGGCACGGGCATCGGTCGGTGCGGTGGCTTCCGCGGTCGTGGACGTTTCGGTATCGATGTCCACGCCGTCACCAAACAGGCTCGATTGCTCCATAGCAGCACTCCTTCGCTCGATTTCAAACGGATACAAGAGTACCACCGGTCGCAATGAGGCCGAATAGCGGTCTCAAACCGCACCGAATCGGCAGCCGCCAGACTGGGGTGGACAGTTAGTTCAGATACGTATAAATCCTAGAGCTGGATTAGGCACGAACACCCCTGTTTCAACTAATTTGGGCTCCCTGAGACCATGTAAACGTCCCGCTCGCCCTCCCAAACACCCATTCAAACCCCATCCCAATCAAAAATTGCTCAAAACGCATCCCAAGCTGCCCCAGATTTATACGTATCTGAACTAACTGTCCAAGCCCTTCCAAACCAAGCCTCTTGCCTGCCACAAGTGATCCGTTTTCCTCCGTCCCCAACGAATCAATGAGAAAAGAGGGGCTGTCCCGCGTTGATGGGACAGCCCCTCTGGCTTCGATATGTGCGATACGGCTCGTTAGAAACCCTGACCGTAGCCTTGACCCTGGCCCTGCTGGCCCAGCAGCTCTTCCAGGTACTGGCGCAGCTGCTCGTCGGTAATACCGCCGTTGCCGGTGTCGGTCGAGCTGTCGTCCTGCTGCTGGTTCTGCAGTTCCTCATCGGAGCCCAGCTCAACCGTGACCTTCTTCTCTTCCTTGCCGCGCATAAGCGTGATCTCGACCTTCTCGCCCACCTCGTGGCTGCGCAGCGCGATGATCAGGCCATCGGCGCTCGTGATCTCGTCGTCGCCCAGCTTGGTGATGACGTCGCCCTCCTGGATGCCAGCCTTGGCGGCGGGACCATCCTCGACGACGCTCGCCACATACGCGCCGCTATCGGTGCTCAACTTGTTGGTGCGGGCGTTAAGCGCATTGACGCTCGAAAGCGTAGCGCCCATGTACGGATGCACCGGCGTCTTGCCGTCGATGATCTGGTCGGCAATGTTCTTGGCGTAGTTAACGGGAATAGCAAAGCCCACACCCGAGCTGGAGCCCGAGTAGCTCTCGATGAGCGAGTTGATACCCACGAGCTCGCCGTTGTCGTTGACGAGCGCGCCACCGGAGTTGCCCGGGTTGATGGCGGCATCGGTCTGGATCATGTTGGCGTAGATGGTGTTGCCGCTGGTAGAGCTCATGGCCGTGGAGCGATACAGCGCCGAGACGATACCGGTGGAGACAGACTGCTCGTTGCCGAACGGCGAGCCGATCGCCATGACCCACTCGCCCACGTTGAGCTTGGAGGAGTCGCCAATTTCAATCGGCGTAAGCTTGGAGGCGTCGGCGTCCTTGAGCTTGATGACGGCCAGGTCGCTCGAGGCGTCGTTGCCCACGAACTCGGCCTCGTAGGTGGTGCCGTCGTCCATGGTCACCACGTACTGGTCGTAACCATCGACCACGTGGTTGTTGGTGAGGATGTGGCCCTCGGTATCGAGCACGACGCCCGAACCGACGCTGCCCGAGCTGTCCGACTCATCAGCAGACTGCGAAAGCGAGCCATTCTGGCTGCCGCTCGAAGTGGCAGTGATGGAAACGACGGAGGGCAAGGCCTTGGCAGAAACGGCCTCGGCAAGTGTGGTGTCCTCGGAGTCGATCGTAATCTTTTGCGTCGACGAACCCGAAGCACCCGCCGTCACGGCATTCTTGCCGCCACCGATATCGAGCGTGCCGCTCATAATGAGCGCAATGACCAGCAGGGCTCCGCAGGCACAGCCGGCGAGTGCCGTAATAAAGATCGGCAGCTTTTTGGTCTTGGTCTTGACCACCGTGTGCTTGTTCACGACCTGTTGGCCGCCCAGCGGCTTGCCGGTCTGCGTGTCGTAAGCCTGCACGTAGGGAATGTTGCTACCGGCAGGCGTCGACTCCACCTGCACACGCGGCTGCTGCTGGGTCTCGCCGGCGTTGCCCGCATCCTGGGGACGCTGGGAATCGTTCTCGCTCATAGCTGCGATCCTTTCGTCAAATAACCAAAGGCCCGCCAAACATGTGGCGGGCCATCATTGTTCACGTTGAGTTGTACCCCAATATGCGGGCGCAAGTGTATGAGAACGCAATCTTTTAGGAAGGCTTAAGTTCTGTTGCAGGCCCGAAAGGAATCCGTACCTGCGTCAAAACCACCACAAAAGTGCCTGTCCCCTTTGTGGTGGAAAGCTAGTCCTTAAACAGATAGCCCACGCCGCGGACGGTGGTGATATGTGCCGCAATCTGCGGGCCCACCTTGGAGCGGATGCGTCGGATGTGCACGTCGACGGTGCGCGTGCCGCCGCAGTACTCAAAGCCCCACACGCGGTGCAGCAGCACTTCGCGGCTGTAGGCACGGTTGGGGTGCGTCGCCAAAAAGCTCAGCAGCGAGTACTCCATCAGCGTCAGGTCAATGGGCTCGTTATCGAGCGTCACCTGGTAGGTAGCCAAGTTGATCTCGAGGTTGTCAATGTTGAGCACATCGTCGGCGGTAACGGTCTCCTCCTCGCCCATCAGGCGCTGCGCGCGAGCCTTGAGCTCGTTGGGCGTCGCCGTGGGGCATACAAAGTCGGCATGCGCGTGATTCGGCAGACGCAGGGTGCCGAGCGCCTCGTCGTCGACGATCACCAGCATGGGGACGCCGCCGCGGTCGTCGAGCCATTTGGCAATCTGATCGATGCGGTCGCTGCGGATGCCATCGGAATCGAGAATCAGCAGGTCAAAGTCGTGCGCCGCAGTCGGCGAATCGGGGGTGGCCAGGCTCACCTCGACACCCAGGGTGGTCGTCAAGCTGCGGGCAAACTCGTGGAAGCGCGTCGTGCGCGCCATGAACAGGGCACTCTTTTCGGACATATCGGCCTCCAAAGAAATGAGCTCAATCGTACTGAAACAAGCCAGCGCGATTAGGAGTTCGCCAGGTAGTGCTTAATCTCCCACTCGGTGATCGTAGACTCGAACTTATGCCACTCGTCGCGCTTCTTTTTGAGGAAGAAGCTGTGGATGTGCTCGCCGAGGGCATCCTTCATAAACTGCGAGTCCTCAAACACGTCGAGCGCCTCTTTGAGCGAGCGCGGCAGCGGCGTGTAGCCGGCCTCGAGCATCTGACGATCGGTAAGCTTGAGCGTCTCGGCCGTGGCCTCGGGCGGGAGCTCCAGCTTGCGCTCGATGCCGTCCAGACCAGCCGCCAGCGTGACGGCGTTGACCAGGTACGGGTTGGCCATGGGGTCGGGACTGCGCAGCTCAATGCGCGTGGACAGCTGCTTGCCGGGCTTGTAGACCGGAATGCGGACCATGCTCGCGCGGTTGCGCAGGCCCCACGTGGCGTACTGCGGCACGGAATCGCCGCCCGTGGTGATGCGCTTGTACGAGTTGACCGTGGGGTTAGTGATAGCGCTGATCTCGCGCGCGTGTGCCAGAATGCCGGCCATGTAGTGCTTGGCGATATCGGAGAGGTGGTACTTCTCGTCGTCCTCGCCCCAAAAGACGTTGTTGCCGTCGTGGTCGAATAGCGACTGGCACAGGAACATAGCGCTGCCGTCCTCGCCCGCCAACGGCTTGGGCATAAAGGAGGCGTGGCAACCGCTCTCGTAGGCCTGCTGCTTAATGATGAGTTTGGCCGTGGTGATGGCGTCGGACATGCTCAGGGCCTCGGCGTGGCGCAGACTCATGCCGTGCTGCGAGCGGCCGGCGGCGTGGAAGGTGTACTCCACGGGCACGGACATCTTCTCGAGCGTGAGGACCGTGTTGCGACGCAGGTCGCGGGCGGCATCGCTTACCGAAAGATCGAAGTAGCCCACGTTGTCGAGCGGCTCAGGGGTGTGCTCGTCGGGGAAGTAGTAATACTCCAGCTCGGCGCCCACGTTGAGCAGATAGCCGGCCTTCTCGGCCTTATAGAACATGCGGCGCAACGCATCGCGCGGATCACCGGCGAAGGGCTTGCGGTCGGGGGTGCACACGTCGCAGAACACGCGGGCGACGCCGTTGTGGCTCGGTCGCCACGGCAAAATCTGGAAGGTCGAAGCATCGGGAAACGCCAGCATGTCGGCTTCCTCGGGCGTGGCAAAGCCCTCGATGGCGGAGCCGTCAAAGCCAATACCCTCCTCAAAAGCGACCTCGAGGTCCTCGGGGCTAATGGCAAAGTTCTTGAGGCGGCCGAGAATGTCGACAAACCACAGACGCACAAAGCGGATGTCACGCTGCTCTACGGAGCGGAGTACGTAATCGATGTTCTGCTGGTTCATGTCGCTCCCCTTTCTTTCGGGCGGGTTTCGACTGGTCTATATCGCAGATACTATCGCAGAAAAATGTTTCCGCAGGGTTAAAGCGTATCAAGCGCTCAAAAAACGTGTGTGAACAGGCAGTTGCGAACGAATGGTTAGCGCGAGGTCGATGCGCGGTGTTCGATATGACCGGGAATCTCGATGCGCTTGGGGGCGAGCTTTGCGGCATCGCCCACCGTAGTGGTAACGACGTCGATGCGCTCGGAGAGGCGCTCGACTACGCGCTCGGCAATGGTAAGGGTGTCCTGCGCGGCCGTGGTCACGCCGCCAAAGAGCACGTAGTTCCAGGGGTAATCGTCGAACGTCGCGATCTTAAGACCCGCCGGCAACGAGGGTCCCAGCTGCGCCAGCGCCTCGGTCAGACGCAGAAAGACCAGGCCGTTGACGGCAATGAGGCCGAGCTTTTTACCTGCATAGCCGCGGATGGTCTCGTCCAAGCGGCCGACGCCCGTGGCGCCACCATCGGCCAGGGTGACGACCTCGCCCGCAAGACCGCGGCGCGAAAGCTCGTCGGCAAAGGCCTCGGCGCGCTCGCGACGCACGGGGCTGTCATCGCTTGCCTCGGTGAGCAGGCACAGGCGCTCGCTGCCAGCGGCAGCCAAGGCGTCTACCAAGCCGGCAACCAGCTCGCGGTTGTTAGATGTCACCAGATCGACACCGCCGGCGGCAACATCGCGGTCGAGCAGCACAACGGGTAAACGTCCCGCGGCAGCGGCGATAGCCTCGTCGTTACCGCCGCAGGTATTGACGACCAGGCCGTCCACGCCGGCGTCGATAAGCCTGGTAAGCGATTCGGCCTCTTTAGCGGGATCGTTGCCGCTAATGGCCGTCATGAGCGAGCAGCCGCGCGCGGCGGCACTGGCGGAAAGCCCTTCGAGCATGGCGCTCGAGAACGGGTTGGCGATGTCGGCCAAAATCACGCCGATGAGGTTGGTGCGCGAGCTGCGCAGATTGCGCGCGGCGGCACGCGGGCGATAGCCGGTGCGCTCGATAACCGCCGCGATGCGAGCACGGGTTTCCTCGGTCATTTGCCCGGGACGGTTGTTGAGATAGCGCGAGACCGTGGCCGGGCTCACGCCCGCCTCGGCGGCAATGTCCTTGATTCTCATCTGCGCCATAGCGCACCCCCGTTTCCCAATGTCGGCAGTCTGAGCCATTTTAGGCATTTTTTAAAAATCTCGGTTGCAAAACGCTGTAGGTGAGTATACTACAACTCGAAACGAAACCGATTTCGTAAACCGATTTCGGCAAGCGTTGGCACGGTGGTGCAAAGATGTACCCTACCGTCTTGGCACCTCCGTGCCAACGCCATATCAAAGGTGTACGCACGAGCAAGAAGGAGCTGCGCGACCATGGGTAAAACGGTTCTTACCTTTGGCGAGATCATGATGAGGCTCTCGCCCAAAGACCATCTGCGCATTGAGCAGGCAATCGAATTTGACGTCCGCTATGGCGGCGCTGAGGCCAACACCGCTCTTTCCCTGGCCTACCAGGGCGACAAGGCCGCTTACGTCTCCGTTGTCCCGGCCAACCGTCTGGGCGAGTGCGCGCTGCGTTCGCTGAAGGCCTACGACGTCGACACCACGCGCGTCGTGCGTCAGGGCGACCGCCTTGGCTCCTATGTGTTTGAGGTCGGTGCCTCGCAGCGCGGCAACGGTTGCGTCTACGACCGCAAGTTCTCTGCCATCAACATGGCCAAGCGCGACGTCTTTGACTGGGACGAGATCCTCAAGGGCATCGATGTCTTCTATTTCTCCGGCGTGACCCCCGCCGTCTCCGATGAGATGGCCGCCGCCTGCAAGGATGCGCTCACCGCCTGCCGTGCCAAGGGCATCACCACCGTGTGCGACGTGAACTATCGCGGCAAGATGTGGTCGCCCGAGAAGTCGCAGGCCACCATGAAGGAACTCCTGCCGCTCGTCGACATCTGCATCGCCAACGACGAGGATGCGCCCGCCGGCCTCGGCATGACCTGCGTCTCTGGTTCCCTTGCCCATGGCATCGAGGAGCGCGACACCTACGTCGAGATGGCCCGTCAGATCTGCGCCGAGTACGGCTGCAAAAAGGTCGCCTCGGTCGTCCGCAACATCTCTTGCGTCGAGCGCTCCATCTGGATGGGCATGCTCTTTGACGCCGAGAGCGGCGAGCACTGGTTCTCCCCTGCTCACGACGTGCACGTGCTCGAGGGCGTTGCCGCCGGCGACGCTTTCAACGCTGGCCTCGTCCATGCCCTCATCAACGACTTTGACCCGCAGGACGCCGTCAACTACGCGATTGCAGCCTCGATCCTCAAGCTCACCATCAAGGGCGATTCCAACTTGGTGACCGCAGACGAGATCGCAGCCGTGGCATCCGCCGCCGACGGTGGCACCCGCGTCGCGCGCTAGTCCGTCTCCATTCCGCGGGCCGCAGCTTTCCAATCCCATACCTCTGCGGCCCGCTCCCCGATTCCTCCGGCCGGGCAAAACCACCAGTCCCATTCCGGTTTTGCCTGGCATTCCCTACATGACTGGTCGAGCAGCCGGTTTTGGAATTGCTTGTGACCCCAAGCAGTGCCTCCGATAACCAATCCAAAATCGGCTCCTGACCAGCACATTTGGCAATCACGCGCCCATGCGCGCCACACATCGAAAGGAACATCATGTTCGATCAGTTCTACACCACGCTTGAGTCCCTGGGCATCGTGCCGGTCGTTGTGCTCGACAAGGTCGAGGACGCCGCTCCGCTCGCCCACGCCCTTATGGCAGCTGGCATGAAGTCCGCCGAGGTCACCTTCCGCACCGCCTGCGCCACCGAGTGCATCGCCGCTATGGCCGAGGCCGAGCCCGAGATGTGCGTTGGCGCCGGCACCGTCCTGACCGTCGAGCAGGTTGAGCAGGCCCGCGCAGCCGGTGCCAAGTTCATCGTCTCCCCGGGTTACAACGAGGACGTCGTGAAGCACTGCATCGACATCGACCTGCCCGTCCTTCCCGGCACCGTGACCCCCTCCGAGGTCACCGCAGCCGAGAACCTGGGCCTCAAGGTCACCAAGTTCTTCCCAGCGTCCCAGTATGGCGGCCTGAACACCATCAAGGCCCTCGCCGCTCCGTTTGTCGGTCACCGCTTTATGCCTACCGGCGGCGTGAGCACCGCCAACGTCGAGGAGTACCTGAGCTCCTCCGCCATCATCGCCTGCGGTGGCACCTGGATGGTTAAGCCGGCCCTGTTTGCCGACGGCGACTTCTCCAAGGTCGAGCAGATCGCCCACGAGGCCATGGACGTCGTCAAGAAGGTCCGCGGCTAGGTTTAGCTCTCTATCGTGAAAGGGGGCGTGCCCTAAACCTCGCCCCCTTTCTTTTAAAGCGGCTCGGAAGCGCGCCGTTTCCGTCACGAACAAGAACCAAAACCGTCTTGTATGCTGATAGAACGTGACGGAAGCGACACGCCCCCGAGCCGCTTTGCCTACTCGGCTGGCAGTCGCGCTCAACTAAGACACTTCGACAAAAGCCGAACCATCAAAACAGCTGCGGCGCCGTCTGGAGGAATGGACCCTTGCTTCCGGTCTTTTCCTCCAAGCGGCGCCGCAACTTTGTGCCCCGGTTACGCCCCAACGCAGTTGCGGTGAAATAGGGACTGTTTGCGCCACCTAGGTCGCAAAAGGGGGTGCGGACAGAAAGTTGGACCGCGGGGCGGTCCGGACTGGAGGTTCGCATGTACAGCAGGGAGAAGGTCGAGCTCTTCCTCCTGGCGACGGAGGACGGCATGGGGCCGACCGCCGCCGCGAAGTTCGCGGGG
>JAUMMZ010000047.1 GCA_031296755.1 Collinsella sp.
CTCGACTCGGATTCCTTGCGGCCTGAACAATCGCAAGTGTCCGGCGAGGGGGCGGCTTTGTAAAGCCGGTTGTCCCCACCCGCATAGCGGGTGGTTTCTGATGCGGCGCGCTGCGCGCCCCGCACAGGCTAAAGCCTTTAAAAAGAGGGAGCGCCGCGCACAACGCGACACTCCCCTAGCGATTCAAGAGAATCTATTAGGCCTCGAGAGCCTTCTTGGCGATGGTAGCCAGCTCGTTGAAGGACTCGATGTCCTCGTAAGCCATCTGAGCCAGGACCTTGCGGTCGAGCTCGATGCCGGCAACCTTCAGGCCGTGCATGAACTGAGAGTAAGAGATGTCGTTCAGGCGAGCAGCAGCGTTGATACGGGTGATCCAGAGAGAGCGGATCTCGCGCTTCTTGTTGCGGCGATCACGATACTGATACTGCAGGGAGTGCTGGACCTGCTCTTTAGCATGCTTGTAAGTACGCGAAGCGGCACCGTAGTAACCCTTCGCACGGTGCATAACGGTACGGCGCTTCTTCTTGGCGGCAACAGCGCGCTTAATACGTGCCATGTTCTATCAACTCCTAGACGGTAAAACGAAAAACGGGAACGCGAACTTAGGCGAGACGCGACTTGATGACCTTGCGGTCGGCAGCGGCGATCTCGGTCTCCTGACGGAAGCCACGCTTACGCTTGGTGGACTTCTTGCTCAGGATGTGGCTCTTGAAAGCCTTGGCGCGCATAAGCTTGCCGGTACCAGTCTTGCGGAAACGCTTCTTGGTGCCGCTGTGGGACTTCATCTTAGGCATGAAATACTCCTTAATCGGTTACAGAACACTAGTTACTTGGTATCGCTTGCCGCTTTATCCTCATCGAAGGCGCCCTTAATCGGGGCGAGCAGCATAAGCATGTTACGGCCTTCCATCTTAGGCTTGGACTCGACCGTAGCGTAAGGCTTGAGATCCTCGGCGAGACGCTCGAGAACGTTAAGACCCTGCTCCGGGTGAGCCATCTCACGGCCGCGGAACATGATGGTGATCTTAACGCGTGCGCCCTTCTTGAGGAAACGCAGAACGTGGCCCTTCTTGGTCTCGTAGTCGCCAACGTCGATCTTGGGTCGGAACTTCATTTCCTTGACCTCGACCTTGGACTGGTTCTTACGAGCGGCCTTGGCCTTCATGGCCTGCTGGTACTTGAACTTACCGTAGTCCATGACCTTGCAGACCGGCGGCTCCGCGTTGGGAGCGATCTCGACCAGGTCGAGACCCTGATCGTCGGCGACGCGCTGGGCATCGCGGATGGCGAACAGGCCGAGCTGAGAGCCATCGACGCCAATCAAACGGCACGAAGATGCAGTGATCTCGTCGTTGATGCGGGTGTCATCAGACTTAGCTATTTTCCCTACCTCCATTCATAAAAAAAATAACCCGGCGCTTCTTTGCAACCAGGTCGTACACATAGACATCCTCGGTATGAGGAAGGGAATCTAAGTTGTATGACCAGTCAGCTGCTCATTGGCGCCAAAAGGTGGGAACCCTCGGGTTCCTCTTTAGGGCATTGCGGGAACAACGCCTTGCGAATAATAACACGTGCCGCGCGTTATCACATTACGTACACGAAAAAGGGGGCCTTGACCCCCTTGAAGCGCAGGTGCATGTATGGTGCCCGAGGCGAGACTCGAAGGGCCTTCGCTTCGCGAAGCCCCGGGCTTCGGGCGCATGGCGCCCTCGCCACGCTCCGCTACAAACAGGCCACGGGCCTATTTGCTTAACGCTCCGCGCGCTCACGCGAGTTCGGCACGAAAAAGGGGGTCTTGACCCCCTTGAACGCTCACTTGCATGTATGGTGCCCGAGGCGAGACTCGAACTCGCACGTTGTTGCCAACGGTGGATTTTGAGTCCACTGCGTCTGCCAATTCCGCCACTCGGGCACGTAATGCGTGAGTTAGTTTATCACAGCTTTCTGTTGATTAGTCCGAAAATGGAACTTCGAGCATTTCGATAAGCTCAACCTTGCGCAACATCTCCCGCTTACGACATCCACGTCCGTCAACCGAGGCCTCGCCCATCTGGTTGTCATAGGGATCCTCGCGCATACCATCGAAAGCAGGCACAAATTCAGCCTGGAATCGGTTGTTGGCCACCATACGCCACGGGTCGAGATTGCCAAAGTAGTGACGACGACGCCATTCCTCCCCCATCCTGCGTGCCGAGGAACCAAACGATACGTCGGCGTTAAGCCAACCGGTCTGTGGCGTATAGAACTCAGCCCAATCGTGCGGCCCCACCGAATCGGGAGCAACATACAGGCCGCTCTGCCAACGGGCAGGCACGCCCGCGATACGGCACATGGTGATAAACGTGAGCGCCATAACGCCGCAATCGCCGCGGAGCGAATGCGCACAGTCATCGGCAATAGATCCCAAAAGCAAGTACGGCGGCTGATAGCGATAGTCAATATACTGCGTCAGGTAATCATAGATAGCACGGGCGCGATCGAGCGGATCCTCGAGTCCGTCAACAACACCGGCCGTCAGCTGCTGCAGATACGGTGTGAATGCAATGTGCGGACGGTCCTCGGAAATATCCTCGGGCAGAGGCGCGTCCATACGCGGATGAACCGGAAGTGTGCCACCGTAGACATCACAATAAGCAGCACCGATGTGATAACGATAGGTCACCGAGAATGAGCGTTCACTCGAAGAAGACCACGAGGCGGTACGCGCCGAAGCGTTCGCGGGAGCAACAGCACCCTCCGGCGTCATGTCGAGAATCTCGACACGAGACTGCTGGTGGCAGGTGGCGGCAACGGGAAGCCAAGCGCGAACGGTCTCCCCCTCTAGAGCGCCGGGGACAGACACAGATGCTTTAAGCGTAATGACGCGAGCCAATCCGTTTTGCGACCCCATCTCCTTGAGCATTTCGTTGCGCAGTGCAATTCCGTCCGTAGGATCGGGACGCATGCCGGGAACCTCTTTGGGATATACGCGAAGCGAATCGAGGAAGTTGTCGAGAACGAACAGCTCCCCGTCGATAAAGCGCCAGTCAATACGCTTACGGTCAATCAGATCGTTAAACTGCTCCTCGGTAAACTCAGGCCACTCCTCGCGAATCATCGCAATAGCTCGATCGCGCGACACCGAAAAATGAAGCGGCGTCTCGATCATGCGATACCGCTCGGCACGAACGCAGGCAGCAAGCGAGGGATCGGGATTTTGGGCAAGTAGGCGGTCGCAAGCCTCAATAGCCTGCGAAAGATACCCCGCATCCTTTAAACGCAGGATCTCGGGCGGCAGTCCAATATCGAGATGGCGAAAGTCATCACAGCAAACATCAACCAAGCACCCAACCGGCCCCTCGGCAATAACCTTCCCATCAGCAGGCGACACGTTAATTACAGCCATACCAAAACTCCAAGTCACTAGAACCCTTGAAGCCCATTGTACCGAGATAAAAAGAAAGCCCCCAACAAAGGAGCCATCAACACCGCCGAACGGTAGTCAAATAAATAATTCAGCCCAGTAACCCTGCGGCGTTAAACAAAGGAAGCCCCGTCCCCCGGAACTGTTTCCTTGGCGCGACTTCTGGCGAAGCCAGGTGAGCGCAAAGGAAACAGTGTAGGGGGACGGGGCTTCCGGCGGGTAGTTTAGCGACGCTTACGCCTTGTTGACGGAGCCAAACTCCTCCATGAGCTCCTTGGTGCGGGCAACGATGTTGTCGCGACCAGGCTTGAGGAGCTTGCGGGGGTCAAAGCCCTTGCCCTGCTGATCCTTGCCAGCCTCGATGTACTCGCGGACGCCCTTGGCGAAGACGAGCTGCAGGTCGGTGTTGACGTTGATCTTGGAGATGCCCAGGGAGATGGCCTTCTTGATCTGATCCTCGGGGATGCCGGTACCACCGTGCAGAACGAGGGGCAGGTCGCCGGTCTGAGCCTTGATCTCGCCCAGACGCTCGAAGGAAAGGCCAGCCCAGTCGGCGGGATACACGCCGTGGATGTTGCCGATGCCGCAGGCGAGGAAGTCGACGCCCAGGTCAGCAATCTGCTTGCACTCAGCGGGGTCAGCGAGCTCGCCGTTGGAGGTCACGCCGTCCTCGGTGCCGCCGATGCCGCCGACCTCGGCCTCGATGGACATGCCCTTGGAGTGGGCAAGCTCAACGAGCTCCTTGGTGCGGTCGAGGTTAAGCTGGAAGGTCTCCTCGTGAGAGCCGTCATACATGATGGACGTGAAGCCGGCCTCGATGCACTTGAAGCAGTCCTCGTAAGAACCGTGATCGAGGTGAAGGGCGACGGGAACGGTAACGCCCGTGGCCTCGACGGCAGCCTTGACCATGTCGGCGCAGACCTTGAAACCGCCCATCCACTTAGCGGCACCAGCGGTGCACTGAAGGATCAGCGGAGACTTGGCCTCCTCGGCGGCCTGGAGAATAGCCAGGGTCCACTCGAGGTTGTTGGTGTTGAAGGCACCGAGAGCGTACTTGCCGGCCTCGGCCTTCTTGAGCATGTCTGCTGCGTTGACGAGCATAAAAGAAACCTCCTGTAAGGTTGCTCCGATAACGCCTCTGATTTTACCACGGCGCACCCGAGCATAAACGTTCGTTTGTTCACGAATATCGTCCAAACAGACTTTTTTGACCGTTTGCCCTACGAAATTGACCCGTTGGGGAAAAATAGCTTGACGTTTGGACGCTTCTCGTGCTTTAGAAGCTGACTATAAAGCTACACCTGCATGAAAGGGTTCTGCATGAGCTCGCGTGCCATGGTGGTCGAATCGCCATGGCCGGTTAGGCAAACGGTATCGGGCGGAAGAAGCCGGGCGAGCTTGGAGAGCGAGCGCAGAATCGCCGCCTCGTCGCCACCGGCAAGATCGGTGCGGCCGTGCCCACCCGGAAACAGGGTGTCGCCCACAAAGGCAATGTTCCCCTGCTCGGTGGCAGCAAACAAGACGATCCCGCCCGGCGTATGCCCTGGCGTCTCGATCACCTGCAGGCAGATATCGCCCACCTTGAGAGTATCGCCCTCGGCGAGCAGACGCGTCGGCTCCCCAGGGTCGGACGTCTCAATGCCCCACATAGCTCGCTGTTCCTCGATGTTCGCATGCGGCACCGCCACATCCTTAGAACACAGCTCATACTGACAGCCCTCGCCAACGGTGGTTCGCACGCCGGCAACACCACCAACATGATCGGCATGGCCATGAGTGCACACGACGCCAAGCATGCGTACGCCGGGATGCTTGGCTCGAATATGCTCTACCAAGCGCTCGCCTTCCCATGCGGGGTCGATAATCACACACTCATTGTCCGAAATAACAGCATAGCTATTGGTCTGAATGGGACCGTTTACGAGCGTCTCGATCTCGACCGACCCCTTGGGAGTTACATCCAAGGACATAGCACTCATGTCCCTCTCCTCTCTATAGAACTCGAGGCATCAAACGATGCCTCGAGTGTAGCGAATATCGATAATGTGGCACGTTCGTCGCGACTAAACGCGGCGCTTAAGCTGGGCTCCACCCTCGCCGGGCATCAGGCGGCGCGCGTCGTAGACCGAGTCAACGCTGCTGATGGAGGCTAGCAGCGGATCCAGCCCACTCGCGTCCGAGATCTCGACCATAAAGCGTAGGGTTGCAATACCCTCGCGGTTGGTCGACGTGGCGGCAGAAAGGATATTGCCGCCCGCATCGCCAATGGCAATGGTGACATCCTTGAGCAGGCCCATGCGGTCCAGGCACTCGACCACGATCTCGACCTGGAAGAGGGTGTCGGCAGCGCCGTCCCACTCCACTTCGATCATGCGCTCGGGATGCTCCATAAGACCCTTGACGTTGGGGCAGTTGGCGCGATGCACCGAAACGCCACGACCGCGCGTGATGAAGCCGACGATATCGTCGCCCGTCACCGGATTACAGCAATGCGCCAGACGGACCAGCAGTCCGCTGTTGCTCTCGCCCTTGACGATAATGCCGTTGCTGGCGCTCTTGCCACGCTTTTGCGGCTTGCGGTTGGAGCCGCGGGCCGGCTGTTTCACGACCTCGGCGATAGCCTCGGCCTTGGTGACCTGTTCCTCGGGCTTGGGGTCCAAGATTTGCTCGACCTTGTTACCCACAGCGCGCGGGGCAACCTTGCCGGCGCCGACGGCGGCAAACAGGTCCTCAAGCTGCTTGTAGTTAAACTGCTCCGCCACGGCGTTGAGCGCACGCGTGGATCGCGGCGTAGAGATGCCATACCCGCGCTTGCGCAGGTCCTTGGCCAGTATATCGCGGCCGGCAGCAGCGTCATCGTCTTTGGTCGCGGCGGCGAAATAACGGCGAATCTTTGACTTGGCCGAAGGAGTCTTAACGATCTTGAGCCAATCACGCGACGGCTTGGAACTCTTGTTGGTCAGGATTTCAACGCGGTCGCCCGTCTTGATTTCGTGCGTGAGCGGGGCCACCGCACCGTTGATCTTAGCGCCGACGCAGTGGTTGCCCACCTCGGTGTGAACGGCGTAGGCAAAGTCGAGCGGCGTGGAGCCGGCACGAAGCGCCATGACCTCGCCCTTGGGTGTAAAGACAAAGATCTCCTGATCGAACAGATCAACCTTCAGCGAGTGCAGGTATTCCTTGGCGTCCGTAATCTCATCAGACGCTGCCCAATCGAGCGAATGTTTGAGCCAGTTAATCTGGTCGTCCAGACGCTGGGCATCATTGGTCTTAGACGCAGACGATCCGCCCGACTTCTTATAGAGCCAGTGGGCGGCAATGCCGTACTCGGCCTGCTCATGCATCTCATAGGTTCGAATCTGAATCTCGAGCGGGCGGGCCGTGGGGCCGATAACCGTCGTGTGGAGCGACTGGTAGTTATTAACCTTGGGCATGGCGATATAGTCTTTAAAGCGACCGGGCATGGGGTGCCACAGTGTATGCACCGCGCCGAGCGTGGAGTAGCAATCGCGCACCGAATGCGTGATGACGCGCAGTGCCACCAGGTCGTAGATCTCGGAGAACTCCTTGCCCTTGCGCTTCATCTTTTGGTAGATGGACCAATAGTGCTTGGAGCGGCCATTGATCTGGAAGCCCTCCAGGCCGATGCGGTTGAGCTCGTCGGTGAGCGTCTTGATGGTCTCGGCCAGATAGCGCTCACGGACCTCACGAGACTCCGCCACCATGCGCGCGATGCGCTGGTAGGCGTCGGGCTCAAGGTAGAAGAAGGACAGGTCCTCGAGCTCCCACTTAATAGAGCTCATGCCCAGACGGTCGGCCAGGGGCGCATACACGTCCATGGTCTCGCGAGCCTTAAACAGGCGACGGTCCTCACGCAGGGCTGCAAGGGTGCGCATGTTGTGCAGACGGTCGGCAAGTTTGACGATAATGACGCGGATGTCCTTGGACATGGCGAGGAACATCTTGCGCAGCGTAAGCGCCTGCTTCTCGTCCATGCTATCGACTTCGATGTTGGTGAGCTTGGTCACGCCATCGACGAGCTCGGCAACCGTATCGCCAAACAGGCCGGACACATCGGCGAGCGAGGTCTCGGTATCCTCGACGGTATCGTGCAGCAGCGCGGCGCACACCACATCGCAGTCCATCTTGAGATCGGCCAAAATGATGGCCACCTCGACGGGATGGTTGATGTACATCTCACCCGAACGGCGCTTTTGGTTGCAGTGCTTCTCGGCAGCAAAGCAATAGGCCTGCTCCACCTTGGAGAAGTCGTCCTCATTCATATATTTGAGGCACAGGCGCTCCAGCTTGTCGTAGCTGTCCGCCATAATCTCGGGCGGCAGCTCATCGGCATGCTTATAGTGCTCCATCTCCGAGAACGGTTGGAGGGTGGAATCATGGGCGGTACGGGCTGCGGCATCCATCGAGGTCCCCTTCCCCTAGGCCCGCGGTACGATCGGGCGGTTAACTTTGGCTAGCATATCAGAAGCGCACGAATCAAGCGCCCAACTCCGGAAAGCCGAGAACTCCATGCGCGAGCGCAAGCCCTCCAAATAGCGGATTGACCTGCTCAATTGCACACGGCCGGGGTTTTCGGCCATCGCAATGCGACGGGTGTCATCAAACCCCGAAACGCGACAGAAGCCAAGCTCTTCGAAGATTCCCAGACCGCTTGCCACCGAGCGCTCGTCAACCGGCGTGCGGGCATCGATGGCAAGGCACATCTGCGCGATGTCGATATCGCTCGCACTAAATGAGTCGGCTCCGGTCTTGCCGCGGTTGGAGCGCCACATAGTCTGCAGCGCGCGATAGAGCGTGACGAGCTCGTCGCGCTCGGGCGCGTAGCAGTCGAGCAGGCGCTCGTTAATGCGAGCGTCACGCGACGAATAGAGCAGGTGAATCACGGCAGGTTGCCCGTCGCGACCGGCGCGTCCGCTCATCTGGTTGAACTCAATGCTGCCAAACGGCATGTGATAGAGCACGACATGGCGGATATCGGGCAGGTTCACGCCCTCACCAAAGGCAGAGGTCGAAACGATGCAACTGAGGCTTCCGTCACGAAACGCTTCCTCCACGCGGCGACGATCGGAGCGCGCAAGCCCCGCGTTATAGAATGCGATGCGGGTCGCGCAATCGGGTACCCGCTTGCGCAGCGTCTTAGCAAGCGCCACGGACTGGTCGCGCGAGTTGACGTAGATGACGGTCTTCTCCCCCGTAGCCACGATTGACACCAGGCGGTTCTCGCGGCTCGCAAGGTCCCGGTCATCCTCGAGCCGCAAGTTCTCGCGCACCGTCTCGTCGACCACTGTACGGGTAATCGGTAGCACGCGGGCGAGCTCGGCCACAACCGGAGCCGTTGCGGTGGCAGTCGCGGCCAGAACGACCGGGTCACCCAGGGCCTTGAGGATATCGGGCATGTCGAGATAGGCACTGCGGTCGCCGCCCTTGGCAAGACCGGCATGATGCGCCTCATCGATAACGACAAACCCGATACGCCCCGAGCGCGCAAAGCGATCACGGTGAATAGACAGGAACTCAGGCGTCGTGAGCACGATGCCGGTGCGGCCCGAAGCCAAGCCGGCAAACACGTCATCGCGCGCCGCCTCCACGGTCTCGCCGGTCAACACGCCCACGCCAATGCCGAGCGCAGCCATCGTCGACGAGAGGTGATAGGCCTGGTCAGCAACGAGCGCACGCAGCGGATAGACAAAGATGCTCGCACGCCCACGAAGGACCGCCTCGCGCGCGGCGTGCACATGGAAGATGAGCGACTTGCCACGCCCCGTCCCCATAACAGCCAAAACGCTCTGGTGGTCGGCGAGGGCGTCGAGTGCCTCGACCTGCGCGCGATGTGGCTGGTTCGAGCCGATAAAGCTATGGATAAGCGAGCGCGTGAGCTCGGTATAAGAAAGCTGGGCGAGCGTCTCGCGTTTACGCGACTCCAGACGCAGGCCAGAATCCGCCGGCTGCACGCCGCGGCGAAGCTCACATGCCGGATCGTCGATATTGGGCGCCGCGGTATCGCGCACCAAGACATCTTTGATCATGAGCTTGGGCTTCACACGTCCCTGCCAATGCTCGGCCACTGCCTCGAACACCAGGTCGACGGCGCTATCGCAATTGATGAGCTTATCGATCTGCGGCACGCGGAACATAATGGCCGGCACACTCGCAGCGCCATCGGTCGCCACGAAGCGCATGTGCTCGCCGGTTTTGCCCACCACGGCGCGATCGCACATTGTCACGCCCTCGGCCGCCAACAGCGGCACCTTGTTGCCCTGGCCAAACGGCTCAAGACGGGAGATTTGCTCGATGGTCTCGATATTTAGCTCGGAGAGGTCAACGGTGGCGGCAACCTCGTCGGTGTCCTCAAAGTCCTCGGCGGGAAGCTCGGACAGCACGGCGGAAAGGCGACGGCGGAACTCGTCGAGCTTGGACGCCTCGATGGTCACGCCCACCGCACCCGCATGCCCGCCGCGACGAATCAGCAGATCCGAGCAGCGCTCGACAGCGTCGAACAGGTTGACCTTGCCCACCGAGCGACCCGAACCGCGAGCGATACCGTCTTCGATCGAGAACAGCAGCGCCGGCACGTGATAACGGTTGGTCAGGCGGCTCGCTACGATACCCTTGACGCCCTCGTGCCAGCCCTCGCCACCCACGACGATTGCGCGACCGCCATCATAGGTCTCCTCGACCTTTGCCATGGCATCGCGCGTGAGCTCCGCCTCGATCTCGCGACGCTGACGGTTAATCTCCTCGAGCTCGGCCGCCAGCGCGCTTGCCTCGATGGGATCGCGGGCAAGCAGCAGGTCGAGCGCCAGCTTGGGATCGGCCATGCGGCCGGCGGCGTTCAAGCGGGGAATGAGCGAAAACGACAGGCCATCGGCCGTAATACTAGAGAGGTCGGCCTTGGCGAGCGCGGCCAGCGCGATATAGCCGGGGCGGGCGGTCACGCGCATCTGCTGGATGCCCTCGGCGACCAGCGCGCGGTTCTCGGGCGTCAGCGGCATCATGTCGGACACGGTACCCAGCGCCGCGACCTCGATCAGCGAACGCCAATACGACGGCTTGCCCAGACGCTCGCCCAGGACCTGCACCAGCTTGAGCGCCACACCGGCACCGGCAAGCTCGCGCGAGGGACCCTCGTCCTCGAGCTTTGGGTCGGTCAGGGGCACGCCCTGCGGCACCTGGTCGGACGGCTCGTGATGGTCCGTGACCACCAATTCGATCCCCAGGCTCTCCAGATAGGAAACCTCTTCCTTGGCGGCAATGCCGTTATCGACGGTCACGATCAGCTGGGGGCGAGCGAGCTCGTTAACGCGGTCGAGTGCCGCGCGCGAAAGACCGTAGCCCTCATCAAAGCGATGTGGAATAAACGGCGTGACATCGGCGCCAAACGTGCGCAGCGCCTCGGTCAACAGGCAGGTCGACGTAATGCCGTCAACGTCAAAATCGCCAAAGACTGCAATGTGCTCGTGGTTGCGAATAGCGCGCTCAACGCGGTCGGCAACGACCGACATGCCCGGGATAATGAGTGGGTCGGCCCAGTCGCGATCGAGCGAAGGCGTCAAAAACAATTGGCCCTCTTTGATGGAGCCAATGCCGTGCGCGACCATAATGCGCGCCACCAGCCCAGGAATGCCCAGACCAGCCGAAAGTTCCTTTTCGAGCTCGGGATTTTGCTGAGCGACCGCCCAGCGATGCGTCGTCTTAAGCGATGACATAGGCACCCACCCCCGATAGGGGCAGGTCGCCGCGATACCTCTCACGGTTCATAGCGATGAGTCCTCTGTGTATGCCCGCTTCGGCAGGCAGATCTGTTGAACGGATTTATTATACCGTGCAGCGCGGACGCAAAACGCCGCGGTGCGCCGCGGTTTCGGCAAACGATGGCGGTAATGCCCTCGAAACAATCGAGCGTTTCAGCCGCACGGACACATACGAGCGTCTAGCATATCCATACAAACAAGTTCGCGGATAAAGGGAGTCGCGGGGCATATGAAGCAATGGGCTGGACTGGGGAAGTTCCTCGCGGGGCACATGCAGATCATCGTTCCGATTTGTGTGGCGCTCGGCGTGCTCTTTCCTCAACAGATCGGCGTTCTCAAGCCCATTGTTCCCGCCCTCTTCGCCTTTATGACGTTTCAGGGTGCGCTCAGCAACACCTTTCACCAGGTAGCCGAGGTGTTCCACCGTCCGCTGCACCTGATTCTGGCGTTGTTGGTCTCGGCGGCGCTTATTCCCATCGCGGCCTATGCCATGGGATCGTTGTTCTTTGGTTCCAACCCCAACCTTGTCTGCGGCATCGTGCTCGAGTACAGCGTACCCGTGGCGGTCACTGCCTTTATGTGGATCAGCATGTTCGGCGGCAACGGCCCGCTCGCGCTCACCATCATCCTGACGTCCTCGGTCATCTCCCCTGTGACGATTCCGCTTACGCTCAAGCTCCTGCTGGGCGCCACCGTCTCGATCGACGTGCCGAGCATGATGCAGAACATGGCCTTTATGATCGCCATCCCCGCTGTGCTCGGCATCGTGATCAACGAGCTCACGCGCGGCTGGGGGCACGAGAAACTCTCCCCCGCGCTCTCGCCCGCCTGCAAGTTCATGATGATGGGCGTTATCGCCTCCAACTCCACCGCCATGAGCGAGTACGTGCTGCACATGAACGCGGTGCGCTTGGAAGTCGCCCTCTTTATTTTGGTCTTCGCCATCAGCGGCTTTGTCGTCGGCATTCTGGTCGCCCGCGCGCTGCATCTGCCATATAGCGAAACGACCACCATGTGCTTTACCTGCGGCATGCGCAATATCTCTTCGGGCGCCGTCATCGCCACGCAATACTTTCCGGGCGAAGTTGTGTTTCCCGTCATGTGTGGAACGTTGTTTCAGCAGGTGCTCGCCTCGCTTATCGGACACTTCTTTGAGCGTCTGACCGGCGAGGAGCGCGCCGCCCAGCGCAAGCGGGTCGAGGCCGGCCGCGATGCAATGGCGCGCTAAACCGTCCGCAGTGTGCGGGCGCTCACTTTACGATGTGAGCGCCTCCAGATGTGCGCGGAATCGCTCCGCATCGACATCGAGCGTGGTCTCAGCATTGACCTGAGCCAGCCGATACCCGACAAAGTAGGGTGAAACCACCCAGCGCGGAAGCGCCTTGGCAATGGTCCGGCCGTCCATGTGGTAGAAGAACAAGTTGTACGACTCTGCGCGACCACCATGGTGCTCGTTCAGGATATAGCGCAGAGCTACCTGAATCGCATCGGCGAAGAGGTCCGTCTCGGCTTGGTCTCGCGCGCCATCGCTGGCGGCGATTCCCTGCGGGGCTGAAACATTGACCTCAAAGAACCCCATAATCGGTTCGGTTGAGATGTTGACCGCAACCCTTCCCCTCTGCCAAACATCGATGCCTTCAAAGTTGGCTGAGGTCAGCGCCGCATAGCCGTCCTCCTGTTCCAAGCCCACAATCTGCATGTGTGGATGGACGAGGCTGCCGCCCGAAAGCGGACCCTTGTTCTTGTACATGAGCACGCTTCGATACTGCTGCGAATCGATCATCTGCTGCCAGCAATCCAGAGCAAACCTCATCACATGGTGGAGTTCATCCGGCTTATAGGTCACCAGGTCGGCATCGTGATCGGCCGACTCGATCAGCACGGTTTGACGGGTGGCGCGCAGGGTCTTGAACTTATTCTCGAGCCAGATGCAGTCACCGTCGCGCTGGATGATGTTGGTGAGCCCCTCCGTGTTGCAAAAGGGACACGCGGTACCGGGGCGACGGTTGTCGTCGGGCTTGCCGCTCGCCTGCTGAACATCGAATACCAGCGCCACGGGTTATACCTCCAGCGGCACGATCTTGGTGCCATGGAGCTCGGAGACGTCTAGCGCCGCCGCGACCGCGTCGCGATTTGCCGTAGTGATGCCGCCGCCGGGAAGGATGGTCAAACGATCACCCGCATACTCGATTAAACGAGCCAGGTGATCGAAATTATCCTCGATCGACGTACCGGCAGCGCCGCCATGCGTGAGGATGCGCGTAACGCCGCAGTCGGCAAGTGTATCAATCGCATCGAGCTGAGCCTCGGGCGAGAGCTGGTCAAATGCCATGTGGAAGGTGATGTCGATGGGCTCACGCTTACATTCCTCGGTCGCGCAGCCCGCAGCCATCACGAGGGCGCCAAGCGTAAGTTCGTCGAGCGCCCATCCGCCAGCGCAGGGCTTGCAGCAGCCAAAGACCAAGCCGTCAACGCCGGCGCTTACGGCAAGGCCCAGGTCCATCTCCATCATACGCAGCTCGTCCTGGTCGTAGTGAAAGTCGCCGCCACGCGGGCGAATCATGCACATCACCCGTGCATCGTGCTCGTGGACATAGTTGGTCGTAGCGCTGATAACGCCGGCCGAAGGCGTGGTGCCACCAACGGCAAGGTTGTCGCACAGCTCGATACGCCTTGCACCGGCATCGATAGCCGCCGGCACCCGCTCAAAGTTCTCGGCACAAAACTCGTACAGCATAGATAGACCCCCAAAGACAGCAGATGTTTTCCGACGGGCATTGTCACACATCCCCATGAAGTTGCGGTGGAATAGGGACTCTTTTGGCCTCTGGAGCCCGTATTCAGTCCCTATTTCACCGCAACTTAAAAAGGGGCGCTGACTGAGATAGTCAGCGCCCCTTTTGTTAGGTGGGTTAGCCTCCGAGGTAGGCTTTGCGGACGTTGTCGTCATGCAGGAGCTCTTGGCCGGTGCCGGTCATGGTGATCTTGCCGGTCTCGAGCACGTAACCGCGTGTGGCGATGGAAAGCGCCATCTGCGCGTTTTGCTCGACCAGAAGCACCGTGGTGCCGGCCTTGTGCAGGTCCTCGACAATCTGGAAGATCTGTTCGATCAGAATCGGTGCCAGACCCATGGAAGGTTCGTCGAGCATGAGCAGCTTGGGATTACTCATAAGGGCGCGGCCCATAACGAGCATCTGCTGCTCGCCGCCCGAAAGGGTGCCGGCGACCTGGCGACGGCGCTCCTTCAGGCGCGGGAACTGCTCGTAGACGCGCTCAAGGCCCGGAGCAACCGTGGACTTGGGCTGCGTGTAGGCGCCCATCTCCAGGTTCTCCTCGACCGTCATCCGCAAAAAGGCGCGACGGCCCTCGGGCACCTGGGCCAGGCCCTTACCAACCAGCTTATCGGCGGGCGTATGAGTAATGTCCTCGCCCATAAACTTGATGGAGCCGGTCTTGGAGCGCAGCAGGCCCGAGACGGTCTTGAGCGTTGTGGACTTGCCGGCACCGTTCGCACCGATCAGAGCCACGATCTCGCCCTCGTTGACGTTAAAGGAGATGTCCTTGATGGCGTGGATGGCGCCGTACCAGACGTTGATGTTGTAGACGGAAAGCATCGGCTCTGCCATTTAGTTCTCCCCCTTATCCTGCTTGCCCAGATATGCCTCGATAACGGCGTCGTTGTTCTGGATTTCCTCTGCCGTGCCCTTGGCGATGACCTTACCAAAGTTGAGCACGCAGATACCCTCGCAAATATTCATGACGAGCGACATGTCGTGCTCGATAAGCATGATGGCGATACCAAAGGTGTCGCGAATCTTAACGATGTTCTCCATGAGTTCCGCGGTCTCGGACGGGTTCATGCCGGCGGCAGGCTCGTCGAGCAGCAGCAGTTTGGGGTTGGTGGCAAGCGCGCGGACGATCTCCAGACGACGCTGAGCGCCGTAAGGCAGCGATCCGGCCTGCTCGTTTGCCAGATGCTCCATATCAAAGATGGACAGCAGCTCCATGGCGCGCTCGTGGGCGGCCTTCTCGTGCTTCCAATACGTCGGCAGGCGCAGCACGCCCTCAAAGCCGGAGTAACGCTCCTGGTTATGCAGACCGACCTTAACGTTATCCTCCACCGTCATGGTGTTGAACAGGCGAATGTTCTGGAAGGTACGGGCAATACCCATGCGGTTGACCTGATAGACCGACTTGCCCGAGGTATCCTCTCCGTCGAGCAGGATGGTGCCGTGCGTGGGCTGATACACCTTGGTGAGCAGGTTGAAGACCGTGGTCTTACCGGCACCGTTGGGGCCGATCAGACCGGCGATCTCGGTCTTGCCGATAGTCAGGCTAAAGTCGTCGACTGCCTTAAGGCCACCGAACTCAATGCCCAGGTGGATGCACTCGAGTGCAGGGCGCTCGCCCAGGTCACGATCGGGAACGATGGCGCCAGAAGGATACGGGACCATCTTGCCCTTCTTGAACTCAAATTTACTGGGCATCGGCTGCCACCTCCTTCTTGGAAGCAAAGCGATCCTTAATGCGTGCGAAGAACGCCTTGAGCTGCGGGTTGTTGGTAAAGATCATGACCAGGATCAGCACGATAGCGTAAATGAGCATACGGTAGTCCGAGAACTGACGGAGCAGCTCGGGAAGCACCGTGAGCAGCGCCGCCGCGATGACGGAGCCGCGCATATTGCCCAGACCGCCCAGGACCACGAACACCAGAATGAGGATGGACGTGTTGAAGTCGAACTTGGTGGCGGAGAGCTGCGAGAAGTTACCGCCGAAGAGGGCTCCGGCAGCACCGGCGAGGGCAGCGGAAACCACGAAGGCGATCATGCGGTACTCGGTGACGGAGATGCCTACGGACTCGGCTGCAATCTTGTTATCGCGCACGGCCATAATGGCACGGCCGGTACGGCTGCGAACCAGGTTGAGCACGATCACGAGTGCGACCATGACCAGGATGGCACCGGCGAGGAAGGTCGAGTACGTCGACACGCCCGAGGCGCCCTGGGCGCCCTTGATGATGGCGGTGCCGTCCTCGAGCAGGTGCAGGTCGTCGATCGTAGAGTTGCCCGTGATGTTAAAGATCACGTGCAGGCCGCGCGAGTCGACACCCACGATAAGGCAAGTGACGATCTCTTTGATGATCTCGCCAAAAGCCAGGGTCACGATGGCCAGATAGTCGCCGCTCAGGCGCAGGACCGGGATACCGATCAAGAAGCCCAAGACGGCAGCGGCGATAGCGCCGACCACGATGCTGATGACAAGGCGCACCGGATCGGAGGGAACGGCGCTCTCGAGGGCGACCGCGGTGACGATTCCCGTATAGGCGCCGACGCTCATAAAGCCCGCATGGCCCAGCGACAGGTCGCCCGCGATGCCGACGACAAGGTTGAGGGAAATGGCCATGACGATGTAGGCCGTAATGGGAACCAACTGACCGGCGATCATGCGCGGAATCATGTGGTTCGACTGCATAAAGAACACGATGGCGAAGGCCACGATGCACATGGCATACGTAACAAAGTCGTGACGCGTCTGCTTATCTTTAAGAAACTTCATAACGCTCACCTACACCTTCTCGGGGACGTACTTGCCCAAGAGGCCGGCAGGCTTGACGAGCAGGACGATGATCAAAACACCAAAGACGATGGAGTTGGCAAGGCTCGTGGAAATGTAGGCCTGCGCCATCGCCTCGATGATGCCGATGAGAATGCCACCGACAAAGGCGCCGGGGATGGAACCGATGCCACCGAAGACGGCGGCGTCGAAGGCCTTGATGCCAGGCATGGCGCCCGTCGTGGGCTGCAGCACCGGCGAGTAGGAGCACAGGAGCACGCCGGCGATGGCGGCAAGTGCCGAGCCGATAGCGAACGTCATCGAGATGGTGCGGTTGACGTTGATGCCCATGAGCTGAGCGGCGGCCTTGTCCTCGGACACGGCGCGCATGGCCTTGCCCATCTTGGTCTTACCTGTAAAGAACATCAGGCCGGCCATGATAACCAGGCAGGCGACGATGGTGACGAGCGAGACGGCGCTTACGTTAAACTTGGCCAAGAACTCCGGCACCGGAAAGGTGACGAGCGAAGTGAAATTCTTGGGCGTGGCGCCCCACAGAAGCTGCGCGGCGTTCTGCAGGAAGTAAGACACGCCGATGGCCGTGATCAGAACGGCCAGCGGGCCCGCCTGGCGCAGCGGCTTATAGGCCAAACCCTCAATGAGAACACCGAGAACCGTGCAGACCACACAAGAGAGAACTACAGATGCCCAGCCTGGGAGGCCGAGATACGACGTGGCGCAGAACGAGACATAGGCACCGACCATGATGACGTCGCCGTGAGCGAAGTTGAGCATCTTGGCGATACCGTAGACCATGGTGTAGCCCAACGCGATGATGGCGTAGACGCTGCCCATGGACAGGCCGTTGACCAGGTATTGGATAAAGACCGTCATGTTCCACATCCCCCTTTCGAATAGGTTTCCAGTTAATGTATGAAACAGGGACGTTACACTGTCCCTAGATACCAAGCAAGCAGGGAAGGCCAAAACCTCCCCTGCTTGGGATCAAAACCGCTCTATGTAAGGCGGCCAATTAGGCCTGTACGTACTTGCCGTCGGTGATGACGTACGCCGTGGGCTCCTTCTGGACCTGGCCCTTATCGTTCCAGGTGAGCTTGCCGGTCAGACCGTCAACGGTAATCTTGAGCATAGCCTTGGACAGCTTCTCGGCGGCCTCGGTCGGATCGGCGTCGACACCAAGACCGGCCTCCTTGACGGCCTCGGCCACCGCGTGCACGCCGTCGTAGGCGTCGGCGGCAAACTGGTCGGGGGTATCGCCGTACTTATCCTTGTAAGCGTTAACGAAGTCGGCGTTCTTCTCGTCGTCGGCGGAGAACGGGGTCATGAGCAGCAGGCCCTCGGCAAGAGAGGTATCGAAGCCCTCAACGCCCAGGATGCCGTCCATGCCGTCGCAGCCCATCATCTTGACGTCGTAGCCCATGTCCTTGGCGTTCTTGAGCAGGACGGACGCCGGCGTGTAGTAGATCGGCGCAAAGATCATGGTGGCGCCGGCCTGCTTGGCCTTGGTCAGCTGGTTGGTAAAGCTCGTAGCGGAGTCGTCCTTAAAGGTCTCCTCGTCAACAATCTCGAGCTTGGACTCAGCGGCCTGGGCCTTAAAGGAATCTGCGATGCCCGAAGAATAGGCGTCGCCGGAGTTATAGAACAGCACGAACTTCTCGTCCGCATACTTCTGCGCCAGGAACTTGGCAGCGTTGACACCCTGGTTGGGGTCGGTGAAGCAAACCTGGAAGACGCAATCCTTGCCGTCGGTGACGTCCTCGGAGGACGCGGACGGGGTGATCATGAACGTCTTGGGGTCGTTACCGCACTCGGCGGCAACGGCAACCGACGCACCCGTGGTGGTCGGGCCGACGAGGGCCTGCATGCCCCAGTCGAGCAGGGTGTTGAAGGCGTTGACGGCCTTCTCGCCATCGGCCTGGTCATCCTCGGCCTTGCTGGCAAGCGGCAACTCCTTGGTCGAGAAATCCTTGCAGCCAAGCTCGACACCCTGGGTAACGGACTTGCCGTAGGACGCGTTGGCGCCGGTCAGCGGGCCGATGGTGCCGATCTTAAACGAAGCGTCGCCCGAAGCGGAACCGCTATCGCCGCCGTTGGAGGAGCAGCCAGCTAGAATGGACATCGCCCCCAGACCTGCTGCGCTCGCGATAACGCTCCTGCGATTCATAACAGGGTTCAATGACTTACCGGTGAGGCTCGACATGCGGCTCTCCTCTCAAATCTCGTCGGGTTTCGGTTACCCGACAGGCCATCCTTCGCCGTGTTCGGCGTTCGCAAAATACTAGACGCTTTAGTTAAGGAAAGTGGCGATTATTTCAACTTTTCTTTTGTTTTGCCCATTTATCCATAATTCTGCGTATTCCTGTCGGTTTATGCAGTTTAGCCACTTTATTGTGTGAAAGTAATGTTTCCGTTCTGTTACAAGCATACCTGCCTTAAATAAAACAGCCTCACCGGTCGTGCTTTATGCGCACTTAGGCGGCGATGTACTTGCCGTCCTGGATCACATAGGCCGTAGCAGGCTTTTCGACCTGACCTTCGTCATTCCACGTCAGCTCGCCTGTCAGGCCCTCGATCTTGATCTTGCGCATGGCCTTGGCAAGGTCGCCGGCAATGTCGGCACCGTCGGCCGAAATGTCAATCCCCGCCCTATCGATAGCCTCGGCGATGGCGTGGACGCAATCGTAAGCGTCGGCGGCAAACTGGTTGGGCGTCTCGTCGTAGGCATCCTTATAGGCCTTGACGAAGTCGGCATTCTTCTCATCGTCGGCGGAAAACGGGGTCATGAGCAGTACGCCCTCGGCAAGAGAGGTATCGAAGCCCTCCACAGAGAGCAGGCCGTCCATGCCGTCGGTACCCATGAGCGTCATGTCGTAGCCCATGTCCTTGGCGTTCTTGAGCAAAACGGACGCCGGCGTGTAGTAGATCGGCGCAAAGATGAGCGTGGCGCCGGCCTCCTTGGCCTTGGTGAGCTGGTTGGTAAAGCTCGTGGAGGAATCGTCCTTAAAGGTCTCGGTATCGACGATATCAAGTTTGGACTCCTTGGCCTGCTCGGCAAAGGCATCGGCAACACCCGAGCTGTACGTATCGCCGGAGTTGTAGAACAGGGCGATCTTGGCATCCGCGTACTTCTCGGCCAAGAACTTTGCGGCGCTGGCGCCCATGGTGGGATCGGTGAAGCAAACCTGGAAAACCGTGGTCTTATCCTTGGTAACGTCGAGCGACGAGGCCGAAGGCGTGACCATGAGCATATCGTCGGCGATCTCGCCCGAGACAGCGACGGCGGCACCGGTGGTGACGGGGCCGACGAGCGCCTGCATGCCCCAGCCGCACAAGGTATTGAAGGCGTTGATGGCCTTCTCGCCGTCAGCGACGTCGTCCTCAGACTTAAGCGAGAGTTTGAGGTCCTTGGTCGAAAAATCCTTGGCGGCGAGCTTGGCACCCTTCTCGGCCGAAACGCCATAGGTTGCCGCGGCGCCGGTCAGAGGGCCGATGACACCGATCTTGAAGGTCTTGCCGTCATCGGCGGAGCCGCCGTCCGAGCCACCCGACGAGCAACCAGCGAGTGCCGCGGTGCCACCGAGCGCCGCGGCGCCAGCCAAGAAACTCCTGCGGTTAAGTACGTTGTTGATGCTAAACATGGTGTCCCCCTTTTCGCTGGCCGCGGTGCGGCCGTCTTGCGGTACAGGGCAAACCTTATGGTGCAAACGTTGACAGTTTGTTACGGAGTTCCGTTTGTAGCGAGCATGTTTCCAATGTTTCCGCAGCGTTTCGGGGGTGCCGTTTTGTGCGACTCCTGTTGCCTGGCGAGCATGCGCCCTCGGTTCACGCTAGAATGCACTCAACCTTTAAGCGGTTAATCCATCCATAAGATGCACGAAGGAGCTATCTATGAGCGAACCCCTGCGCACCGTGAACGTCGGTCTGATCGGTCTTGGAACCGTCGGCGGCGGCGTGGCCCGTCTGATCAAGAGCCACCACGATGAGTACCTGGCCGCCTACGGCATCGACCTTAAGCTGACCCGCGCCTGCGCGCTTGCCTGGGAGCAGGCCGAAGCTGCCGGTATTGAGCGCGAGGCCTTTACGAGCGACTGGCACGACGTCGTCACCGACCCCGCCGTCGATATCGTCGTCGAGCTCATCGGCGGCGAGCACCCCGCGACCGAAATCTTCACCACCGCCTTCGAGAACGGCAAGCACGTCGTCTCTGCCAACAAGGCCCTGCTGGGCCGTCATGTCGAGACGCTCGCCGAGAAGGCGCGCGCGTGCGGCGTGCAGATTAAGTGCGAGGCCAGCTGCGGCGGTGGCATCCCCATTGTCAGCACGCTCGAGCACGACCTGGTGGGCAACAAGATCCTGACCATCGCTGGCATTCTCAACGGCACCACCAACTACATCCTGTCGCGCATGGACGCCGAGGGCGCCGATTACGCTGACGTGCTCGCCGACGCCCAGGCAAAGGGCTATGCCGAGGCCGACCCGTCCGCCGACGTCGACGGCTTCGATGCCGCCAGCAAGACGGCAATCCTCGCCTCCATCGGTTTTGGCACCCGCGTTACCACCGACGATGTTTACCAGCAGGGTATCCGTACCATCGGCGCCGAGGACATCGCCCAGGCTCGCGAGCTCGGCTACACCATTAAGCTGCTCGGCATCGCCCGCAATACCGACGCCGGCGTCGACGTCCGCGTGCATCCCACGCTGATCCCCGCCGACCACATGCTTGCCAAGGTCAACGGCGCCATGAACGCTGTCTACGTGGTAGGCGACGCCGTGGGCGAGACCATGTTCTACGGTGCCGGCGCAGGCTCCTTCCCCACCGCGAGCGCCGTCGTGGGCGACATCCTGTCGCTCTCCGAGCAGATCAGCCGCGGCGTGGCTCCGCTGCCCGAGATTGAGCCCTATGGTCACAACCTCGCCTTTAAGCCCATGGACGAGCTCCAGACCAAGTACTATGTGCGCCTGAAGGTCGCCGACCGCGTGGGCGCCCTGTCCGAGACGGTCGACATCTTTGCCAAGCACAACATCTCGATCTCGCTCATCAACCAGGTCGAGGACGGCAAGTCGGGCGTCAACGATGCCTGCTCGGTCATCTTCCTGACGCATCGCGCGCTCGAGAAGGACGTCCAGGCTGCCGCGGCCGAGCTTGCCAACGTCGACTGCGTGGCCGAGGTCGCCAACGTCCTGCGCATCGAGGACGTCGAGGCCTGGACAGAAGGCGTCATGGCCAACTAGTCCACTACTTCGAACCTCAACGAAGCCCAACGCAAAAGGCGCGCTGTCTGCATCAACCGCAGGCAGCGCGCCTTGTTCTGCTTGCAGGGGAAGCTGCGTCCCGGTATTTCAGCTCAGAACGGGGCGCAGTTTCCCTCAGGGCCTTCTTTCAGAAACTATGTCCCATTCTGGGCGCGGATTCTGGGACACGCTTTCCGTAACGGGCCTCTCGCGGAAAGCGCGTCCCACTCTGGACGCGGATTCTGGGATGCATTTTCCGCGACGGCGTTGGCTACCTGCCGTCGTCGTCCTGGGCTTCATCGCGCGCATAGAGCTCCAGCATGCGGCGGCGGTATTCGCGCACGGCGAGCTTGGCGCGCTCCAGGCGACGGCGTTCGAGCGGGGTGAGCTTGCCGGGGTCGATCTCGTCGCCGTAAGTCTTATCGGCAAGAAGATGTGCCGCGTCCACAATACGGGCATCGATATGGCCGCTCGCCGCCTCGGCGGAAAGACGCTCGGCAATCGTATCGAGCGTAGGCAAGCCCTCGAATACGCGACCATGGCCATGCGAAGTCAGCAGCTCGTGCTCACGTGCGAGCAGGCTCGCCAAATCGTGATGGGCGCGCAGGATGTCGAGCGCATCGGATGGATGCTCGGCAACTTCTGCCACGGCGGCGACCGGCGCGGCGTCGACCACGCGGTAGAAGAGCTGCGCGAGCAACGGCATCAAGAACACCGTGATGGCACCGGCGGCAACCATGACCGACGCAATATCTTGCGACAGCGCGCCCGCGTTGACGGCAACGCTTGTCACGGCAACGATGATCGGCAGGGCCGTGGTGCAGTACAGGGCCACGGTAATGCGACCATACGCCGACACATCGCGCGTCGCAGGACAAATGCTCATAGAGATGAGAATGGGAACGGCACGAATAATCAACAACGCCACGATAAAGCCCACGAGCAGACCCGGGCGCGACGCCACGGCCGTCAGATTGATCTTTGCGCCCGATACGGTAAAGAATACCGGAATCAAAAAGCCGTAGGCCAGGCCGTCGAGCTTGGTCTCGAGCGTATGGTTGCCCTCGGGGATGATGTAGCGCAGGACAAAGCCGGCGGCAAAAGAACCCAACACGATGTCGAGATCAAAGACAGCCGAGAACGCCACGAGTGTGACCAGGATGAGCACCGTCAGGCGCACGAAGGTCTGCGACGTGGTATCGGCACGTTCCTCGACAAACGCAAAGAAGCGGCTGCCGACGCGCTTGGAGCGGCTCGGGACCACGGCCAGCAACACGCAGACCACCGCAAACAAGCCAAGGATCACAAGCGTTTGGATGCCGGTGCGGGCAGACAGCAGCACCGACATGGCAAGCACAGGGCCGAGCTCACCCCAAGTGCCATACGCGAGAATCGAGTCGCCCACGCGCGTGCCGGTGAGCGAGCGCTCACGCATGATGGGCACGAGCGTACCGAGCGCCGTCGAAGTGAGGGCAAGCGTCACGGCGATACCGTCGAAATGACTGACCGAGAACCACGGGGTAAAGCGTACGGCAAGCCAGGCGATACCAAACGTGACGACCCACGTCGCCAAGCCGTAGCGCCCCTCGACGCCCGTGATGCTCTTGGGGTCGATCTCAAAGCCGGCAAGCAGGAACAAGAAGGCCAGGCCCAGCTCGGACACAAGCGAGACCTCGGCATCTACATGGATGACGCCGAGCATATGGGGTCCCAGCACCGCGCCGAGCACGAGCAAAAAGACCGTCTCGGGAACGGGTTTTCCGGGAATCGCCGAGGCGATAAAAGGACTCGCAAAGGCCACGAGTGCGATGATGGCGAGCGAAACGAATGCCATGTGATGCCTTTCTCTTGTTTGCGCTTCACTGTAGCACCCTCGCCGTCCTCAACGCGCCGCGAGCTGTCGTATCATAGTGAGGTTTACAAACATGTGGCTCAAGGCGACCGCGAGGCTTGTCCCGTAAACCGACCGCTGCCGCATACCGTACCGTACGCCCAACCGATCAGGAAGGCAGGAACCAATGGTCTCTCGTATCTACGTGGAGAAGAAACCCGGGTTCGACGTCGAGGCTCAGCAGCTCAAGGGCGAGCTGACCGAAATTCTCGGCATCAAGGGCATCGAGGCCCTGAGGATCATCAACCGCTACGACGTCGAGGGCATCGACGAGGAGCTTTTCCGCTCCTGCGTGCCGACCGTCTTTAGCGAGCCCCAGGTCGATGTGACCTACGACGAACTCCCCGCAAGCGATGGCGCCGTCTTTGCCGTCGAATTCCTGCCTGGCCAGTTTGACCAGCGCGCCGACTCCGCCAGCGAGTGCGTGCAGCTCATCAGCCAGGGCGAGCGCCCCGCCGTGCGCTCCGCCAAGGTCTATATGATCTCGGGCGCTCTGGACGAGGCCGCCATCGATGCCATCAAGCACTACGTGGTGAACCCCGTCGAGGCGCGCATCGCCTCGCTCGACCTGCCCGAGACGCTGTACATGGAGACTCCCGAGCCCCAGCCCGTCGAGGTGCTCGACGGCTTCCGCAAGCTCGACGAGGCCGGCCTTGCCGCCTTTATCGCCGATCGCGGCCTTGCCATGGACGAGGCAGACATCGCCTTCTGCCAGCAGTACTTCCGCGATGAGGACCGCGACCCCACCATCACCGAGATCCGCGTGATCGACACCTACTGGTCCGACCACTGCCGCCACACCACCTTCGGCACCGTCCTGGACGACGTGACGATCGACGACGCCGTGGTGCAGCAAGCCTTCGACCGCTACATGGAGATGCGCCACGAACTCGGCCGCGACGCCAAGCCCGTCTGCCTCATGGACATGGGCACCATCGGCGCCAAGTACCTTAAGAAGACCGGCGTCATGACCGATGTCGACGAGTCCGAGGAGATCAACGCCTGCACCGTCAAGGTGAAGGTCGATGTCGACGGCGAGGACCAGGACTGGCTGTTCCTGTTTAAGAACGAGACCCACAACCACCCGACCGAGATCGAGCCCTTCGGCGGTGCCGCCACCTGCGTGGGCGGCGCCATCCGCGACCCGCTCTCGGGCCGCAGCTACGTGTACCAGGCCATGCGTGTCACCGGCGCCGGTGACCCCACCGTCCCGGTTTCCGAGACGCTCGAGGGCAAGCTGCCGCAGCGCAAGCTCGTGACCACTGCCGCCGCCGGCTACTCCAGCTACGGCAACCAGATCGGCCTTGCCACCGGTCAGGTCAACGAACTCTATCACCCCGGTTACGTGGCCAAGCGCATGGAGGTTGGCGCCGTCGTGGGCGCTACCCCGGCAAACCACGTTCGTCGCGAGTGCCCCGCCCCCACCGACAAGATCATCCTGCTGGGCGGCCGCACCGGCCGCGATGGCATCGGTGGCGCCACCGGCTCCTCCAAGACCCAGAACACCGAGTCCATCGAGACCTCGGGTGCCGAGGTCCAGAAGGGCAACGCCCCTGTCGAGCGCAAGCTGCAGCGTCTGTTCCGCCGCGGCGACGCCTGCCGTCTGATCAAGCGCTGCAACGACTTTGGCGCCGGCGGCGTCTCGGTCGCCGTGGGCGAGCTTGCCGACGGCCTGTATGTCGACCTGGACACCGTGACCAAGAAGTACGACGGCCTGGACGGCACCGAGCTCGCTATCTCTGAGTCCCAGGAGCGCATGGCCTGCGCCGTCGCCGACGGTGACGTCGAGGAGTTCATGGGCTACGCCGCCGAGGAGAACCTGGAGGCGACCGTTATCGCCGAGGTTACCGCTGAGCCGCGCATGCGCATGGCCTGGAACGGCGTCGCTATCGTCGACCTGTCCCGCGAGTTCCTCAACTCCAACGGCGCACCCAAGCACCAGGTCGCCCACGTGTGCGCCCGTAGCGTGTGGCAGCCCAGCTGGGCCGGCACCACGCTCGCCGAGCGCATGACCTCGCTCGTCACCGACCTCAACGTCGCTTCCAACAAGGGCCTTTCCGAGCGCTTCGACTCCACCATCGGCGCCGCGACCGTGCTCATGCCCTTTGGCGGCAAGACGCAGCTCACCCCCAGCTCGGCCATGGTCGCCAAGTTCCCCGTGGGCGGCGAGACCACCACGGCGAGTGCCATGGCATGGGGCTTCAACCCCTATCTGATGGAGGCCGACCAGTTTGCGGGCGCCTACCTGTCCGTGGTCGAGTCCATCGCCAAGCTCGTGGCTGCCGGCTTTGAGCACAAGCGCGCCTATCTCTCCTTCCAGGAGTACTTCGAGCGTCTGCGCACCGAGGCCGAGCGCTGGGGCAAGCCCACGGCAGCCGTCCTGGGCGCCCTCATGGCCCAAGTCGACCTGGGTGCCGGCGCCATCGGCGGCAAGGACTCCATGAGCGGTTCGTTTGAGGACGAGACCGGCGAGCTCAACGTTCCGCCGACCCTGATCAGCTTCGCCGTCGCCGTGGGCAAGGCCGCCCGCGCCGTCTCGCCCGAGTTCAAGGGCCTCACGCACCGCGTCGTCCGCATCGCCCCCGCCACCTATGGCGAGGACTACCGTCCCGACGCCCAGCAGTTGCTCGCCGCGTTTGACGCCGTCGAGGCGCTCACTGCTACCGGCAACGCCCTGGCCATATCCACGCCCGGCTACGGCTGCGGCGCCGAGAGCCTCTTTAAGATGTGCGTCGGTAACCAGATCGGTATCGAGCTTGCCGAGGATGTAGACGTGGAGAGCCTCTTCACCCCGCTCTACGGCAGTTTTATCGTCGAGCTCGCCGAGGACGCCGAGCTGCCCGAGGTCGCCGACGGCGTTGTCGTCGAGCCCCTGGGCACCACCGTCGAGGGCTATGTCATCGACACCGGCTCCGAGGTCATCGAGCTCGCCGAGCTCCAGGAGGCCTGGGAGAGCGGCATCGAGGGCGTCTTCGCCTACCGCAGCGCCGGCGAGACCCCCGAGGTCGAGACCATCGACTTCCGCGCCAAGGATATCCACGTGTACGGCGGCGCCAAGATCGCCCGCCCGCGCGTGATCATCCCCGTGTTCCCCGGCAACAACTGCGAGTACGACAGCGCCCGCGCCTTCCGTGCCGCCGGTGCCGAGGCCGACACCTTCGTGATCAACAACCTCACGCCCGAGGCCGTCGCCGAGAGCACCCACGAGCTTGCCCGCCGCATCCGTGCAAGCCAGATCGTTATGATCCCCGGCGGCTTCTCGGGCGGCGACGAGCCCGACGGCTCTGCCAAGTTCATCACGGCGTTCTTCCGCGCTCCCGAGGTCACCGAGGCAGTCCGCGACCTGCTCAAGGCCCGCGATGGCCTGATGCTGGGCATCTGCAACGGCTTCCAGGCCCTGATCAAGCTCGGCCTGGTGCCCTACGGCGACATCGTCGACGCCACGCCCGATGCGCCCACGTTGACGTTCAACACCATCGGTCGCCACCAGAGCCGTCTGGTGCGCACCCGCATCTCGTCCAACTTGTCCCCGTGGCTGTCGCAGTGCAGCCTGGACGACCCCTATACCGTCGCCATCAGCCACGGCGAGGGCCGCTTTGTCGCCAATGACGAAGTGCTCGCCCAGCTGATCGCCAACGGCCAGGTCGCCACGCAGTACGTGGGCGAGAACGGCAAACCCAGCATGGACCTTTCCGTCAACCCCAACGGCTCCGCACTCGCCATCGAGGGCATCACGAGCCCCGACGGCCGTGTCCTGGGCAAGATGGGCCATGCCGAGCGTCGCGGCGACAACCTGTACTGCAACGTGCCCGAGCATGTCCCCGGCGACAAATTCATGCCGATCTTTGAGAGCGGCGTAGCCTACTTCGCTTAATACGTTCCCATCGGGTACAATCCCCTCGGGTAACAACACCCGCCACCGGCACGCCCGGTGGCGGGTTCTTTTTTGCTTCGCGCGTATAGGAGAAGAACATCATGGAAAGCCGCAAGCCGTATCTCGCCACCCTGCCCGGACTCATCCTGGGCTGCCTCGTTTGCTGCGCGCTCTGGGGGTCGGCTTTCCCCTGCATCAAAATCGGCTACGGCCTCTTTGGCATCCCGGCGCACGACAGCGCCTCGCAGCTGCTCTTCGCCGGTCTGCGCTTCACCCTTGCCGGCATGCTGGTCATTGTTGGCATGAGCGTGGCCCAGCGCCGTCCGCTCGTTCCGCAAGCGCGTGATATCAAGCCCATATGTATCCTGTCGCTCTTCCAGACTATCGGGCAGTACTTCTTTTTCTACCTGGGACTCTCGCGCGCCAGTGCCATGTCGAGTTCCATCATCGAGGCCAGCGCCAACTTCCTAGCCATCCTCTTTGCCGCTCTGGCGTTTCGCACCGAGAAGCTCAATACGGCCAAGGTGCTCGGCTGCGTACTGGGCTTTGCCGGCGTCGCGCTCGTCAACCTTTCGGGCGCGGACGGCACCCTTGGCTTTACGCTCGACGGCGAGGGTTTTATCCTGGCCTCCACCGTCGCGGGTGCCCTTTCGACCTGCCTGATCGGCATCTTCTCGCGCGAGCACGACGGCGTCTTGCTTGCCGGGTGGCAGTTCTTGGTCGGCGGCCTGGCCCTCACCGCCATCGGCTTTTTGATGGGTGGCGCGCTCTCCCCCACGGCGATTGCCCCCGCCATCACGCTCATCATCTACATGGCGCTTATCTCCGCGGTCGCCTACTCGCTGTGGTCGCGCCTGCTTGCCGTCAACCCCGTCAGCCGCGTCTCGGTCTTTGGGTTTATGAACCCCGTCTTTGGTGTGCTGCTGAGCGCGCTACTGCTCGGCGAGGGTGCTGGCACGAGCCCCGTTACCGTCATCGTTGCCCTGCTATTGGTCTGCGGCGGCATCATCATCGTCAACAAACCCAAAAAAGCCTAGCGAGCTACCCTTATTTAGCAGAGAGGATTCACATACTTTAGCTTAATGGAGTACATCAGTGAGCTGAGGGCCGCCACGCACGCAAGCGTGCACCCCTTTTCCTAGCGTATCTGGACGCCGGCTTTCTTTTTCTCGGCCTTGACGCGGTAGAGCTCCGCATCGGCAGCGCGAAGTAAGTCTTGCCAGGTATCAACACTATCGCCGACCCGCGCGTAACCGATGGACATCCGCAATGCATACGGCACCTCGGCACGAGCGAGCTCGTCGTTAATCGCCGAACACAGGTCTATGATGTCCTGTTCCGCCGCAGCCTTCTGGAGCACCACGAACTCATCGCCGCCATAACGTGCGATAAAACCACCAGACGCCGAGCAGACCTCTTTGAGCGTAGCAGATATGACCTGGAGAGCATGGTCGCCCTCCACATGTCCATAGCGATCGTTAATCAGCTTAAAGCCGTCGGCGTCCATCATAAGCAGATACACATCATCGGCCTGATCAGCACCCGAGAACAGCGACAGCATATAGGTCTCAAAACGGTTGCGATTGTTAAGGCCAGTCAACGGGTCGGTCGAGATCAGCTGCTCCTGACAGATGATATAGAGCAGCAACATGCTAATCATTATGCCGACACAAAGGCCAGGCACCGAGTATACGATCTGAAAGGTACCGCCCACCAGAGCGGGAACCGCAAAAAAGGCGAGGGTGCGATAAATGGCCTTCTTTTGCAGGCTTTCGACTTTTCGAGCCTGAATAAAGGCATGCAAGGACGTATATATGACGTAGCAGTAGCTAACGATAGGCTGAATCATATAAAGCGCTCCGCGACGATATACGCCCCGCGCATCGATATAGAACATAGCGTGCGTCCAGTAGCTGGTAAATGCCAGAACGACCACCAATGCGGTTGGCAACGTTAAAAGTACCACCCTATAGGGCGTGGTCAGGAGCCGTGAGCCCTGCATCGTCTCGGAATAGAAAAACCAAATGAGGCACGCGATGGCGAACAGCGAAAACGAAACCGCGTTGGAAATCCAGTTGGCCGTGATGCCTACAGGAGTGCTCACGCCGTCCGAGAGCGTCCAGATCATATCGAAGAAAATGTAGGCAGCAGACGTGTAGCCCAGCATGCTAAACAAAAGCTGCTGGGTGCTCGAGAACAGGGAGCGACGGCTTCGTACGGCAAGTCCGATAAGAATAATCATGCACAGCAGGAATATCTCGATCTTGAGTGCCTTTACCACTAGACGCCCTCCCTTCAATATCCAAGTGGCCAGAATCGCCCAATTCGAATCTGGGCAACAAACACCCCCTACTCCGCAGGAGTAAGGGGAATAATAGCAGAGCGACCGAACGTCACTGCAAGACAGCTCTCGTTCGGGCGCTCAAACGGCGCGAGTTGCACGCCGGAATCATTGATGGGTATCGATTGCTACTCGCCATCGATGTCGGTCGCGACAGCCTCTTCGATGGCCTCGACACCGGCAGGCGACAGGTCTTCCTTGCTCTGGCAGAACTTCTTATCGACCCAGCCGGTCAGAATCGGGGCCATGATTGCCGTGATGATGACGGCAGTGGCGATCTGCGCATACGCGGTGGGCGCAAGCTCGGCATAGCGCGGAGCGACCTCGGCGAGGGCGACCGGCGTGGTCATGGCCGTGCCGGCAATGGTGGAACATGCCACAGCCGCCTTACCATTGCCGCCACACAGGCGCTCGAAGGCAAAGGTAATGGGACCGACGATAAAGAGCGTGATGAGGCCCAGCAGGATGCCCGAAATGCCACCGGCGATGAAGCTCGAAAGGCTCATGGACGCACCGAGCTGAAAACCAATTACAGCGATCGCGGGATTGGCGCCGGGAACCAGCAGGTTCTTGATAAACGGGAACAAGTTGCCCAGGACCATGCCGATAACAAGCGGCAGGATGGATCCGATGATGGTGCCGACGGGGATGTTGGCGAGACCCGAAACACCAAGGATGATCATCGTGACGGCGGGGCCGGCCGTAAAGAACAGGATACCGACAGCGCCCTGCTCGGACTCATCGCCGAACTCGCCCATGATGCCCGTATAGAGCGCCATGTTGCAAAACGTAATGCCGCCGATGATGGAAACCGAGCTCAGGCCTAAAAAGTTATCGTTAAAGAAGTACGCGACGCCCAGACCCAGCGCGGCTGCCACTACAAGCTTAGGAATCAGCACGACGATGCCGGTCTTGATGGCGCCCGGCGTGGACTTAAAGCTGATGCCGGCGCCCACGAACAGCAAGATCGCGGCAACGATGGTGTTGGAGCCGCCGCGGCAGGCAGCCGTAAAGAAGCCGCCGACCTCAAAGACCTGCGGGCAGAAGGTATTGAGCAAAAGGCCGACGATCATCGGATAGATCATGATGTCGCCCGGGATGCGCGGTACCTTGAATTTCTTTTGCTCGCTGGCGGTCGCTTCCTGTGCCATGAAACCCCCATTTCCGCTGACGCAGAACAAAAGCCCACGTCACGCTTTGCTACAGTAAAGTTTGACCATGGTACCAGAAGAAGCAGACCGCCTCGGTGAGAAATTCGATTCGTTAGGCCGGGACGATAACGCGTCCTGCTCCTATACGAGGCTCAAAACGATATAGAACACGATGCCCGAAACGCAGCACCACAACATCGACTTTGTCTTGATTGCCACCGCCACGACGCCGGTGGCCGCAATCCAGGGAACCAAGGCAGGCCAGAGTCCCGCGTCGAACGCGCCGGGGTTCACCAAGTCGTTGGCGACCAGCGCGGCAAAGGCAGCGGGCGGGATATAGCCCAGGGCCTCGGTAATGCGGGGCGACAGGGTCCGCCCGCGCAAGGCGAACGCCGGCGCGATGCGAAAGAACGCGATAGCAGCCCACGACGACAGCCACAGAACCAAGAACTCGTTAGCGGGCATCGCGGGCACCTCTTCCGTCAAATACAGCATCGCACGCCAGCGCAATGGCAATGCCGACCACGACGCTTGCCGGCACGGCAATATTCGCGAGGCCCAAGAACTTGCATACGGCGACGGACACCGCGCCCGAAACCGCCGCGACAACGTTACCGCGCGACAGCCGCTGCGAAAAGAGCAGGCAGATAAAGAGCGAGGTGCAGACAAAGGCTGCAATGGCGGTGGGAACATCGACAACGGCGCCGACGATGGCGCCCATCGTACACGAAACGCCCCATGTTGCGATGAGGATTACGTTGAGCACAAAGGACTCGCGCGGGCCCCAATCCTCCCCTTCAACCAACTTGGCAAGCGAGATGCCATATGCCTCCTCGGTAAGTGTCGCGGCAACAGCCAGCGTCTGACGCTTCGAGGCACCCCTCAGATGCGGTGCGATCGATGCCGAGTAAAGCGCAAAGCGCGAGGAGATTGCGGCGACGCTCGCGACGATCGATGCTGCAGGCACACCCGCCAGCCACAGGTTGCAGATCATAAACTGGCCGCTGCCCGTCACAAACGTACTGCTTAGAGCAAAGACCATCCAGGGCTCCATTCCCGTCTGCCCCATGATCATTCCGCACGGCGCGCCTATTGCAACATAGGTAAGCATCACTGGCCAGACGGTTCTAACGATTTTGAGCACCATACGTTTCTCATCCTGACAAGGTCTCCGAGCCGCATGTAGCGACACGGCAGAATCATCATCCGGCAGCAACCGAGTTCACCTACAATTGCCACCGGATCGAAAGACACAACTTTTTAGGAAGTCATTATGACAGCTATCGATCGAGACCGGGCGCGCGCGGCCTTCAAAAGCTACACCGATGCCTACGACGCCACCAACCCACGCATCGCGCTCAAAATCGAGCATACGTACCACGTGGCCGAGGCATGCGATGCCGTAGCGCGCGAGCAGGGCTGGTCGTCAGAAGATATTGACCTGGCATGGCTTTGCGGCCTGCTACACGATATGGGCCGCTTTGAGCAGCTGCGACGCTGGGACACCTTTAAGGACGCCGAGAGCATGAGCCATGCGGCGCTGGGCATCGAGGTCCTCTTTGGCGAGAATCCCGCCGATGCACCCGCCGTAACGAGCATCCGCGACTTTATCGATGACCCGGCAGAAGATGAGCTCATCCGAGCGAGCATTGCCTATCACAGCGATTTCCGTCTACCCGCGCAGCTCGACGAGCGCACGCGGAGCTTCTGCGATATCGTGCGCGATGGCGACAAGATCGACATTATGCGCACCATCGCCGACAGCACTGTCGACACTATCCTCAAGGTGGACGAGAAGACGTTTCTCGGCAGCCGTTTCTCGTCGCCGACACTTGCCGCCTTTGACGAGCACCGCTGCGTCGCACGCGATGAGCGCGATGAGCCCGCCGACTTCTTGGTGGGGCTTATCTGCTTTATGTTTGAGCTCGTCTATCCAGCAAGCCGCGCGCTGGCGCGCGAACAGGGCGATATCCACCGCCTGCTCGACGCGCCCTTTGGCATTACGCGGCCCTTTACCGACCCCGCCACGCAGGCAACTTGGAGCCGCCTAAAGGACGAGATGCGCGACTGGCTGGCGCGCGCCTAGCGCTCAAGCTGGGCCAGCAGCTCCTCGACGACCTCGACGGCGTCCCCAACAACCTTGTACTGGGCAGCACCGAAAATGGGGGCATCCGGGTCCTCGTTGATGGCGATGATGCACTCCGCCCCACCGATGCCGGCAAGATGTTGGATGGCGCCCGAAACACCGATACTCACGAGAAGCCTGGGCGAAACCGATACGCCCGTCTGGCCAATCTGGTGGCGATACTCCAGCCAACCCGCCTCCACGACGGGACGCGTGCAACCAAGCTCGGCACCCAGAGCCTCGGCGAGCCTTCGCATCAACGGCAGGTTTTTCTTGGAACCAATGCCGCGACCCACCACGACCAGGCGCTCGGCATTGGCGATCGAGGGCTGCTGTCCCCACTCCTCGGCGGGAATCGAGATTTCGACGCGGGCCTTAACGTCTTCTGCAAGCGCCACCTGGGTGATCGTGCCGGAGCGGCCGTAGTCGAAGTCGGGCGCCTTAAAGATGCCGGGACGCACTGTTGCCATCTGGGGACGGTGATGGGGGCAGACGATGGTGGCCATCAGGTTGCCGCCAAACGCCGGGCGCGTCTGCTGCAACAGACCCGTCTCCGTATCCATCGAAAGCACGGTGCAATCAGCCGTAAGGCCCGTCTGCAAGCGGACGGCAACGCCGGGCGCCAGCTCGCGACCAAAGGCGGTCGCGCCGTAGAGGATGGCCTCGGGCTTGCGCTCGGCTACCAGATCGCAGATCAGACGAGCATAGACTTCCGCGTCGTTTTGACGCAGACGCTCGTCGCGACAGGCCAGCACTTCGTCGGCGCCGGCGCAAACCAAATGCTCAAGCTCCTCGAGTGAACTCTCGGGGCTCACGCCGACTAGTGCCACCAAACGGCAGCCGCGGGCATCGGCAAGCTCGCGGCCCTTGCCCATGAGCTCATAGGCCACAGGGGCTACAGTGTCATGCTCGTCAGTCTGAACGAATACCCAAATATCTCGATACGCGTCGAGGTCCACCGTGCCGACGGCTTCATCGCGCTCGATCGAGATGGCGTTAACGGGACAGGCGTCGACGCAGCCGCCGCACAGGATGCAGCCGTCGGTTACGCGGGCGCAGCGGTTTGGCCGCTCACCCTCCACCACAATACCGCCCGAGGCGCAGGCACGAACGCAGCGACCGCAGCCGATGCAGGCTTCGCTATCGATAATCAGTCCGCTCATCTATGCCATCCCCTCGATAATCTTGGCAAGCTTTGCCGCCTGCTCGGTCGGTGTGCCCTCAACGGCTTCGCACGTTTGATCGCGGTCGGGCACAAACGAGCGCACGACCTGCGTCGGCGAGCCAGCAAGGCCGCAACGCGCGGGGTCGGCATGCACGTCGGCAGCGCTGACCACGCACACGTCCGCCTCCTCTGCCGCACGAATACCGGCAATGCTCGGCATGCGCAGCTGGCCAATCTCTTTGGCAGTTGTCATCGCGCAGGGCATCTCCAGATACACGGTCTCCTCGCCGGCATCGCATCCGTGAACGAACGCCAGCGAACCGCACGTCGTAAAGCCCGCGCTCTGCACGCAGCTCACATCGGTCACGCAGGGAATCTCGAAGGCGCCGGCAAGCTCGGGACCAATCTGGGCCGTATCGCCGTCCACCGCCATCTTGCCGCAGATAAGCAGGTCGAAGTCCTCGTCGAACGCCTCGATACCGCATTTGAGGGCATACGTGGTCGCCAAGGTATCGGCACCTGCAAAGGCGCGATCGGTTAGCAGCAGCGCGTCGTCGGCGCCACGGGCGATGCAGTCGCGCAGCAGCGCTTCGGTCGCGGGAATACCCATCGACACCACCGTCACGCGCACATCCATGCCAAAGCCGATAAAGTCGTCCTTGAGCGCCAGCGCGCACTCCAGGGCACTCGCATCAAAGGGATTGATGACCGCCTGCTTGCCGTCGCGCACAATGGTATTGGTCTTGGGGTCCATCTTGACCTCGGTGCTTCCCGGCACCGCCTTGACGCACACCACCATATGGAAATCGCTCATCTTCACGCGCCCCCTTTCTGGACGAGTTCATCCAAGAGCTTCTCCGAAAACAGGTTGCCGCGACCCAGCTGTCCGGCAGGATCGAGCTGGAGCTTGAGCCGCGCCGATTCGACCATGGCCTCGTGGCCGTACATCGTCTCGAGAAAGCCCGCCTTGATCTTGCCGACGCCGTGCTCGGCGGAGACGGCGCCACCCATAGCCGTAACTTCGGAGGCCCACTGGGCAAACAACTCGCCGCCGCGGCGGTAATCCTGCGCATCGCGCGGCAGGATGTTCACATGCAGGTGGTTGTTGCCGATATGGCCCCACGCGGCGGACTCAAGACCGCTTTCGGCCAACGTGCGGCGATAGAGGGCAATCACATCGGCCAGGCGCGCGTTGGGCACCGACATGTCCGAGCCCAGCTTGGTGATGGTGGGGTCGGTGCGACGACGCTCGTCGATAAGCATGTTGACGCTCTCGGGCACCGCATGGCGGAAGAATCGCTGGCATTCGCGATCGACCTCGGTACGCGCGACCCACGTCGCATCATCGCTGCCGCCCGCAAGCTCCAATACCCACCCCAGGTGATACAGTTCTTCAGTCGCCTGGGCTTCATCATCGCAGTCGAGCTCCACGTAGACGCAGACCTTGGCCTCTTTGTCGAGCGCCGGCAGCGAAGAAAACGCCGTCGACTGCTCGCGCTGGCGGCGTAGGATATCCAGGGCGCCCGCATCGAAATACTCGATGGCGGCCGCGTGGGACAGGACGGGGCGCACGGAATCGGTGAAGGACACGGCCTTGTCTTCGCTATCGAAAAAGCAGCTCACACCCCAAACGACCGCCGGTGCCGGCTGCAGGGCAATCTCGAGCTCCGTAATGACGCCGAGCGTGCCGCAGGCGCCGATAAAGAGGTCGATGGCATCCATGTCGTCCGCAACAAAATAGCCCGAAGCATTTTTGGTCTTGGGCATGGTGTAGGCGGGAAGATCAAGCTCGAGCGTGCGGCCCTGCACCGTGACGAGCGAAAGGCGACGACCCTGCGCAAAAACCTCGCCGCGCTGAAGTTCGACCAGGTCGCCATCGGTCAGCGCGACATGAAGACCCGTGATGTGGGGGCGCATGGGACCGTAAGCGTAGCTACGTGCGCCAGAGGCGTTGCATGCCGCCATACCGCCCAAGCAGGCAGATGCCTCGGTGGGATCGGTGGGAAAGAACTGCTCGGGGGCATCCTGAAACTCCTCGTAAGCCTTAAGCGATGCCTGGTCCCAGCCTGCGGTCGGAAGCACCTTTTTGCCCAGTTGCTTGCGCAACTCGGACAGCACGACACCCGGCTCTACGCGAAGCAGAAAGCGACCCTGTTCATCGCGGCGAAGGCCTAGGTAGCGATTCGTACGGGAAGTGTTGAGAATGTGGCCGCCATGGGGCACGGCGCCGGCGGCAAGACCGGTCCGGGCGCCCTGAACCGTTACCGAGACGCGCTCGGCATGGAGCTGCCGCAAGATGGCGCGAACCTCGTCTTCCGATGTTGGAAACGAAATGCTCGAGGCCTCGCCCGACGAGCGAGACTCGTCGCGACCGTATTCCTCGAACTCATCAGTGAAGGGTTTGATAGTTGCAGACATGCAGAACTCCCCTTTAGCTAACTACAGTGTTTGCAGGGAGATGTTACCGCATCGTTTCGTTGACGTGTTCGAGACCGTCTCCATAATTGAGGATTTTTACGTTCGTGCAATTCGGCGAGCGGCCGCCACATCTCGGCAGGCGATGTTTTTTACACATATCGCTTTGCCGCCAACGATCGCGAAATTGGCGCTCAAAAAATGTTGAAGTATTTTTACCACCTGTTACCTGCGACGATGCGAATCCGTCAAGTATTTGGTCAGCTTTTGGTCAAGTAGTGGCTGATACGGTCGGCATCGACAGCCAAAACCGATAGAAGTTTTGGTCCCAGAAGCAGGGAGGTTCCTATGGCATATTACTGGCCCCAGTACGGTGTCGCCATCGAAGTCGACGACGATCCCCATCTCCTGCCTTTCGAAGAAGAGGCATTCCCCGACACGACGGTCTACCACGTCACTACCGATGTGATCTGCGACCCTGAGTCGTTCTCGGCACTCGCCCACCACATCGCATGCATCCACGACATCGAGCTCCCTCCCGACTTCGATGAGCTTGTCTACTCGCGCCGTCTGATGCTTCACATGCTCTTTGGAGCGGACCCGTCCACGTTCGCACGCGTCTACACCACCAAGGACGCCGCATGAGCGCGAAGAAGTTGCCCCGGCTCGCGAGTCCGGGACATCGCAAGAAACTCATCGCTGTCTGCTTGGCTATCGTCTGCGCCCTCGTCGCCGTAGGCTTGTACGCCTGGCAGACACAGCCCGTACCCGAAGCGGGCGCCTCGGTCACGACGGCCGAGGGCAAATCGCGCCAAGAAATCCAAGACGAGCTCGACGCCATCGTCCGCGACAACATGATGACGATCTCGGTCGCGCCGGTCGCCCAGCTGCAGGAAGGCGGCAAGTTGCGCGTCAACGTGCAAAACGTCCAGGACAACAAGTTTCCCCAGCGATTCCGCGTCATTCAAAACGACGAGACCATCTATGAGTCCGGCATCGTCGAAACCGGCAAGACGGTTGAGACGTGTCCCGCCGGCGATATCGAGGAAGGCGAAGCGTATATCGAAATCCAGGCACTCGACACCAAGACCCATGACAACCACGGCAATCCGACGCGCGTCAAGGTCCGGGTGGAACAGGCCGAGAGCTAGCCCCTAACGCCCGCTGTGTCATTGCGCGCAGTCACCAACACTCGTCCAATCATCGCGGGGACGGCCCGCGGCGAATAGAAAGGAACGACCATGGACATCACCAGGAACATGAACGGAGCCAGAGCGCTCGTCGTGGGCGCAGGGCTCGCGCTCGCGCTCGCAATGGGCGCCGCCCCGACGCCAGCTATGGCAGCCGGGCGTGTTGGAAGCACGAAGGTAATGGTCAAGACCGAGATCGACAACGTTAATTTCAAAGTTCCGACGGTTATTCCGTTCATCGCCAAGGCCGACGGCACGCTTCAGGGCCCCTCAGAAGATGCAACCACCATCGACAACCTTTCGGCCTACGGCATCCATGTCACCAACATGAAGATCGATGCCATGAACACCTGGACCATTGCCGCCGACGCGAAGACCGGAACCGCTCAGAACTCCATCGACTTTAAGGTCGGTCCCGAAGGCGCGCTCCAAGACGCCAGTGCCGCAATGCAGGGAACGGGAATCGATCTTTCCAAAAACGCAACCTTTGATATGGGCTATCAGGGTATTGCCGGCGGTTCGGACAAGATCAAGCTCAAGACGAGCGGAAATGTCGCCCGCGTCACGCGCGACATCTTCCACGTAACCGGCGAAGGCGATCAAGTTGCAACAATCACCTGGACGGTCGAGCCCGGTGCGCACACGGCATAAGGTGATCGCCCTGGCCGCCGCCGTCAGCATCCTAGCGTTTGGGCCAGCCATGGCCTTTGCCCAGCAAGAACAGGCTCAGGCCGCCACGCAAGTGACGGTCGACCTCTCGGGGCTCGACCGCGGCAACCACCAGGAACCGTTGGCGCAGACAGGCGACGAAAAGCAGCTCTTGGCAGCAAGCGTCGCTGCGGCGGGCGCGGGAGCCACCGGCCTCGGACTGTGCATCAAACGCAACCAGCAATAAGACACAACCAGCTCGCACAATATAAAGCAAGGAGACCCCATGGCATCGAAGAACCTTTTGCCCGTCGTCGCGCTCTGCGGCGCACTCGCAACCGGAACGCCTATCGCCGCTTGGGCGACCCCCGTCATGGCGGACTCCTTGCCGGCAGCCCTAAGCCCCGCACCAGACCCGTCGAGCGTCATTGCGTGCAAGCGGTTTTCGCTCACACAGGCAACAGTCTCGACCTCGGGATGCCTTCGTCAGGACACGGACAGCTCGATAGTCGTGGATATCAAGCGTTCGGACAAGACGGACGGCTCCCAGGCAGGATGCGCCATCTGCACGTGGCGCTCAGTTGCGCTCGATGCAGATGACGACCCTTGCGATTTGGAGCTACGCATCGACATCGCTTCGGTCGATGACTCGGCGAACGAAGCGAAGGTCGCCTTCGACAGCGCGTTTTTCGAAGAAGAAGGAGGTGTATGCCTGGGCTGCGTTGTCTCGCACGCCGACGGCGCGCAGCCCACGCTCTCATTCACGGCATCGTTGCGGATAACCAAAGCCAGCACCGACGCCGTCGCAACGGGAGAGACCCCCCTGTTGTTCTACGCCGACAATGCCGAAGGCGCCAAAATCAAAGACGATAAGCAAAACGGGTCGCTCAGCCTTACTCGAGGGGCGAAACTCTGCCCTATCGAGATCGATGTCCAAACGCAAGACAGGCAGCACGTACTTGCCGACCCGGCGCTCCTCGAAATGGAATGGAATGGAGCTGGAGCCATCGGGGTCGCCCCCTTTGTATTGAACGAAATGGCCTTCCCATCAAAAGATGGCACCACGAACGCAGCCATAACAGAGGAGAAAGCAGACAGCGCGCCACTGCCGACAAACGGCATCTCCGCCCCTTCAGAGGAACCGGATGAAGCTGTTATCGAGCCAAACGATCCCCAACTCGAGGACAGCCTAGGCCTTGCGACGTCCCAAGATGTCGATGAGGGCAACTGCTGCATGCTCACCGCACTCGACCACACGACGACCGTCGATGCAGCAAGCATCGAAGTTGCCGCGGCCAATCAACCTGTTCGCAAATCTGCCATCATTGCATTTCCGGAGTCCGTCGAGGTCGTCTTTTTGCCATCGGGTGAAATCGTGGCACCAACATTGCTCACCTTGTTAGGCGCCAAGAATACTCGGAACGAAATCAAAAAGATCACGATCGTCGACCCTGCGACCACTGCCAAGCTGCGCCTATACGCCGTTGCCCCAGATGGAAGCAAAACCTTGGAATTCGATGGCGACACGCTCCAAGCTTGGCGGCGTCTGGACATTATGGAAGACGTCTCGTACCAGATTGAACTTGAAGGGTTTGACCGCGCCCGAGATGCCGATATCATCGCCGCGGGCATCGAGTCCCCGCAACGGCTGATGACGCTACGCTTTGAATACTATCCCTACGTTCCGACGACAACCTAGGGCTTTCCCGCTGAACGCCAGACTTAATACCACTCATATAACGTATTAGACAAGTCGCGATATGCCCTGCGTTCCATTCTGCTACGATTGCCAAGGTGGCATCAATACGGGAGGGCTCATGCCGGGCTTGGGAACAATCATCAACGTTGTGCTTTTGATTGCGGGCGGTCTTTTGGGATTAGCGGGCGGCCGTTTTATCACGCCCCGTATCCAAGATACCCTTATGAAGGCGTCGGGGCTGTGCGTCCTGTTTATCGGCTTGGGCGGCACCATGCAAAAGATGCTCGTCATCGATGGGAAAGCCCTGGCGACCACCGGCACCACCATGCTGATCGTCTCATTTGCGCTCGGCTCGCTTATCGGCGAGGCCATCAACCTGGAGGCCGCCATCGAAGACCTCGGCGAATGGCTCAAGCGCAAGACTGGCAGCGAGGGCGATAACGAGTTTACCAACGCTTTTGTCTCGGCTTCACTCACCGTGTGTATCGGCGCCATGGCCATTGTGGGGTCAATCCAGGACGGCCTGCTCGGCGACTGGTCCACACTCGCCCTGAAGGGTGCACTGGACTGCATCATTGTCTGCACCATGACGGCCTCGCTCGGCCGCGGCTGCATCTTCTCGGCCCTGCCCGTCGCCGTGTTCCAGGGGACGATCACGCTGTTTGCGGGCGCGCTCTCCCCCATCATGACCACGGCGGCCCTCGACAGCCTCTCACTCGTGGGATCCATGCTCATCTTCTGCGTCGGCGTCAACCTTATCCGACCTCAGACCTTCCGCACGGCCAACATGCTGCCCGCCGTCGTCATAGCCGTCATCTACGCCCTCCTGTTCTAAATCTATCTACGTTGCGGCATTTCGAACATCTGTTTGATGCTGTGCTATGATATGAGGTCACCGACACCGTATAGGGAGAGGAGAGGGCGGTGGCCGACCAGGACGTCAAGATGCTCATCGAGCGCATTATGGCCGAGGCTCGGACCCATCAGTCCGCCCGCTTCTCAAATAAAATCTATGCTGACGAGCCGATTCTCAAGACCGGCCGACAGATGCAGAACTTCCTCCCCGACCAGTACCGCAAGATGCGCGAGATATCGCGCTGGCAGGATGATCCCAAGGGCGGCGCGGGGCGTTGGCTATCAGAGGCGGAGCTTTTTTACCGTCAGGGCTTACTGATGGCCGACTTCGAAGACGATTGTCCCTACAACGGCACGTTTAAGTCGTACTTTCCCACCTACAACGCCATGAGCGATCGACAACTGCGCGGCTACTTTACCTGGCGCGCCCAGGTGCGCCGCAAAAAAGTGGAAGAGACGTCCACGTCCTTCGCCTTTTTATATCTCTACGAGCTCATCTGCGGCATCGGTGTAGACAATCCGCTCGACGGCTTCCGCAAAATCAAAGCCTTTTGGGAATCATACCGAGCTTATGAGCCCGGCATCGACCGGTTCGCGCGCGTATGGCTGCAGGACTACGCCGTATTCCACGGGCTCGATCCCAAACTGCTCAGCGATTCCAAAACGGTCTTATTTGATAAGGCGCTCATTGAGCTGCGCCGTGCGGCACGCGATATCGAGCCCTTGCCTACACCCGCTACACCAGCAACCAAACGCCGCAAATCCTCCGAGCCGACCCTCCCCCTGCCGCCCGATGAGGCGCGCGAGGAGCGACTGATGGCTGCGATCAATGCGCTGTCGACCTACAACCTGGGCAACTCAAGGATCAACCATGCGCACCATCGCGACCTGCGACACGTGGCTTGCGCCGTCTATGTCCGCATGGCCCGCTACTATGACACGCACCGAAAGAGTGGCATTGTGGCGAGCCTGTTTGGGGAGGAGACGGCCATGCCTTATACCATGTTTGCCTCGGCCGTCTTCTTTGCCCCCGAGCGCCACAAGGACTGCGAATATCGTCTGGACCCCATCCATATCTACCGTTGCCAAAACGGCTTTTGGGAATGCATGCGCATCCACGGCAGCAGACAAAAGAGCAGCAAGCTCGGCGAGATGATGCGTGCCTGCGATCAGCGCTTGCGCTTGGCGTTGGATCCCGCTCATCCCCTTAAGGAAGAAAAGGTTCCCAAATATCTGGCCAAGATCATCGACGATGAGATTGTGGCCTGGCTTTCGTGGGACGCTGCACACCAGCCCGTCAAGATCGATATCGACCTGAGCCAGCTGGGGCATATCCGAAACGCCGCAGCACAGACGCGCGAGGCGCTTTTGATCGACGAGGAGCGCGAGGACGATGCGCTTACGGAAGCCGCGGAAGCAGATTCTGGGCAACCGGAAGCCGAACCCGCGGCAAACATGATTGCCGAACCGGCCGCAGCGTCCACGCAGCAGAATGAGGCTGACGAGCCGACCATCTCCACCGAGCAGTTTGGTGTCGTGGCCCCGCTCCTCGCGCCCGAGCCCACACCCGCAACGCCCATGTCCGCCGGCACCGCATCCGCACTCGCCCACGCCGCAGAAGACTATCTTCGTGCGTTGCTCGAGCAGAACGCGGCGCAGGCAGCATCGGCTGTGGAGAGGTCGGGCCAGAGCGAAGACATGCTTGTCGACAACATCAACGAAGCGCTCTTTGACCTCGTGGGCGACACCGTTATTGAATTCGGCGCGGCGGGACCGCAGATAATCGAGGACTACGAAGCAGACGTGAGAGGATATCTAGACCATGAGTGATACCACATCCACAGCACCCCGTGTGCCCAAGCGCGTCGCCGCCGTCATTCTCAACTCGCTCAAGGGCGGCGTCGTCCCGCGCATCGGCCTTCCCTACATCACCGTGGGACGCGAGGTCGAGATCCGCGCCCTGCTCACCGACCTGAGCCTCATAGCCGATGGCGGCGCAAGCTTCCGCTTTTTGGTCGGTCGCTACGGCGCCGGCAAGAGCTTTTTGCTCCAAACCATCCGTACGCACGCCATGGGTGAGGGCTTCGTCGTCGCCGATGCCGACCTTTCGCCCGAGCGTCGCCTGCAGGGCGGTCAGGGGCAGGGTCTGGCCACCTATCGCGAGCTCATCCGCAATATATCGACCAAGACGCGCCCCGAGGGCGGCGCGCTCAACCTTATCCTGGATCGCTGGGTCGCCTCGTGCGCCAATACCGACGAGTCAGCCGTTAATGCCCAGCTTGCCCCGCTCGAGGAGATGGTCCACGGTTTTGACTTTGTCCGCATGCTTCGTCGCTATCGCACGGCCGTCTCTGAGGGCGACGAAGAGAGCATGAGCCGCGTGACCAAATGGATTCGCGGCGAGTACCGCACCAAGAGCGAGGCACGCGCCGAGCTGGGCTCCTCGACCATCATCAGCGACGACGACTGGTACGACTACATCAAGCTCATCGCGCGCTTTTTGGTCTGCAGCGGCTATAAGGGCATGCTGGTGCTCATCGACGAACTCGTAAACCTGTACAAGATCCCCAACGCCATCACGCGCCAGTACAACTACGAGAAGATCCTGACCATGTACAACGACACACTGCAAGGCAAGGCACAGTACCTGGGCATGATCATGGGCGGCACGCCAACCTCCATCGAAGACCGTCGACGCGGCGTATTTTCCTACGAGGCTCTGCGCAGCCGCCTCGCCCAGGGCCGTTTTGCACGCGAGAACCTCAAAGACATGCTCGCACCCATCATTCGCCTGCAGCCGCTCACCTATGAGGAGCTGCTGGTGCTCATCGAAAAGCTCATGCAGATCCATGCCGGCTACTTTGGCTGGACGCCTACGCTTACCGAGAACGACCTGGTGGACTTCCTCAAGATTGAGTTTGGCCGCGTGGGAGCCGACACGCACCTGACGCCCCGTGAGGTCATCCGCGACTTTATCGAGTTGCTCGATATCCTGTGCCAAAACCCCGATGCCGACGTGGCCGAGCTGCTGCAAAGCGTCGGCGGCGACACACTGGCACCGGCCAACGAATCGCCCACATCATCCGACGATCGCAACTTCGCCGAATTCACCATCTAACCTGCCAAAAAGGGACAGGTTTATTTTGACAGGTTTTATCTGGGCAAACGTCGAGACAGTAATGTAGCGAGCCACTGCCCACCGCGTTGAGAGTTCCGCTTTTGAGAGGAGGCCCCGTGAACGCCTTTGACCGCTACACCCCGTTTATCCAAGACTTCATCTACTCCCACGATTGGGAGAGTCTGCGCTCTATCCAGGTTGCGGCAGCAGATGCCATCTTTAACACACAAGACAATGTGCTCCTAACGGCATCCACAGCTTCCGGCAAAACCGAAGCGGCCTTCTTTCCCATCCTGACCGAGTTTTGGGAGAACCCGCCCGCAAGCGTGGGCGCCCTCTACATTGGCCCCCTCAAGGCGCTCATCAACGATCAGTTCGTCCGCCTCAACGACCTCTGCGAAGAAGCCGACATCCCCGTCTGGCACTGGCATGGCGACGTTTCGCAGTCGCACAAGGCAAAGCTCATCAAAAAGCCGAGCGGTATCTTGCAGATTACGCCCGAGTCGCTCGAGGCGCTCTTGATCCATAAGCACATGGCGATTCCGCGCATGTTCTGCGATCTGCGCTACGTCGTCATCGACGAGGTCCATTCGCTTATGCGCGGCGATCGAGGCGGGCAGACGCTCTGCCTTATTGAGCGCCTGTCGCGCATGGCCGGCGTACAACCCCGCCGCATTGGCCTTTCGGCTACCATCGGCGACCCCGAGCGCACGGGTGCCTTTCTCTCGCAGGGAACGGGACGCGACTGCGTTATCCCTCGTTTTGAGGAACCGCGCCGCGTGTGGCGTATCTCCATGGAGCACTTCTACAACTCGGGTCCCCAGGCGCAGCAGCGGGGATTCAAGAGCATGGGTCCTCAAGAGGCCGAAGTGCTTGCATGCGAGCGCATTGAGGCAGCGGCACCCGCGGCACTGCCCGTCAGCACCCAAGACATGCGCCATAGCGGACAACTCACACAGGAGGAACGCCGCCAACGTCGCGAGCAGGCACGGGGCAAGGCTGCCCCCAAGGACAGTCGCGCTTCCTCGGCCCCCGAGGGCGAAGTCGACATTCCCCGAGCACCCGAACAGGCATTACTCAACCCCACCGACACAGCACCAGACAACGCCGACCCCGGCATGGGCTATATCTTCGAACACACCCGCGGCCGCAAGTGCCTGGTCTTTGCCAACTCGCGCGAAGAGGCGGAGGCCGTATGCTCCATGCTGCGTAGCTACTGCGAAAGTCGACACGAGCCCGACCGTTTCCTCATCCATCACGGCAATCTTTCGGCATCGTTGCGTGAGACGGCAGAAGAGCTTATGCGCGACGAGGAACAGGCACAGACGACCGTTACCACCTCTACGCTGGAACTCGGTATCGATATCGGCCGTCTGGAGCGTGCGTTTCAGATCGATGCGCCGTTTACCGTCAGCTCCTTTTTGCAGCGAATGGGCCGCACGGGGCGCCGCGATCTTCCGCCCGAGATGTGGTTTGTCATGCGCGAGGAAGAGCCCGAGCCGCGCACGATGATGCCCGAGACCATTCCGTGGAAGCTCTTGCAGGGCATCGCGCTCGTACAACTCTATCGCGAGGAAAAGTGGGTCGAGCCGCCCGAGCTCGATCGACTCCCCTACAGCCTGCTCTACCACCAGACTATGTCGACGCTTGCCAGCACCGGAGAGCTCACGCCGGCAGAGCTTGCCCAGCGTGTGCTCACGCTTAGCTATTTCCATCGCATCTCGGCCGATGACTATCGCGTACTGCTGCGCCACCTCATCAAGATCGACCATATCCAAGTCACCGAGGGCGGCGGACTCATCGTGGGCCTCGCGGGCGAGCGCATCATTAACAACTTTAAGTTCTACGCTGTGTTCCAGGAAAACGAGGAGTTCACCGTTCGCAGTGAGTCGGCCGAGTTGGGCACGATCGTCAATCCGCCACCGCCCGGTGAGCGCATCGCCATCGCCGGACACTGCTGGATTGTCGAGGAAGTGGACTGGAAGCGCCACACCGTCTTTGCCACGCAGGTCAAGGGCCGGGTGCCGGCCTACTTTGGCGACTGCCCCGGTGATATCAATACACACGTACTCGAGCGCATGCGCCAAGCGCTCACTGAGCACGCAGCATATCCGTACCTTATGGGTAACGCACGGGCCCGCCTTGCGCAGGCTCGTCATACCGCCGAGATTTCGGGCGCGGGAACCAAGCCGCTCATTAACCTGGGCGGCGACACCTGGGTGCTCTTCCCCTGGTTGGGAAGCTACGCCTTTTTGGCGCTCGAGCGCATGCTCAAGATTAAATGTGCCGCGGAGCTGGGCCTTCGCGGACTCGACCCGTCACGCCCGTACTTTATGCAGTTTAAGATGAAGGCCGACGAGGAGACGTTCTTTGAAGTGCTCGCCGCCGAAGCCGAGAAAGACTTCGACCCCATCGACCTCGTCTATCCCGGCGAGGTGCCTTACTTTGACCGCTACGACGAGTTTGTTCCCGAAGAGCTCGTGCGCAAGGGCTTTGCCGAAGGCGTGCTCGACATCGAAGGCATGAAGCAGCGCGTTCTCGGCTGGCGCGACCACGCCTAAGACCAGTCTTTTTGGGACGAGGAGACTTATTTGTCGTGAAGGACGGTGCCGAGGAAGTCGGTGTCGAAGGGCACGGCTTCGGCAAAGGCGTAGTTGCCGTCGCTGGCGATGAGCAGGTAGTTTTCCTCGCCGCCGAACTCCGCATCGCCACATGGGACCACCCAGGCGTGGGCGAATACCTCGAGTGCCGTGGCAGCGCAATCGCGCAGGAACGTCACATCGCTCCCCTCGCTTGCGCTCACGATATTGGCCACGTAGATGCCGCCGGCATTCAGGCTGCCCCGCACTAGACGCAACGCCTCAACGGTCGCCAGCTCGCGTACGGGCTCGGCACCGCCAAAGCAATCGCTCACGACCACGTCGTAGCGACGATGACCCACACTCGTCACACCCAGATACGAGCGAGCCTCAGCAGTAATCACCCGCAAGCGGTCGCCCACCGTGCGCTCCAGCTCGTCCAGATAGAACCAACGGCGCGCCAGGCGCGTAATCTCTCCGTCATACTCGATAACGTCCATGCGCAAGCCCTCGTGCGACATCAGCGCAAACTTGGGATAGGCAAACCCGCCGCCACCCAGCATGAGCATACGGTCGATGCCGTGACCATAAGCGTCGTGCATTGCACCCTCGGCCTCAAACACGTCGTCAAACGCACGATAGTACACAAAGACGGGCTCAGCCCAACGCTCGCCAACGTAACTCGCGCTTTGGTAGACGCCGCCTTGCACCAATACGCGGACTTCGTCGCCCTCATCGTGCACGCGTTTCACACGCGCCAACCCATTGCAGGTTCGCGCAACCTGCAGACAGGCAACACGAACAGCGACAGCGGCCGCACCAAGCGCCGCGGCTCCCAGAGCAACGCCGGCAACGACGCCGGCAGAAACACTCGGCTTGTTCATCTAGAGCTCCTTTTGCAGATAAAGGCCATGGTCATAAAATCCAAGATGGCGATAGTACTCGCGCGTACCAATCGCGCTGATCACGTTGATGCGCGCATAGCCGGCATCCCGGGCAATCTCGCACGCACGCTCTACGAGCAAACGCCCCAACCCGTGATGCTGCGCCGCCTGGCCCTGGTCACCCACGCGTGCCGCCATGCCATACACGTGCACCTCGCGAATCATCGCCTCGTCCGGCGTCGTCGGCAACTCGTCCGCATGCGCGGCAACAAAAGCGCGAACGGGCAGCGACAGGCGCAAAAAGCCAGCGATCTTGCCTTCGGGCGTCACCCACTGCAAAAAGCGTTCACGCGTCACCGGCGTCTCGTAAGCGACCTCATCAAGAGACAGTTCATCCAGGTCGGCACCCGCGGTACTGATCTCGCGATAGCGAATCTCACGCACCGTCGCACCGTCACCCCGAGCAGCCAGGCGGTTCTCAACGAGCTGACGCAGGTTGGGCTTCTTGTTGCCCACCATGATGTCATCGGAACTAAAATCGCGGATCATGCGACTGATACGGCAGAACGCCGGCGTCACCACGATGTCGTCGGCTAACACATCGAGCAGTTCTTCCTCGGTATAGGGGCGCCACTCGCCGCGCTCGTAGCAGCCCACCAGACGCGAGCCCTCGATGAGCGCACACGGGTAGACCTTGACCTCGTCGGGCATAAAGGCCCCCTCAGTCATAAAGTGCTCGTAGTCGCGCTTGTCCCCCTCGGGTGTGGCGCCCAGCAAGTTGAGCATAAAATGCGCATGGATCTTAAAGCCAAACAGGCGCGCAAGCGAAAACGCCTGCTCGATCCGAGCCACCGAAATGCGACGCTCGTTGATATCGAGCAAATGTTGGTCGAGACTCTGAATACCCATCTGGATCTTGGTGCAGCCCAGGCGGCGGATGAGCGTAAGCGCCTGCGGCGTTACGGCATCGGGGCGCGTCTCGATAACGAGCCCCACCACGCGATGCTTCGCCGTCTCGTTGATGCGCTGCTGACGCTCAAGCTCCTCCATCGTTGCCGTTTGCCACTCGGCAACCTCGCCCCACGGCGTACCAGGGCCGTACAGCCGACGCACCGCGCGGTTATAGCCGCCCACGGCAGCATCCACACGCTCCTGCTCGTCGGCAACGCCGGCAGCAAGCTCGACCTCGTCTGTCGCAATGCCGGCGGCCCGATAGCGCTCGCGGCGTTCTGCTACCACAGGCGGCAGGGCATCGGCGGGAGCGTCATCGAGCAGGCGCCCCGCCTCGGCACGGCTGATGCCCGGACGCGCCAACATGGGGTTGGCCGCCACGCCCGCCACCGCATCATCATTGAGTGCACGGAAGAGCTCCGACATAAACCACGTCTGATACCCTTGCGGATAGTCGCTCCAGGTACCGCCGAGCACAATGAGCTCAATCTTATCGGTCGCATGCCCCATCTGCGAAAGCGCCGTCAAACGGGCGCTCACCTGCAGATACGGGTCAAAGCAATTTTGCTCCGCACGGGCGCATGCCGGCTCGGCGTGCAGATAGCTCTTGGGCATGCGCAGATCGTTGGGGCAAAACAGGCAATCGCCCGAGCATGGCCAGGGCTTGGTGATGACGGTAATGGTCGCCACGCCCGAGGCCGTTCGGCGCGGCTTCATACGCAGCACCTGCAGCAGTTGACGCTCCAGATCGGAATCGACATTCCACGCAGCCCACCGAGCCGGCTCCTCACGTTTAACCCGCTGGTAGAACGGCAGCAGACGGCGCTTGGCCAAATCGCGTTTGTCGGCACCCTCACGGCGCGCCTCGGCATGTATCAGTTTGACGAGCGCTTTGTCGTCCACGGTCTCGCCGCGACGCAGAGCCTCGAGTATGTTCAAGATAATCTGTTCCATGCCCCCATTGTAAGGGCAAAGGCGCCGAAGCCGATCTCGGCTTCGGCGCCTTCATCAAACAGCGCGTCTATATCTTCGCCTAGGCTTTCGTCTGCCCCACTACTCCGAATCAAACGACATGTCGCCCGAATCGACTTCAAAACTATACACAGCAGACTTATCCCCGTTATCGAATTCAAGATTCAAAATGGTCTCGCCGTCGTAGCCAAGCGGAAGGAAATCGCTCTCGAAGTCGCCGCTGCCCAAGGTGAGGCTCGCCTTAAAGCCCGTAGAGTTCGGAACCGTCATCTCCACATCGCCCGAGCCCACACTCACGTCCATCGACTTCGCGGGGGCCTGGTAGAGCTCGAACGTTACATCGCCCGAACCGACCTCGGCATTCAGGGTATCGGTCACGGTGCCCGTAAACTCAACGTCTCCAGAGTCCAAAGTCAGGTTGAGGTCATGACACGCAATGCCCGCGACCGTCAGGTCACCCGATCCTACATTCGCTGTAATGCCCACCATGTTATCGGCAACTTCGCGCGGCAGTTCGACGGTAACCGTGCGGTCAATGGCGCGCTCGTCATCGCAATCGAACTGGCGAATCTTGAGCGTAGAGCCCTTGATTTCGGCCAGGTTCTGGGTTGCCGCATCGAAGGCAACGGTCCCCGTTGCCACGCGACCGCTTTCAATTACGCGCACTGGCCCGCTGGAGACGTGTTTGACCTCGACCGTGCCCGACGTCACGTCCAAGTCAAGCGATGTGAACGCGTCGGCATCAAAGGTTTCGCTCGAAAGCTGCTGAGGCTGAGCGGAATAGTTACCGCCATCCAAAAGATCGTCCTCGTCAACCGCATCGTCCATACCAGAGAAGCCGGATACAACATCGTCGAGATCCCACGGGCCATCAAAATGAATCAAAGTCCGCGAAGTGCCAAAGACAAGCCCGATGATGAGCACAAACGCTCCGATGCCAACGCCCAAGCGTACCTTGGATTCATGCGAAAGCTTCATCATTCATCACTCTCTTTGGCAATCGGCTCAGCGGTAGTCGCGGTAGCCACGTCAGCATCAGATTCCGCAGAAGTATCCTTCCCCTGGGCCTTGACCGCCACCGACGCCGAACCAACCTGAATATCCCCGCGCGCCCAATCGCCATCGAGCGCACGCGCCACCCAGTGATAGATGGGAATCGTAAAGAAGATCAGTGCGGCAAAGGGGCCGGCACCAAACAGGAACATCAGCAAAAAGAACAGCAGCCAGCACACGGCCCAATACGGGAACGACTGGAACGGGCCCTTCACCGGAGTCGAGCCAACTGCGCTGCCACTCGTCGCCTGCGCCGTAGCGGCATTGGCGGCCTGCGCACTCCAGCTTGCCGCTTGCGCCGCCTTGGCGGCGGCGTCACTCGCCTGTGTTGCCGCCTCGGTGGCACGTGCCGCCGCCTCATGGGTACGGGCGCGATCTGCCGCCTCGGCCTCGCGCTGACGGGCACGGTCCTCGTTCTCAAACTCGATATCGTCCTCAATCTCATCGCTCGGATTGAGCAACTCGTCCAAGCTCACGCCATAGAGTTTGGCGAGCGAGATCAGGTTCTCGGTATCGGGTGAGCTCTCCGCGCGCTCCCATTTACTGACCGCCTGGCGCGACAGCCCCAGCTTTCGCGCCAGCCCTTCTTGGCTAAAGCCTTTGCTGCGGCGAAGGTCGGCGAGCCGCTGCGCAGTTTCTACATTCATGGTTCCTCCTATGTGATGCCAGCCGTGCCGCCGGACCGTTTTTGTTCTTAAGGCGCCTTGCACAGTTAAAAATCTATCCGCCACCGCCAAAAACATGCCACCTATTCTAGTGAGATTTTTGACAACCGGCGGTTGCGGGTGCATATGAGCTGCGGAAATGTGTCCAAACAAAGCAATGACCCGTAGCTTGGTTGTCCCCGTTGCGGCGTTAACGGTAGTATGGTCGTACTGTTAATTCCGCACCGCCAACGGAGGGAGTTCCGCGCCGTGAACCGCGATTTCGCCTCATCGCTCATCCAGCTCAACAACACGTTCTATCGCGAGCACTCCGCCTCCTTCTCCGATACGCGCCAGGCCCCGTGGCCCGGCTGGGTGCGCACCATGGACATCGCGCTCGGGCAGCTCGACGTCGCCACGATCGAGCATCCCGTCCGCGTCTTCGATCTTGCCTGCGGCAATATGCGATTCGAGAATTTTGCCGCCGGCGGCGCACTTGCCGCCAAGGGCGTCGACGGCGCAAACCCCTCGGCAGATGCCAGCTGCCCGTTTGAGTTCTATGGTGTCGACTCGTGTCAAGATTTGGCTATCGATGCACATGGCCATGCCCTGCGCATTCCCAACCTGCACTTCCAGGAGCTCGACGTGCTCGACGCCCTCATGAAGCTCAACCCCGCCGAGACGCCCGACGTGCTTTTCGACGCCCCGCTCGCCGACATCTCGGTCTGCTTTGGCTTTATGCACCACGTGCCGTCGTGCGAGTACCGCGTACGCGTACTCGACGCCCTGGTGCGGCAGACGCGCCCGGGCGGCATCATCGCCATCAGCTTTTGGGAGTTTATGAACGACGAGCGCATGGCGCGCAAGGCCGTTCGAGCCGAAGCCCGCGCCGAGCTCACCCCGCCGTTTGAGGGTTACGATTCCGCACAGTTTGAAGCCGGCGACCACCTCATCGGCTGGCAAAACGACCGCCACGCCTACCGCTATTGCCATCACTTTGACGATCAGCAGATCACCGACCTGGTGCGCGGCGTCCGTACGTTCTACAAGAGCGGCGAGGTCCCCGTGCGCGAGCTTGAGCGCTTCCATGCCGACGGTCGTAGCGGCGAGCTCAACCGCTATGTGATTCTCAAGCGCCTGTAGGCACCGACGACTCGCCGCCGAGCCGCACCACATCTTTCGGGCAATCTATGCCCGCCCTTTTCAACCCATTGACGGAACGCGCGGCCATGCGTTTCGCATTTATGACCAAGGAGCCTCATGGGAGCCGTCCACGTTCGCACGCCTAAGAACTTTGTGCTCGAGAAGCGCCTGGAGCGCTACGCCGATGCGATCGAGACGAACCCCGAGGCTTATGCCGGAGATTGGCGCGAGGCTTGCGCGCCAGCTGGCAGCAAGCCCTTCGAACACCTTCACCTGGATCTTGGCTGTGGCAAGGGAACCTATCTGGTCGAGCGCGCCCACCGCGAGCCCGACACCCTCTTTATCGGCATGGACCAGGAGCCCATCTGCATCGCCTATGCCGCGCAGAAAATCTGCGAACAGGGGCTATCCAACGCACTCGTCCTGCCCCGAGGCGCCGCATCGCTGCCACAGCTGTTTGCCGCAGGCGAGCTCGATGCCATCACCATTAACTTTCCCACGCCGCAGCCCAAGGCCAAGTACGCTAAAAAACGACTCGTCCATGTCGACCATCTGATGCTCTACCGCCCGCTCTTTTCAGCCGGCGCTACCGTCACGCTGCGCACCGATAGCAAGCCGTTGCGCGATTACGCCCTGGGACAGTTTGCCGCGGCCGGCTACGATACGCTTTGGGTAAGCGACGACGTCCGCCGCGACCATCCCGAGCATCCCGAGACCGAGTACGAGCGCCGCACGCGCGAGATGGGTGCCGCCGTCTATGGCATTTGCGCCACACCTGGAGCGCAGCCCAGCGATGAACAGCTCGCGGCGGGCCGCGCGCAGGAGCAAAGCCTAGCCTGCTACCTGCCCGATAACCTCGATGAGCTCGCCTATGTGCCTCTGGGCATGGAAGAGGCCGTCGAGAACTTTAGAAACCGTGCCCGCAAGGGCAAGAAGCGTCTACCGCAAGAGTCCTAGGGGCTTCTGATGGTCGCGGCGTTGGCAAACAAGCGCAAATAGGCGCCAGCGAACGGCCCTCAAACCTAAGTGAGTAGACTATTTTGCAATAGCCAAGCACAGCCCGCATAGCGAAACATAAAACCGCAGGTAGAACCCTTGCGCAAAAGCGATGTGCTCGCAATATCGCAAAAAGTCTACTCACTTAGCTAGCGACTACACTAAACGGCTGGGCAGAACGCCCATTTCCTGCATTTTCTCGCGCGCTGGCACCCCACGCCGCCGCTACGCCATAATAGTTGGCGGACAATCGCGAGAGAAAGCAACCATATGGCACAGACCACGACAGATACCGCCGCCAGCACCGTCTCCGGCGCCGGCGCTGCCAGCTCATTCTCGGGCGGCACGGGAACCGAAGCCGAGTTTGGCTCGCTCGGCGCGCTCTCCCCCACCTGGTGGGAGCCCGAGGACGGCAGCGAGCCCGAGCCATGGCTCACGCCCGATCAAGCCTTCGAACGCTTCTTTGAATGGACGAGCGATCGCGGCATTGAGCTGTGGGACCACCAAGAAGAGGCCCTCATGGACCTGGCCGCCGGCGATCACATCATTTTAGGCACACCGACCGGATCGGGTAAATCGCTCGTCGCGCTGGGCATGCTCTTTATGGGCATGGCGCAGGGCAAGCGCTGCTATTACACGGCCCCCATCAAGGCCCTGGTCAGCGAAAAGTTCTTCGACCTGGTACAAGTACTCGGCCGCGATAACGTCGGCATGATCACCGGCGATACGCATATCAATACCAAGGCACCCGTCATCTGCTGCACGGCCGAAATCCTTGCCAACGATGCGCTACGCGAGGGCGAGGACGCCGATGTGGGCTGCGTAGCCATGGATGAGTTCCACTACTTTGCCGACCCCGACCGCGGCTGGGCATGGCAGGTGCCGCTGCTCACCCTGCCCCACACGCAGTTTATGCTCATGAGTGCCACGCTCGGCGATGTCACCGCCATCGCCGCCTCGCTCGAGGAGCACACCGGCGCTGCTTGCGACCTGGTTGTCGACGCCCCGCGCCCTGTTCCGCTGAGCTACGACTATGTGACGACCTCCCTCGAGGGCACCGTCGAGCTCGCCATGCGCCGCGGAGAGGCCCCACTCTACATCGTGCACTTTAGTCAGGACGCCGCGCTTGCCACGGCACAGTCGCTTGCCAACTTTGGCATCGCTAGCAAGGAGCAGCGCGAGGCCATTAAGGAAGCTGCCAAAGGCACGAGTTTCTCCACCGCCTTCGGCAAGATTCTCAAGCGCCTGCTCGGCTGCGGCGTCGGCGTGCACCACGCCGGTATGCTGCCGCGCTATCGCCTACTGGTTGAGCGCCTGGCGCAGCAGGGCCTGCTGCCCGTCATCTGCGGCACCGACACGCTCGGCGTCGGCATCAACGTGCCCATCCACACCGTGGTGCTCACCGCGCTCACCAAGTTCGACGGTTACAAGATGCGTCGTCTGCGCGCCCGCGAGTTCCACCAGATTGCCGGTCGCGCCGGCCGCTCGGGCTTTGACACCGAGGGTATGGTAATTGCCGAGGCGCCGGAGCACGAGATCGAAAACGCCAAGCTTATGGCCAAAGCGGGCGACGACCCCAAAAAACTCCGTAAGATTAAAAAGAAAAAGGCCCCCGAGGGCTTTGTCACCTGGAACAAGCAGACCTTTGAGCGCCTGATCGAGACGCAGCCCGAGACGCTCAAGCCGCGCCTGCGCATCACGCACTCCATGGTGATTAGCGTGGTCGAGCAGGGCGGCGATGCCCGAACCCGCGTACACGACCTCATCGAGACGAGCCTGCAGACTCCCGAGGAAAAGGCTAAGCTCGAGGTTCGCGCCGACGAAATCTTCGCCACGCTCATCGATTCCGGCGTCGTCGTTCGCACCGAGGTGCCGCCCGCGCCCGACGCCCCGACTGACGCCGCGCCGGACATCGACTATGCGCTGACGGTCGATCTGCCCGAGGACTTCGCGCTCGATCAGCCGCTCTCGCCGTTCTTGCTTGCCGCGTTGGAGCTGCTCGACCCCGAGAGTGAGACCTATACCATGGATCTGATCTCGATGGTCGAGGCAACGCTCGAGGATCCCAAACAGGTGCTGCGTGCACAGGAGCGCGCCGCGCGCGACCGCGCGATGGCAGAAATGAAGGCTGACGGCGTCGAATATGAGGAGCGCTTGGAGCGCATTCAAGACGTCACGTACGAAAAGCCGCTCGAGGATTTGCTCGACGCCGCTTTTGACAAGTACTGCCAGGAAGTGCCCTGGGCCAACGACTATCAGCTCTCTCCCAAGAGCGTTCTGCGCGATATGCTGGAAAGCACGAGCGATTTTAAGGGCTACATTCAAAAGCTCGGCATCGCCCGCTCCGAGGGCATTTTGCTGCGCTACCTGGCAGAGGCCTACCGTTCCCTCGATCGCACCGTACCGATCGAGAAGCGCGACGAGCGCCTGCGCGACATCATCTCGTGGCTGGGCTTTGTGGTGCGTTCGGTGGACTCGAGCCTGGTGGACGAGTGGGAGAACGCCGGCAACCCCGCTGCACTCGACGCCGCACCGCCGCAGGGCATCGACGAAGTCATTGCGGACCGCCGCGGCTGCACGCTGCTGGTGCGCAACGCACTCTTCCGCCGCGTGGCCCTTGCCGCCCGCGAGCACGTTCGCGACCTGGGCGAGCTCGACGACGACTGGGGCATGAGCGAGATCCGCTGGCAAAAAGCACTCGACGCTTACCACGAGCAGCACGAAGAAATCCTCACCGACGGAGATGCCCGCAGCGCCGCGATGTTTTCCATTGACGAGTCCGACGAGAAGACCGCGCACGTATGGCACGTGCACCAGATCTTTGCCGACGAGGATGGCGACCACGATTTTGGCATCATGGGCGATGTCGATCTGGACGCCACGCAAGACGGCGGCGAGGTCATCTTCAAAAACTACCGCGTCGGCTTTATCGAGGACCTGCTCGAGGACTAGCCGAACATACTGGAACGAAACGAAGCGGGGCCGCTGGCAACATCGCCAGCGGCCCCGCTTTTTGCGCGATACGCTATCCCCTACTCGGTATCCTCGACCTCATACGAATCCGCCTCGGCTGGCTCATCGTTTGTCTCTGTCGCAGCCCCGCACGCCTCGTCAAACGCGGCCTTCATGGTCTTGTTGCCCCACGTGAGCTTGCGAATGGTAAGATCGTCGGCCTTCTTGTTGGCTAGGCGCAGATTGTTCTCGGAGGACAGCAACGCCTCCTTGGTTTTCTGCAGATGGCTAATCGTCTTGTCGATCTCATCAATCGCCGTTTGGAACTTGCGGCTCGCGATCTCGTAGTTGCGACCGAAATCATTCTTGAACTTTTCCATCTTGGCTTCGAAGTTCGTGACGTCGATATTCTGCTGTTTGTACTCCGCCAGTTCCTGCTTATAGCGCAGCGAACCCATGGCGGCGTTGCGAAGAAGCGTGATCATGGGAATAAAGAACTGTGGGCGAATCACGTACATCTTCTCGTAGCGATAGCTCACGTCCACGATGCCGGCGTTGTAAAGCTCGCTCTCGGGTTCGAGCAACGTGCAGAGCACCGCGTACTCGCAGCCCTTTTGGCGGCGATCGTGGTCGAGTTTCTTAAAGAAGTCCTCGTTCTTGTGCTTGGTCGCGGTCTCATCGTTCTCGTTTTTCATCTCGAACATAATCGAAATGACCTCGTTACCGCTTGCGTCGCACTCGCGGAAGATAAAGTCGCCCTTGGTGCCCTCGGACGCATCGTTATCCTTCTCGAAGTACGCGTTGGGAAACGCCGTCATGCGCAGGCGATTGAACTCGGTCTCGCAGTGCTGCTCGAGCGACTCGCCCACCATCTTGGTGGACAGGCGTACCTTCATGTCCTTAAGACGCTCAATCTCTTCGTCCTTGTAGCGAATCAGGTCATCGCTCGCGCGCTTGGCCTGCGCGAGCTCGAGCTCATGCGCCGCCTTGACCTGTTCCTCGCGAGAATCGCGCACCGCCAGCTCGCTCGTCAGCTTGGCACGTGCCTCATCGCGCTCTCGTTCCGCCGCGGCGACCGCCTCTGACAGGTTCATTTTTGCCATCAGTTCCTGCTCGCGCAGCTGGGCACGCAGGCCCTCGGCCTCTTGCTCGGACTGAGCCTTTGCGGCGGAAAACTTCTCTTGCACCTTCGCGCGATAGTCAGCAAGCGCGCGCTCGGCCTCGCTGCGAGCGGCATCGAGCTCACGCTGCGACTCTGCCGCGGCAGCGGCAAGCGCCATCTCCTGGGCCTTGTCCGCCGCGGCAAGCCTGGCCTGCAGCTCGGCAATCTGAGCGTCGCGTGCAGCTAAATCGTTTTGAGCAGCGTTGCGCGCCGCCGACTCGGCAAGCTTTGCTTCGTCGTCCTTGCGTCCAAGCTGTGCACGCAGGCTGTCAATCTCACGCTGGAGCTCGGCGTTCTCCTTCTGAGCATCGGCGCGAGCCTCAACCGCCGCTCGCTGGCTTGCGCTCTCACGCTCCGCGGCAGCACCCTCGAGCTTGGCGCGCAGCTCGGCAAGCTCGGCATCGCGCCTGGCAACCTCCTGCGCCAGTTCCTGAGCCGCGGCGTTTTTCTGCTCAACGAGCTGAGCGTTGCGCTGAGACTCCGCCTCCTGCAGAGCAGCCGTCGAGCGCGAGCGCTCAAGCTCCAGTGCCTGCTCGCCCTCGCGCTGGACTGCCTTCACACGCTCATCCAGGTCGCGCGAAAACTCAGCATCGCGCACTTGTTTGACGATATCCGCATAGCCGGACGCATCGACCTTAAAAACTTCGCCGCAATGCGGGCACTTAATCTCGTTCATAGCAGCTCCTCGATGGACGCAAATTTCAACCGACTACACTCTACCGCGCCGCACGGACAAAAAAGGCGCCGCCGCCATAATGGCAACGGCGCCAAAACCACCACAAAGCCACCTGCCCCCCCTTGTGGTGGTTTGAGGGCTACAGCCTAAAGAAGCTAAGAATCTGATCGCGGCTTACGGGCTTGTAATCGTTGGCATCGAGACCGACATCGTAGCGAAAGATAGGGCGCTCGCGATCGCGGTTGCGTGCGTTGGCGCGGTCACCCCTGCTGTGGATATGCCCATGCAGCATAATGGCGCCACGTGCCTTGCCGTTCCAGCTGAGCATGGGGTAGTGGCTCATAACCAGACGATGGCCCTTGGCATAGCCGGGAGCAATCTCCAGGTAATCGCGCACGTTTTCCCAAATCTGCGGTACGTCGGAATCTTCCCAGTCGCCGTCATGGTTACCGCGGATGAGCGTCACGTTCTGGCATTCGATACGCTCGCGCAGGCGCACCGCCTCCGCCAGGGGCAAACGATAGGTAAAGTCACCCAGAATATAGAGGCGGTCGTCCGCAGCCACGCACTCATTGATGGCATCGATGACCTTGCGGTTCATCTCCTCGACCGAGTCAAACGGCCGGTCCATGTCGTGCAAGATATTCGTATCGCCCAGGTGCAGGTCGGCGGTAAACCACATCATCGTCTATGCCCTCATTTCGCAACGTGCTCAACTCGTGCTAAGTATACAGACGTAGCGATGCGGCGGTTATCCAAAGAGCCCGCCGAACAGTCCGCGGCGGCGCTTGTCTTGCTTTTTCGAAGCGTCACCCTGAGTTTTCTTGTCCTGCCGCATCTTACGGTCCTGTTCCAGCTCATCGTCATCGAGTAGCACATCCCACTCAAACGGATCATCTGCCAGATCAAACAGGTCATCGTCATCAAACATGGCAGCCTCCATTGCCGACTAGCGAGCATCCACCACGTAGAGCCCAACGCGCACCTGATGCCACGGGCTGCGCTCGGGGGCAACCTGTTGCACACGGGCCTCAAATACGTCCTCGTGGCCGTAATACATCATCAAGGACAGTGGGCCGACCTCGTTTCCCGGAACATAGCCAAGCTTGGTGTTGCCGTAATAAATCGCAACCGCCTCAGGGTCATGGGGATTATCGCGCTCGTCACACAGCGTCAGCTTATCGCCCGCTTTAAGATCGCCCAAGACCAAGGCGCCATCGGCATACTGAAATCCTGCAATGTGAAATGACAGAAGAACACGCGAAGGCTCGTACATAGCAGCTCCTCTAACGGCCGGATAAACCGGTGTGTAACCTTATTGAGAAGTCTACGGTCCCGTGCGGACACAAATACATCCTGTCTGCGTCCTTCAATCGTTTGCCTCAACGCTTGCGCGACAGAACGCTTGCAGATAAGATAGGAACACGGATGGCACCCGTTGCCGCGGGTCTTGCCAACTCCGATACACGTTTTCATCGTGAGAAGTGGCCGTCTTCGCTTACGCGGGGGCGGCTATTTCATTCGGCCGATAAACAGACCGAGTTCGATAGCCGCAATCAACAACGCCAATAACGAAATAACATCGCTTACGTTCATACCAAATCCCTTCTAAAGGGAGTTGGCCCATCCGTGCTCCATAACAGTAGTCTAACGCAAAATGCAGGTAATAGGAACACTTGTTCGTATTACCTGCGCCCTTTTCTAATGCACAAACATGCGCACGAATTTGTGCTTCCAGCTTGCGTAGGGCGCATACCGAAACGGCACGTCCAGCCAGGTTGCCTTGTTCACGATACTCTTCTTGTGGCTAAACGTATCGAAGCTCTCGCGGCCATGGTACTGTCCCATGCCGCTCGCGCCCATGCCGCCAAAGCCCATATGACTCGTAGCCAGATGCATGATGGTATCGTTAACGCAGCCGCCGCCAAAGGGCACGTAGCGCACAAAGCGCTGCTGAACCTCGCGATCCTGACTAAAGATATACAGGGCCAGCGGCGTCGGACGATCCGTAATAAACGCTTCGGCCTCGTCAAGGCTCTCAAACGTCAGCACTGGCAAAATGGGGCCGAAGATCTCCTCCTGCATCACGGCGTCATTGGGGGACACGCCGTCCAAAATCGTCGGCTCGATCTTGAGCGAGGCCTCGCGCGCGGTACCTCCCAGCACGACCTTATCGGGATCGATCAGCCCGCGCACGCGCGCAAAATGCTTGGCGTTGACAATATGACCGTAGTCCTCGTTATCGAGCGGATACTCGCCAAACATACGGCGGACCTCCTCCTTGATGAGGCCCAGCAGCTCGTCGTGCACGCGCGTATCGACCAGCAGGTAGTCGGGCGCCACGCAGGTCTGCCCCACGTTGAGCCATTTACCAAAGGCGATACGCCGTGCCGCAACCTTCAAGTTTGCCGTCGCATCCACGATGCAGGGACTCTTTCCGCCCAGCTCAAGCGTCACAGGCGTAAGGTTTTTACTTGCGCGCTCCATAACGAGTTTGCCGACCGGAACGCTACCGGTAAAGAAGATCTTGTCCCAGTGCTCATCGAGCAGCGCTTCGTTCTCGGCGCGCCCGCCCTCGACAACCGTCACCAGGCGCGGATCAAATGCCTCTTCACAGATTTGCCTGAGCACCGCGCTCGATGCCGGAGCATAGGCGCTCGGCTTGATGACCACGGTATTGCCCGCGGCAAGGGCGCCAGCGAGCGGCTCGAGCGTCAGCAAAAACGGATAGTTCCAGGGCGCCATGATGAGCGTGACGCCATAGGGCACGGTTTGCGTTTTGCACACGCTCACGGCGTTAGCGAGGTCGCACGGACGCAGGCGCGGACGACTCCATCGGGCCACATGCGCAATCTGATGTCGAATCTCGGAAAGCGATGTGCCAATCTCGCACATATAGGCCTCGTCATGCGACTTTCCCAAATCGGTCTTGAGCGCATGAGCGATATCGGCCTCGTGGGCCCGCACCGCATCGCGCAGGCGCACCAGTGCGCGACGTCGAGCATCGACATCAAACGTGGCGTGCGTCTTAAAGTAGGCGCGCTGATCGCCGACGATGCGCGCAATTTCCTCGGTGTTCATGGCACCCTCCTAGTTCTCGTCCTCAAACATACCACCCGCGACGACCTCGTACATATGCTCGAGCTCCGAGCGGTCCATCAAAAGTGGAACGGGGTACAGGGGATTGGCCTCGGCATCGGCATGGGCCGCCATTTGCGGAATATCGGAGCGGCGAATACCCGAGACATATTTGGGGATTCCCAGGGCCTCGTTCATGCGGTCGACCCAATCGATAAAGGCCTCGACCGCAAGACTGTCCTGCGCGGTAGCCGGCGCAATGCCCGCCATGCGAGCAAGATCGGCAAGCTTGGGGGCGGCGGCGTCACCATAAGCGCGAAGCATGTGCGGCAGGATGATCGCGTTGGCCAAACCGTGCGGAATTCCGTATCGGCCGCCCAAACTGTGCGCGATGGCATGCACATATCCGACATAGGAGCGGGTAAACGCAACGCCCGCCTTATACGCCGCCAAAAGCATATTGCGACGCGCACGCATGTCGTCGCCATGCTCATAGGCCTCGAGCAAATTGTCGTGGATGAGCTGCACCGCCTGTCGCGCCATCTTGCGCGTATAGGGCGTGGTGCTTCGCCCGATAAACGCCTCGACGGCATGCGTCAGGGCGTCCATGCCCGTCTGCCCCGTAATGGAGGCGGGCAGACCGCGCGTAAACTCGGGGTCGTGCGCCGCAAAGCGCGGGATAAGCACAAAGTCGTTAATGGGATACTTGTAGCGCGTCTCGTCATCGGTAATTACCGCCGCAAGCGTGACCTCGCTCCCCGTGCCCGCCGTGGTGGGAACGGCGATGAGCAACGGCAGGCGACGATGAATCCGCAGCAGCCCGCGCATCTTGTTGATGGGCTTGCTTGGCTGCGCAATGCGTGCGCCCACGCCCTTGGCGCAGTCCATGGCTGATCCTCCGCCAAAACCGATAATGGCCTGGCAGGCGCGCTCTCGATACAGGGACGCCGCCTCCTCCACATTCGAGACCGTGGGGTTCGCACGCGTTTCGGCATAGACCGTAACGCCAATCCCCTGAGCCGTAAGCGCACGCTCGAGTGATGCCGTGAGTCCCAAACGTGCAATACCGGGATCCGTCACGATAAGGACCTTCTGGATCGAGCGCTTTTGAAGCACCGCGGGCACATCCTCGGCATGCTCTAAAATGCGCGGCTCGGTATAGGGCAGGATCGGCAATGCAATGCGAAAAACCGTCTGATATGTTCGGCACCAGGCACGACGGGCTAGATGCATAAAGGAAACTCCTTCATTTGTTGATAGATCAACATTTGCTCGCCCGATTGTACTCAGCGGCGGTCAAAGACGGCCTGCCAATCGTTAATCAATCAACATCTTCATATCTCAAATTGTTTTATTAAAAATCATTCCTAATAGGCTTCACATTTGGTTTCATTTATGGATAATAGAACTCGTCAAGACGCACGTCCGGAGAGGGCCCTTACGGGACCGGACGAGCGCACAATCGCCATCGATCGAAAGGATCGAATCATGAAGTTTGTTTGCCCCGTTTGCGGTTATGTGGAAGAGTTCGACGGCGACCAGCTGCCCGAGGACTTCAAGTGCCCCCAGTGCGGCGTTCCCGGTTCTCGTTTCCTGAAGCAGGAGGAGGGCCAGCTCGAGTGGGCTGCCGAGCACGTCGTGGGCGTCGCCAAGATGGAGGGCGTCTCTGAGGACATCGTTGCCGACCTGCGCGCCAACTTTGAGGGCGAGTGCTCCGAGGTCGGTATGTACCTGGCCATGGCTCGCGTCGCCCATCGCGAGGGCTATCCCGAGATCGGCCTGTACTGGGAGAAAGCTGCCCACGAGGAGGCCGAGCATGCCGCCAAGTTCGCTGAGCTCCTGGGCGAGGTCGTGACCGACTCCACCAAGAAGAACCTCGAGATGCGCGTTGAGGCCGAGAACGGCGCCACCGCCGGCAAGACCGATCTTGCTAAGCGCGCCAAGGCCGCTGGCCTCGATGCCATCCACGACACCGTGCACGAGATGGCTCGCGACGAGGCCCGCCACGGCAAGGCTTTCGCCGGCCTGCTCAAGCGCTACTTTGGCTAAGCCAACCGCCTGAGACATAACCTCTAGCTTGATGAGGCCCGGACCATATTGGTTCGGGCCTTTTTCGTGCCTCACAAACTTGTTAACTACCTGAAATAGGACCGCCTTCGGCATAGGTTTCTCGTCAAAAACTAAGTGAGTAGACTTTTTGGAACTTGCCGAGCACGCCATCCATATTGCTTTATAAAGCCGCAGGTAAATGACTTGTTTCAAAACGGCCTGGTCGCCAAAGTGCTAAAAGCCTACTCACTTAGAACCGCAGCCGTCCACGATCGAGCCATTTTGTGTCTAGCGGGCATCTTTCCGTCGATTACTCCCAATTTTGTCCAGTCAACGAATAGTTCAGACCGGAGTAATGCCTCAGCCCTTTGCTCATCTGAGCTTTTATCACGATATTCAGCATCGAGCATCCTGCATACGGTCTTAACGATCGCGCGGAATCTACCCTCATCGGATATCTGTCTGTGTGTCAGGAGAAGTACATCGTAGCCCATGGCCTGAAGGGCCGTCATGCGGTCAGCGTCACGCAAGCCATCCCCTGCGCGTCCGTGCGAGGCCTTTCCCTGACATTCAATGGCCACCTGTCGCCTACCGTCCGGTGAAGAAAGAAGTAGGTCGATATATACACGGGACTTTCCCACAATCGCTCGAGCATTTGTGTTTAGCATCACTTCAACATTAAGCTCTATGCCGCAAAAACCTTCGCCTCCCAGGGATCGCGGCAGTGCAAGTAGCAAATACGCCTCGACCTCAAAAGGCGACGCGGCACCCAATGGAACGAGTTGCGATACCGCCATAAATCTATTGCCGTAACGCATCCCGCAAACATCTGAACAAAAACGGTCAAGGTCTCCGCCCAAAACCAAAGCGTCTCGACGCCATAAATATGAGGCGGTGCCGTCCTCGGACGGGCAGCGCGCCCAACCGAACGTTGTCGAAATCGCACCCGAATCAATTGCACGCGAAAGCTCCGTCTCAAGTAACGCCGGCAGGGCACACACCGCAAACAAGCCACACATCTCCGCCAATACCAAAAGAAGCTGAAGATCCGTCAGATGCCGTGACATGATGAATGCCGTCAGTAGAGGAGACGTAATCAAAAACCCATGCTCCGTTTCCAGTACGGATTCCCTGGGAAGCTCACCAAGAAACAGCCGCTGCCTAATGCTGGCAGGACAAGTCCGTTTGTTTCTTGTCTGAACCAATGTATACAACGGAAAACCGAGCGCGACCGCAGCCGTCGGGTTGCGGGCGAGATCATATCGCTGCCGGTCTTCTTCCGGTCGTGGAAGCGGCGGACACAGAGCGCGGACCTGAGGGGGCAAACGCCAGTACCTAAAAGCCGATATGTCACAAAGTAGATCTTTCATAGGCACAGGAAAACACGAATTTCAACCCAGTCAGTCACGCATTGGCGCGAACGCGCCAAAAATGGTGCCGAACGGACTGCCAAGTTTTCAACAGCCCTCCCCAACTGGCCAAAAGCTTGCCGAGAGCTGGACGAAGTTCTGTTGAAAACCCCATTTTTTCTCATGCAGAAGCTTTGCGCGACAAGTGAGTAGACTTTTTTGAACATCCCGAGCAGCCCGGTCATCCTGCTTTTCAAAACCGCAGGTAGATAGCTTGTTACAAAACTGCCTGGTCGCCAAAGTTCCAAAAGCCTACTCACTTAGGTTGCAGAGTGCTCCCATTAGCTGCGATTCCAAGGTATTTAGCGCTTTTGAACTCAAATCGTCATACTGAACAAGAATTTGACTTGAGTTTTCAGGGACAAATGCGCCATCGGCACACCAATAACAGTCACTGATATCGACAAAAGGGATACTCGAGCGCGTGAGGGCCCGCACAAAAGAGCTTCCGCCCGCTCCGCGCTCCGCAACCACGGTGCAGTAAAGGCCCGCGTCTGCATGTTCGATCGAGACCTCCCCTGCCGGAAACGCTTTCCGCACAAGCGACGTCAGGCCATCACGCGCCTCGCGAGCACGAACGCGCACGCGGTTCACATGTCGCTCGTAATCACCCGATTCCAGCAAACGCGCCAAAGCGACCTGGTCAACAGAGCTCACCGACGAGGCGTAGAAACCAAGGTTGCGCCTAAACCGCTCCATTAGCTCATCGGGCAACACCATATACGCCAAACGCAACGCCGATGAAAGGCTCTTCGAAAACGTGTTGGTGTAGATAACCGACTGGGCGGCATCGATCGACGCGAGCGCGGGAATCGGCTTGCCGGCAAGGCGAAACTCACAATCAAAGTCATCTTCGATGAGATACCGACCTGGTCGCTCGGCGGCCCAGCTCAGTAGCGCATAGCGACGCGCAATACTCGTCACAAGGCCGGTCGGATACTGATGAGACGGCATCAAGTGAAGGACATCGGTCCCGCTTTTCTGCAGAGTGCTCAAGTCCACGCCCTCATCATCCAACGGGATATGTCGTACTTGGCAGCCCATAGCCTGATAGATACGCGTCAGACGCAAATAGCCCGGGTCCTCAACGGCATACACCTTGTCGGCTCCAAGCAACTGAACCAACATGGTATCGAGCAGCTGGGCGCCTGCACCGATAACAATGTTGTTGGGGTCGACATTCATGCCCCTTGTCCCACGCAGATGGTGAGCAATTGCGCGTCGCAGCCGAGCGGTGCCCTGCGCCGGTGCGGGCGAAAAGATTTCGCGCTCATCTTCGGATGCCAGCGTCGCCCGTAGTGCGCTTTGCCAAAGCCGCGCCGCCTCCAAAGCGGAAGGAGAAAGTGCATCGAACAGCTCGACCTGTCCGTTGACATCATGCGCGCTGAGGCCCACAGAGACGGTATCTCGGTCGATGCCCTGCGAAGCCAAAGGCAAAACCGGTGCATCCGGAAGCTTGCAAGCGTAGTAGCCACGACGCGGCATTGAGCAAATATAGCCCTCGGCAAGTAACTGGCTATATGCATTCTCGATGGTAATGACACTGATTCCCAGATGACTGGCAAAGGCGCGCTTAGACGGAAGATGCTCCCCCGCCACAATACGTCCAGCAACAATATCATCTCGAATTTGCTGGTAAACATACTCATAAAGCGATGCTTCGCCGCGTTTTTCCAAATTGTAGTCAAGCATGAGTTTGCCACCTGACCTTATCGAGCTGTTCAATCTGGTATTAGGCTGACCTTATTATTATCTCGAAAACTGAGTATTTTGCCATACCCAGCTCCCCGATAGGATGTTCCGTCAAGCAATGCACATGCCAACCAAGGGAGCAACCATGGCAGAACAGACCAGCAAGGCCGATCGCGTCAAACTCAATCGCGAACTCGCGCAGATGCTCAAGGGCGGCGTCATCATGGACGTCACCACGCCCGAGCAGGCACGCATCGCCGAGGAGGCAGGCGCCTGCGCCGTCATGGCACTCGAGCGCATCCCGGCCGACATCCGTGCCGCAGGCGGCGTCTCGCGCATGAGCGACCCCAAGATGATCAAGGGCATCCAAGAGGCCGTCTCCATCCCTGTTATGGCCAAGTGCCGCATCGGTCACATTGTCGAGGCGCAGGTCCTGCAGGCTATCGAGATCGATTACATCGACGAGTCCGAGGTTCTCTCCCCTGCCGATGACGTCTATCACATCGACAAGACCCAGTTTGACGTGCCATTTGTCTGCGGCGCCCGCGATCTGGGCGAGGCGCTGCGCCGTGTTGCCGAGGGCGCCACTATGATTCGCACCAAGGGTGAGCCGGGTACGGGCGACGTCGTTCAGGCCGTGCGTCACATGCGCAAGATCCAAAAGCAGATCCGCGACGTTGTTGCCCTGCGCGACGATGAGCTCTTTGAGGCAGCCAAGCAGCTGCAGGTTCCGGTCGAGCTGGTGCGCGAGGTCCATGCCACGGGCAAGCTTCCCGTCGTGAACTTTGCCGCCGGCGGTGTAGCGACCCCCGCCGACGCCGCGCTGATGATGCAGCTGGGCGCCGAGGGCGTTTTTGTCGGCTCGGGCATCTTTAAGAGCGGCGACCCCGCCAAACGCGCCGCCGCCATCGTCAAGGCTGTGGCAAACTTCACCGATGCCAAGCTCATCGCCGAGCTTTCGGAGGACCTGGGCGAGGCCATGGTGGGCATCAACGCCGACGAGATCGAGATTATCATGGAGGAGCGCGGGCGCTAGTCCAGCAGAAAGGATCGCACATGAGCGATTATGCAGACCAAACGGTCGCCGTGCTGGCGGTCCAAGGCGCTTTTGCCGAGCACGAGGCGAGGCTGTCCGAGCTGGGCGCACGTTGTATAGAGTTGAGGCAGGCGGCTGATTTGAAGCAGGACTTTGACCGTCTGGTACTTCCCGGCGGCGAGTCTACCGTTCAAGGGAAGCTGCTTGATGAGTTGGGCATGCTCGAGGAGCTTCGTGCCTGTATCGCTGAAAGCATGCCCGTCCTGGGCACCTGCGCCGGCCTGATTCTACTGGCTCACGACCTTGCCGCCCATGACGATAAGGGCACGCCGCGTTTGGCAACCATGGATGTACTTGTCGAGCGCAATGCCTACGGCAGGCAGCTCGGCAGCTTTCGAACCAAGGGGCAAATAGCCGGCATCGACGGTGAAGTGCCGCTGACGTTTATCCGCGCGCCCCGCATCGTCGAGGTCCACGGCGACGCCAAGGCCTTAGCGAAAGTCGACGGTCGTATTGTCGCCGCCCGTCAGGGCAACCAGCTCGGCGTAACCTTCCACCCCGAGCTCGACGACGATACCCGCCTCCACGAACTGTTCCTACAAATGTAGGCATCGAAATCAACAAACGAAACGAGAGTGGATGATCTCCCACTTTGAGCTTGAATGCAGGCTCAAACCGGGAGATCATCCACTCTTGTTCTATGTAGTCGTTTAAGAACGTCCCCAATGACTACAAGGAGTGTCCCAAGCTGCCGGCAGAAAAGGAACGTCCCTAACTGCCGCATCCGGAGCAAGACAACGCCGCAGGCAGAGGACGGACAGCGAGCGGGTCGCATTTGAGGCAAGGTGACGTGAAACGAAAGGGCGCTGACCTTCTGGTCGCGCCCTTGAAGTTGAACGTCAGATTGTCCAAATGCGGCCCGCGCAGCGTCGGCCCGTTACGGCGTTTGGTAAAACGCCGTAACTAAAAACGGTTACCGCGGAAGCCGCCGCCGTTGCGGCCGCCACGATCGACACCGCGACCGCCACGGTCGTTACCACGGTTGCCGCCAAAGCCGCCACGGTTGCCACCGCGATCGCCGTAGCCACCACGGTTGCCGCCAAAGCCGCCGCGACCGCCACGGTCGCCGCCACGGTCACCAAAGCCGCCACGGCCACCGCGATCGCCACCGCGACCGCCGCGGTCACCGCCACGGCCACCGCGATCGCCAAAGCCGCCGCGACCGCCACGGTCGCCGCCTCGGCCACCGCGATCGTCACGACCGCCGCGAGGACCGCGATCCTCGTCCAGACCCATGGCGACGAGCGGAGCGATAACCTTATCGAGAGCGGCCATCAGCTCGGTGGCCTCCTCGTAAGAAAGCTCGGGCAGGAGCTTCTCCTTCTTGTTGGCAAGCTCGACCAGGCCCTCAGCGGCATCCTCGGCGGCGAAGACAACAATCTTGCGCATATCGCCCTCGGCGTCGTCGATGCGGCCGACCAGATCGGCAGCCTCGGCCTCGGCCATCAGGCCATCGAGCTCACGAAGGCGCATGCCCAGCAGGTCGGACATTTCCTTCTGCTCCATCTTGGGCTTGAGGTCAAGGAGCTTGATGGCGCGCTCGATGTTCGCCATGCGCTCGGCCTTGGCCTCCTCCTCCTTGGAAATAGCAAAGCGACGGCTACGCAGCAGACGGGCGGCCTTCTGCATCTTGTCCATCAGCTCTTCGTCATCGTAATCAACGGCGGCCTCGACAACCTCGGCCTCCTCCTCGGCGGAAACCTCGTCAGCAGCCTCAACCTCGGCAGCTTCGGTCTCCACGGTCTCGACTGCCTCGACCTCGGCAGCCATGGTCTCGTTCTCGGTCTCGTTCATGATCTCTTCGTTCTCGGACATGAGACTCCTTCTTGGCCCTCTCGGGCATCATCGCCCCATTCGCGGGGCCCGTCGCGCACTCTTTGCGCTTTAAACATTCATGCCTCTCGGCAAAACGTCCATTAGTTTATGGTGTCGCCATCCAATCTAGCTGCAGAATCTATGTGCACACATTAATGCGACATGTGCGACTCGCGACGAGCGTACACCAGCGACGTCGCGAACCCGACCACGGCAATCACAGCCGCCACACGCACGGCAGTTGCAAATCCAATCGCCTGGGCAACGTCGGTCGCAGCGCCAGCCGCGCCGGCAGTCGCCGCAGAACTCGAGAGCAGACCGATAAACAGCGATGGGCCAAACGATGCGGCAATCATGTTCCACGTGTTAAGCAATGCCGTTCCGTGGGGATGCTCAGCGGCAGGCAGCGTCTCCAAGCCGGCCGTTTGCGAGGGGCTCAGCACCAAACCGACTCCGGCATACACCACAACGGTCAGCGCCACGACGACGCCGATGTTCATACTTGCCGCCGTCATCGAGATGGCAGTCTGCCCCACGGCAATCAGGGCAAAGCCGACCGGCAGCAGCGGCCATGCGCCACGGGCGTCCATCACGCGTCCGCCCACAATCGAGGTCACGGCGTTGCAGGCAATCGCCGGCAAAATGAGCAAGCCCGCAATAAGTGCGGTCATGCCGTATGCGCCCTCAAAATAGAGCGGCAACAAAACGCTCATCGAGAACGTCGTCATCATCGACACCACCACAAGCAGGCACGCGGGCCAAAAACGAACGCTCGCCATGGGACGCACGTTAAGCACCGGATGCTCGAGCTTGAGCTGACGGGCCGCAAACAGGCCGAGCAGCACAATGGCGGCGGAAAGCGCCACGATGCCGGCAATCGGATTGGTCGAGAACTCGCCTACGGAATACACGAATGCCGTAATGCCGGCGGCGAGCAAAACAACCGACAGAATATCAAGCGTGGTGCTCGAGCGCTCTCCGACATTCTGAACAAGCTTAACGCCCGCCGCAGCGACCACAATGCCGCCCACCAGCGGCACTACGAACACCGCCCTCCAGCCGAACAACGTGCACATAAGACCGCTGATTACGGGTCCAAACGCCGGCCCTAGCGTAATGCAGGCACCGCCCAGGCTAAGATACAGACCGAGCTTCTCGCGCGGGGCGCAAGACAGCACCACGTTCATCATGAGCGGGAACAAGATGCCCGATCCCGCAGCCTGCAAAATACGACTTGGTAGCAAAACGCTAAACGACGGAGCGATCAGACACAGGACTTCGCCGGCGACCATACATCCGCATGCGAAAAACAACAGCTTGCGCGTCGAGAAACGGCCGGACAGGAAGGCCATGATGGCCGTAAAGATCGACGTCACGATCATGTAGCCCGAAACGAGCCACTGCGCCGTGGTGGCACTCACCGAAAAGGCTGCCATAATGTCGTGCAACGCCACGTTAATGATGTTCTCGTTAAACGCGGCAACAAAGGCTGCAATATACATAACGACGAGAAGCGCCGCAGTGGCCGATGGCGTTGCTTGAACTTGTTGCTGAGATTTGCTCCCCATGCATTTCCTTCCTCTTGGAACGACAGTCGCATCGCCCCAGAGGAACAGTCCAGGGCGAAAAATGAGCCCTAGACTTACGCCAGACGCCGTACACGACGAATCTGGCAACATGGTCCAACGTCAAAAGATTGTAACGCGGACGCGCAGCTTTCCTTCCGCGCTATTATTAAAAGTCCACGAAAGCATAAGACATGAGGAGCCCGCCATGATTAAGCCCATCATGAAATCCGAGTTCTTTTTGCGCCTGCCTTCCGAAGACGCGGGGCCCGACGATGCCGCGACCGGGCAGGACCTCCTGGATACACTCCACGAGCATGAGCACGAGTGCGTGGGGCTCGCCGCCAACATGATCGGTGTGCGCAAACGCATCATCTGCGTAAAGGACGGCAACAGGGCGCTCCTGATGTACAACCCTCAAATTCTTGAACAGGTCAATGCCTATCAGACGAGCGAAGGATGCCTCTCGCTGATCGGCGAGCGTCCCTGTACCCGCTATCGCCGCATTAAGGTGGAGTATTTGGACGAGAACTTCGTCCACCGCATCAAAAACTTCTCGGGCTACACCGCCGAGATCATCCAGCACGAAATCGACCACTGCAACGGGATTGTTATTTAGTTCCGCCGATTCAAGAAAGCTCCCTGCAGCAAAACAACTGCAGGGAGCTTTTCATAGTGCGGAGTTTCTATCCCCTACGACTGGCGGTAATGGTCAAAGAAGTCGGCGAGGTCTTCGAGGGACTCTTTGAGTACTTCCATGCGCGGCAGGTACACGATGCGGAAGTGGTCGGGCTCAGCCCAGTTGAAGCCGCCGCCGCGCGTGATCAGGATCTTCTTCTCGTGCAGCAGGTCAAGGGCGAACTGCTCGTCATCGGTGATGTTGAACTTCTTAACATCCATCTTGGGGAAGATGTAGAACGCCGCACGCGGCTTAACCACCGAGATGCCGTCAATCTTGCTGAGTGCCTCATACACAAAGTTGCGCTGCTCGTAGACACGGCCGCCGGGACGGATGTAGTCGTTAACGGACTGATGGCCACCGAGTGCCGTCTGAACGATCGACTGAGCCGGCACGTTGGAGCACAGGCGCATGTTGGAGAGCATGTTGATGCCCATGATGAAGTCGCTCATGCAGCGCTGGTTGCCCGAAAGCACCATCCAGCCTATACGATAGCCCGCAATCATGTGCGACTTGGAAAGGCCACTAAAGGTAACGCAGGGCAGGTCGGGGGCGAGCGAGGCAATCGAGACGTGCTCGTAGCCGTCCATGCACAGGCGGTCGTAGATCTCATCGGCAAAAATCATCAGCTGATGCCTGCGTGCAACCTCGACGATGCCCTCGAGCACCTCGCGCGGATAGACGGAACCCGTGGGGTTGTTGGGGTTGATGATGACGAGGGCTTTGGTCGCGCTCGTGATCTTGGACTCCATATCCTCCAGGTCGGGATACCAATCCGCCTGCTCATCGCACAGATAGTGCACGGGATGACCACCGGCAAGTGTTGCGCACGCCGTCCAGAGCGGATAGTCGGGGCTGGGGATCAGAATCTCGTCGCCATTGTCGAGCAGCGCGTTCATCGAAAGCTGAATGAGCTCGGACACGCCGTTGCCTGTGTAGATATGCTCCATCTGAACGTTGGGCAGACCCTTGATCTGCGAATACTGCATAATCGCCTTGCGCGCGGAGAACAGGCCGCGCGAGTTGGAATAGCCTTCGCAGTCGGGCAGCTGCTGGCGCATGTCCTTGATAACCTCGTCGGGCGTGCGGAAACCGAAGGGCGCCGGGTTGCCGATATTGAGCTTGAGGATGCGCTCGCCTTCGTCCTCCATACGGGCAGCCTCGTCGACGACGGGGCCGCGCACGTCATACAGAACGTTCTCGAGTTTGGTGGATTTGGAAAAAGTACGCATGGTGGTGCTCCTTGGAATTTGAGCTGAGGGATGGGGTTCGGGCTTGGAAACGTTGCGGGACGATGATGCCTCGCCCTGATCGGCGTCACCGGCGAGCAGCCAGGTAACATCGACCTCCAAGATGCGGGCGAGCAGCTCTGCCACGTCGCGCCGCGGAATCGTCTTGCCGCTCACATATTGGCTCATCTGACTCTTGCCGAGTTTTTTGCCGAGCATCTCCGATGCGCGGATTACGTCCGACTGGCGAACGTCGCGATCGGACATAGCCTGTCGCAGGCGATTACTAAACGTCTCTTGGGCCACAGGAACCTCCTTGCTGGCAAAGTTCAATTTATAGAACACGAATTGAACCAAGGTTCAATTTAGCAAGCAGTATAGCGCCGTACCTCATTCGAAAGTTCAATTTCATAAGAAAACGTACCGAACTTCGAGATTTGCCCAAAGCGGACAATGACGTGCACGCGTTTAGAGGTATTCAAGGAATCGAGCGGCGGCAAGCGAAACGTCGGCCGTGCGATATATCGCATTGATCTGCCGATGGGGATGCCCCTCGAGCGGACGCACGGCAACATCGAACTGACAGCGGCGCAAGATGAGCGCAGGAAGAACGCTCACGCCCAGGCCATCCTCCACCATAGCCATAATCGCATAGTCATCCCAGGTCGACAGCTTGGAGCGCACCGTCAGCCCCGCCCGACGAAACAGCGGCGTAATCTCATCATCGGTGCCGCGTTCCAGCAGAATAAACTGCTCGTTGGCCAAATCGGCAAGAGAGACGACCTCTTCAGTGGCAAGCAAAGAGTCTGCCGGCACTACCGCCATCAACTCGTCGCGCACCAAAGACCGCGACGTCATGCCATTTTCTCGGGGCTCATGCGGGATAAAGCCCAGATCGCAGCGGCCCTCTGCCACCCATTGTTCAATCTCTGAATAGTCGCCCATCAGCAGCTCGTAATCAATGTCTGGATAATCGGCACGAAAACGAGCAATCACCGGCGGCAGCACGTGGGTCGCCACGCTCGAAAACGTACCGATGCAGATTTTGCCGCGCATGAGCCCACGCATCTCATCCACGCGTCGCTGCAAGCGAACGAATTCCTCGCAGAGCGCCTCGACAGCCGGCATGACCTGTCGCCCGTCAGCAGAAAGAGCCACGCCCTCGCGACTGCGGTCGAGCACCTTAAAGCCCCAATCGGCCTCAAGATCGGCCACCATACGGCTCACGCCCGATTGCGAATAGCTCAGGCGCTCGGCGGCGCGCGTAAAGCTTCCGGCGCGCACTGTCTCGAGCAGCACCTGCATCTTTTGAATATTCGTTTCCACGGCAGTCCTCCATCCTTGCATGAGCTTTTGTCATGTCAGCCATGCATTATATTCGCTTTTCTTCTAAAGCCAGTTCACCCATAGTGAAGTTGCTCGGATATAGAGGGGATGTCAGCGCATGAACAACGGTCTGTTTACGTACTTAGCAGCATTGCTATTGTTTGGCTCCAACGGCATCATCGCCGCTGCCATCGCACTGCCGAGCTCCGATATCGTGCTACTACGCACGTTTTTGGGCGCACTCTCGCTTGTCACCATCCTCGCCATCACCCAACGCCATAAGTTGCAGGCGCCATCTCGCCCCCGCGAAGCCGCAGCCCTCCTCCTCTCGGGAGCCGCGCTGGGCGCCAGCTGGATTTTTCTGTTCCGCGCCTACCAGACGATCGGCGTCGGCGTATCCTCGCTGCTGTACTACTGCGGCCCCATCATTGTCATGGCGCTCTCCCCGCTCATCTTTGGCGAAAAGCTGATCGGAGGCAAAATCGCCGGCTTTATCGCCGTTGCTTGCGGTGCTTTTCTCATTGCAGCGCAAGGTCTAGGCGGCAATATGCCCATTGCGGGTATCGCCTGCGGCATCGCCTCGGCATTTTGCTATGCGCTGATGGTCATCGCTAGCAAGGGTGCGCCACACATCGAAGGCCTCGAGAACTCCACGCTCCAGGTGAGCGCCGCCTTTGTGACCGCACTGGTCCTCACGCTCATCACGCAGGGCGCTCCCTCGTTCCTGTCCGCCGGCGTCGCCGCCAGTATTGATTGGCACGCCGTCGCTATGCTCGGCGTCGTCAACACCGGCATTGGTTGCCTGCTCTACTTTAGCGCCGTCGCCAAGCTGCCCGTCCAGACCGTCGCCGTCGTCGGCTACCTCGAGCCGCTTTCGGCGGTCGTGTTCTCGGCCGCCCTTTTGGGTGAAGCCATAACACCGGTCCGCCTGCTGGGCGCCGCGCTTATCATCGGCGGCGCGATTTTTTGCGAACTCGCCGGCAAACGCGCAAACGCCAAGGCTGGCATCGCCCAGACAGTACGTGCTTAAAAAGCCCCTGCTTTGAAATGCTACCTGCGTAGATAAATAATCCCCAGCTGAGGATTATTGTCTAAAATAACCCGATGTGCCAAACTGCTCTTGTATGTATAAAGACGGCATAAAGATTATCTGTCCTAGACAGATAACCGGATGTCAAAGGGAGTCCACGTGGCACACAACAAACTGGAGGCAAGCCCCCAAGACCAGCGTGGTCAAGGCGGGCACGGAGCCATCCCCCTCTCCGCTGGCATGCTGCTCGTAACGCTCGGCGTCGTCTATGGCGACATCGGCACGAGCCCCATGTACACCATGAAATCAATCGTCGCCAACAACGGCGGCATCGGTACCGTCAGCGAAGACATGATCTTGGGAGCGCTTTCGCTTGTCATCTGGACCATGACGCTCGTGACCACGGTCAAGTACGTGGTTATCGCCATGAAGGCCGATAACCACAACGAGGGCGGCATCTTCGCCCTGTTTAGCTTGGTGCGCAAAGTGGCGCCGTGGCTGATCCTTCCCGCCATGATCGGCGGCGCGGCGCTGCTCGCCGACGGCATCCTCACCCCCGCCGTCACGGTTACCACGGCCATCGAGGGCTTGCGCACTATCGAGTGGGGCCACGCGCTTTTGGGTGACGGCCAGACCAACGTAATCATCATCACCATCATCATTATCTGCGGCCTGTTTGCCATGCAGCGCGCCGGTACCTCGTCGATCGGCAAGCTGTTCGGCCCGCTCATGACGCTGTGGTTCCTGTTCCTGGCAGGCGCCGGCCTGTTCAACATGCTCGGCAACCTGTCCATCTTGCGTGCGCTCAACCCCATCCGCGGCATCATGTTCCTGTTCTCGCCCATCAACCACTCGGGCATTATGGTGCTCGGCTTTGTCTTTCTGTCGACGACCGGCGCCGAGGCCCTCTACTCGGACATGGGCCACGTTGGCAAGGCAAACATCTATGCATCCTGGCCGTTTGTTAAGGCGGCCCTTATCCTCAACTACCTGGGTCAGGGCGCTTGGCTGCTCGCCAATAACTCCAACCCCCAGATGCTCGCGATGGATATCGTCAACCCGTTCTACATGATGCTTCCCGAGCCCCTGCGCCCCTTTGCCATCGTGCTTTCGGCCGTAGCGGCCATCATCGCCTCGCAGGCGCTCATCACCGGCTCGTTCTCGCTGGTATCCGAGGCAACCCGTCTCAATCTCATGCCGCACCTGCGCATCCACTACCCCAGCGACACCAAGGGCCAGCTCTATATTCCGCTCGTCAACAACATCATGTGGGTCGGCTGCATCTTCATCGTGCTGCTGTTCCAGAACTCCGAGCGCATGGAGAGCGCCTACGGCCTCGCCATCACCGTGACCATGCTCATGACCACGACGCTTTTGACGAGCTATATCGCCGGCATCCTCAAGCACAAACTGGGTGCCTGCGTCTTCGCACTGCTCTTTGGCGCCATTGAGCTGTGCTTCTTTGCCTCGTGCCTCACCATGTTCTTTGACGGCGGCTATGTCATGATCTTCTTGGCCGCGCTGCTGTTTGGCCTTATGTACGTGTGGCGCCGCGGCACCGCCATCGAGCGCACGCAGACCATCCTGCTGCCCGTCTCCAAGTACATTGACCAGCTCGACCGCCTGCGCAACGACGAGACCTATCCCGTGCTTGCCGACAACCTGGTGTTCCTCACCAACAGCCCCGACCCGCTCACGCTCGACCGCGATGTGCTCTATTCCATCTTGGATAAGCATCCCAAGCGCGCCAAGGCATACTGGTTCATCAACGTGTACGTTACCGATGAGCCCTATACGCACGAGTATTCCGTCGAGACCTTTGGCACGGACTTCCTGTTCCGCGTGCGCCTGGACCTGGGCTTTAAGGTCAACCAGCGCATCAATGCCTACCTGCGCCAGATCGTTGGCGACCTGATGGCATCGGGTGAGCTGCCGCCGCAGCATCACACCTACTCCATCTACGAGACACGCGGCAACGTGGGCGACTTCCGTTTTTGCATGCTGCGCAAGATGCTCGCCCCCGAAACGGACATCAACCGCAACGACCACCGCGTGATGGCCATCAAGTACGCCGTCCGCCGCGCCTGCGGAAGCCCGGCACGCTGGTACGGTCTAGAGAACTCGGCCATCATCATCGAGTACGTGCCCCTCTTTGCCCGCATGCGCCCGGCAGTCAAACTCGTGCGCACCCAGGTGCCGCTCGAAGTTCAGATCGAGGAAGCCGAGGAAATGGAAGTCGACATCTTCTCGGACGACTTGGTCAACGGCAACGAGGCCGGTAGAAACATGAACGTCGATCCCACCGAGCTGCTCGAGAGCGTCGCCGATACGCCCGAACAGCAACAGCTCGACGGCCTCGAGAGCGAACAACTCAACGACGTCAACTTCTAGTGACGTCACAAATCAACGACAGCGGCCCTGCACCTCACGAGAGACGCAGGGCCGCTTTGCATTGCAGTAAAGCTAGCGGCTACGAACGGCGTGGCTCGGGAACCACGAGCCTATCGGAGCTCGCGCCCTCGGCATCCATCAGGCTCACGTAGCGAATCGACGGATCCCCATACATCGCGTAGTAATAATTGCCCGTGCGCGCGCTAAAGCATCCGGTGTAGATAGTCTTCTCGAACTTGCCATCGCCCATCCTGGACGCTCCCTCGATCATCACCACGCCCTCGAGCGAGCGGAACATGCGAACGACGTTTTCGGTCTCGCTCTCCTTTTGTGGGTAATTGGCATTGAGGTACGCCGCCTTTACAAAACGGCTCGGCGAATAGCAATCGCCCGGAATGCCGCGCATGCCGGCACCGGCTCCATAGGGCTTAAGCTCGGCGCCACGCCATGTCGCCGTCTGCGGAAAATCGCTTGTGGCGGTGATATAGGTGCGGAGGTTTTCCATGTGCCACGGGAAGGTGGGCTGATTGGCGAGGGTGTCGACCGGATCGCCGTATACATGCAGGCCGTCAGCCATCATCTCGACCACGATGCTACGCTGGCTGTCGCCGATAATCCAATGGAGCAGCGACACGCCCAGCCCCTCTCCGGCAGATTTGGCGACAATCACCGTATCGCGCAGCGCAGCCTCGACCTCATCGACCGTCGAGAACGTCGCTGCCACCCACAGGGGAAACTCATAGGCCGCGATATTGGTCTTGCCGTCGACAGGGTCCTCGGCATACTCGGCATAACCCGGGAAATTGAGACCCGCCACGGCAAGGCCTGCATCGTTGCCGCAATCGAAGAACATAGGGTAGTTCTTGTAATCGATGCACATACCGATCACCGCGTGTGCCGCTGTCGCGTCGTCGATAAACGAATACGGAATGTGAAACCCGCGCGGCATCACGCGAACCTGTTGGCCGTAGTCAAAGCTCCAGTCGAGATTGCGGCCCAGATACATGTGGCCAGAATTATCGGTAAATCGAATACTCGTACACATAGCGCCTCCTAGCTTTACGTTCTTGCTAATTTCATTGTCTCCAAACAAAAAGGCGCTAAACACAAAAGCCCGGACATGACAACAATGTCATGCCCGGGCCAAAAGAGACGAAGTGCGGTGCTTTGGTCCCCTTAGACCAACTTTCCAAGACAGTGGTCAATCATGTGTTGAATCATCTGCGCCTCGAAGCCCACAAAGTCCTGCTTGCGCTCGCGCATCTTGCCGTCGACGATCACGTCATAAGCGACCTTGCACTTGATATAGCGCGTGGACTTGGTGACCTCCTCGTGCGTCAGGCAGCTCTCCTCCATCTTGCTGGCACCCAGGCCAAACACCAGACGGGGGTTGTAGAGCACGTGGGGCTCGCCGGCGTCGTCCAGGTAGACGCAGACCTTCTTGGTAACGCCAATCTGGTTAGCGGCAAGGCAGCCGGCATCGTCGAGCGACTTGATGGTATCGATCAGGTCCTGTGCCACCGACTCGTCCTCGACGGTCGCAACCTCGCAACGCTGGGACAGAATAGCCTCGTCGTGGCAGAGCTCTTTAATCATACGTTCCTCCATAGGGGTCGTTGTAACTGCTTAAGTATACGGTACCCACACATTTTCATGCGAAAAATACCGTCTGTCTGCTACAAAGCGCCGAACATCAACATGCGAGGAACATCAGCCTTTCAAAGGCGATATAGTAGTTGAGTTCGTGTCAATCGGCCTAAACTCGGGGCCGAGCAAGGAAAGGGTATGCATGGACGAACTATTTCACGTCAGCGAGCGCAAGTCCACAATCGGGACCGAACTCCGCGCTGGACTGACAACATTCCTGGCGATGGCCTACATCATCGCCGTCAACCCCGCGGTGCTCTCGGGCGCTGGCATCGATGCGGGAGCGCTCGCCTGCGCCACCTGCCTGGGCGCCGGCATCATGACCATCTGCATGGGCATCTTCGCCAACCGCCCGCTCGCCTGCGCGTCGGGCTTAGGCGTCAACGCGATGATCGCTGGAATCACCACCACCGTCTGCGGCGGTGACTGGCACGTGGCCATGAGCGTCATCTTCCTCGAGGGTATCGTCATCTTGCTGCTCGTGCTTTGTGGCCTGCGCGAGGCCATCATGGACGCCATCCCGGTTGTCCTGCGTCACGCCATCTCGGTGGGTCTGGGCCTGTTCATCGCCATGATTGGCCTGTGCGATGCCGGCATTATCACCGCTGGCGCCGGTACACTCGTCGGTCTGGGCGACATCACCTCCCCCACCTTCATCGTCGGCATCATCTCCATCCTGGTGACAGTCGCCCTCGCCTGCCGCAACGTCCCCGGCTCGCTGCTCATCGGCATCGTCGTCGCCGTCATCGCCGGTATCCCCCTAGGTGTGACCCATGCTCCGACCGGTATCATCGCCCCGCTCGACTTCTCGAGCATCGGTGGCCCCATCGCCGACGCCGGCGGCGTGCCCGCCATCGTCAAGGTCCTTACCGACCCCGCGCTCCTCGTCATCTCGTTCTCGCTGCTCATGAGTGACTTCTTCGACACCATGGGCACCGCGATGGCCGTGGCCAAGCAGGGCGAGTTCCTCACCGACGACGGCAACGTCGAGAATATCAAGGAGATCCTGATCGTCGACTCCGCCGCCGCTGCTGTGGGCGGTTTCATGGGTGTCTCCTCCATCACCACCTTCGTCGAGTCCACTTCCGGCGCCGCCGACGGTGGCCGCACGGGCCTCACCTCCGTCACCACCGGCGTGCTGTTCATTCTCGCCGCGTTCTTCTCCCCCATCGTCACCATCGTTTCCAGCGCCGCCACCTGCGGTGCTCTGGTCTACGTCGGCTACCTCATGATGAGCGAGGCCTCCGAGATCGACTGGTCCGACGTGTCGCAGGGTTTCCCGGCGTTCATGATTGTCGCCGGCGTGCCCTTCACCTACTCCATCTCTGCCGGCATTGGCCTAGGCTTTATCGCCTACGTGATCGTCGCGCTCTTTAAGGGCGAGGCCTCCAAGATCAAGCCGCTCATGTGGATCGCAGCTCTCGCCTTCCTCGTCTACTTCTTCGTAGCGTAACGGCATAGTCTGCTAAAACAGAACACCAAAGCGCGGAGTCGCATCGAGCGGCTCCGCGCTTTTCTTTTAAAGCCAGGCAACGCACAGACGCGCGATGTTTTGCTTCCCAAGTTTTGGACATTTTGCCCTCCAAACGGCACTACCGCCGGCTACATCCTGCAGATATGCTGGGCTTAATCGCATAGGCCCTATGAGGATGGGAGTAACCATGGCCGCCTTGTTCACGACCCCCAATCGCAATGACAAAACCTCTGGAGCCCATTTTGTCGAGCCCGACGTGTGCCGTCGCACGCTGCTCGCACACGGCAGCTGGCGCCGCGTGACGCGCCGCATCGTCTGCGGCCTGGCCTGCGCGCTCACGGTGAGCTCGCTGCTCATGCCGAGCGTCTCGCTCGCGGCCGAGTGGGTGGACGTCGGCGGCGTCCGCCACGAAGCGGCCGCGGGGCCCGCGGGAGACGCCGCCGGCACCTGGAGCTGGGACGGCGCCGATGACATGAAGCTCAACGGCTATAACGGCGGCGCGATCGAGGCAGCGGGCAAGCTCAACGTGAGCTACGAGGGCGACAACATCGTCACTAACGGCGACGGCCGCGGCATCAAGGTTAAGGATGGCGCGAACGAGAACGCCGAGCTTAATATTCAGGGCGACGCGTCCAGCACGCTCAACGTGACATCTTCTCGTGACGCCATCACTTCCGTCGGCAGCATCAACATCGACGGCGCTGGCACTGTCAACGCCACGAGCACCGAGCACGATGCCATCGATGCCGGGGGCGATGTCACCATCAAGGGCTCGGGAAACGTTAACGCCACGGGCGATTCGGATGGCATCAGGGCCGACGGCAACATCACGATCGACAACAGCGGAACCGTCACCGCCAAGGCCACCGAGGATCAGGGTATCGATGCTAACGAGAACCTCATCATAAAGGGCGGCGGCAAGGTAGAGGCAAGCTCTATCAAAGACAATGCGATTTGGGCCGACGGCAACATCGAGATCTCGGGTGGCAGCCAGGTCAAGGCAAGCTCCGAGGAAGACGCCACCATCGACGGTAAAAACAGCCTCACGGTCACGAACGCTTCCCTCAACGCAAGTGGCGTTGGGTATGGCATCTATGTCTACAAGGGCATCACGTTCGATGGCGCAACCGTAACGGTCCGTGCAAGTGCAGGGAACGATGAAGCCAGCGCCCTCTTCACCGACGAGGACGACATCGTCATCAAGAACGGCTCGATCGTGGATGCGTTCGCAGAAGGCCAGTTCTCGACCGCAATCTTCACCAGAAACTACTACCCCAACGAAGCGGGTGGTCACATCTACATTAGTGACTCCGTTGTCAAGGCTATAGCCCGCTATGTCGAGTCCGGTAGCGACGGCCCCGATCACTACAGCAACGACCAAAGTGGCGCGGTCATTCCCGAGCATAGGGGCATGAACATCGGCATCTTTGCCCGGACCAAGGAGGGCATCACGCCCGCGACCATCTCGATTGTCCGCAGTAAGGTCACAGCTGAGGGAGACACGGCGGCAATCTTCGCCCTTGCCGTGAGCGCGGACGGCGAGACAATCGGCACCATCGAGATCGAAGGCGCTCCCATACAGACGCCCACAGGCGGCAAGATCATTGGCTATCGCAACAAGGAAGAACTCGATGACGGCATCTTCTACGTGGTGGGTCAAACCATCGGCACGGGCGACGCTGTGATCGACTCCCCCTATAACGAAGCTGTCGCCAAGAGCACGGTCATCGCGCCTCCCGAGGAGATCAAACCCGAGGAGAAGCCAGGCGAGACCAAGCCCGAGGGTTCCAAGTCCGAGGGCACGAAGACGACCAAGACCGTTGCAGTTGCAGCCACGGGAGCAAAGATCGCCGGCAAACTCGCAGCAACCGGCGACGCCTCGAGCGCAGCCATCGTGGCAGCCGCCCTTGCGGGAACAGCCGCCATCGCCGCGGGCGCCGTGGTGAGCCGCAAGCGCTCGTAAACACTTTTTCGCACGGGACGGGTGGATCGCGGCCCTTGCCTTCCTCGTCTACTTCTTCGTAGCGTAAGGGCAAGGCTGCAAAAGCTGAACAATAAAGCGCGGAGTCGCCATGCGGCCCCGCGCTTTTCTTTTAGCGCCGGTCCCTGCGCCGGCGTGCGGCCTATTTCTCCCCCATTTTGGCCATTTTGCCCTCCAAACGGCACTACCGCCGGCAACATCCAGCAGATACGCTGAATCTAGTCGTATAGGCCCTATGAGAACGGGAGCAACCATGGCAGCCTTGTTCACGACCCCCAAACGCAATGACACTACCGCCGGAACCCATGTTGCCGAACCCGACGTTCGCCGTCGCATAGGACTCGCGCACGGCAGCTGGCGCCGCGTGACGCGCCGCATCGTCTGCGGCCTGGCCTGCGCGCTCACGGTGAGCTCGCTGCTCATGCCGAGCGTCTCGCTCGCAGCGGAATGGGTCAAGGTCGGCGGCAACAAGTACAACACCGCGGCGAGCGACGAGGCCGGTACCTGGTCGTGGGACGGCGCCGACGACTTGAAGCTCAACAACTATAACGGCGGCGAGATCCAGGCCGCAGGCAAGCTCAACGTGAATTACTCGGGAACCAACATCGTCACTGCCGAATGGATCGAAAGCATCAACGTTTCTCATGGCACTAACGAGAATGCCGAGCTCAATATCCAAGGCGACGAGGGCGGCACGCTCAGCGTGACATCTACTGAGGACGCTATCCTCACCACGGGTAATATCAACATCGACGGAGCCGGATCCGTCAACGCCACGAGCACTGGGTTTGATGCCATCAATGCCGGAGGTGATCTCGCTATCAAAGGTTCGGGCAACGTCAACGCCACGGGTGCATCGGATGGCATCAGGGCAAACGGCAATATCACGATTGACGACAGCGGAGCCGTCACCGCCAAGGCTACCAAGGACAAGGGTATTGGAGCCGACAAGAACCTCACCATCAAGGGTGGCGGGACGGTCGAGGCAAGCTCAGCCGATGGTGAGGCCCTTTGGAGCGGCGACAATATCAACATCTCGGACGGCAGCCAGGTCAAGGCAAGCTCCGAGGAAGACGCTGCCGTCGAGGCCAAGGGCAGCCTCGCAGCCACAAACGCCTCCCTCAACGTAAACGGTGTTGAATATGGCGTCTATGCCCACAAGGGCATCACCCTCGATCATGCAAACGTGACGGTCCGTGCAAGTAAAGGCAGATACGGTGGCGCCAACGCCCTCTTCACCTACCAGGACGACATCGTCGTCAAGAACGGCTCCACCGTGGACGCGTTTGCGGAAGGCGAGGTTTCGGCTGCATTCTCCACCAGAAACGATCGACCCAACGAGAAGGGCGGCCACATCTACATCAGCGACTCCGTTGTCAAGGCCATAGCCCGCTATGTCGAGAACGGCGACGGCCCCATCCCCTACAGCGAAAACCAAGATGGCGAGACGAGGCGCGAACCCCAAGGCGAGAACATCGGCATCATCGCCCAGACCAGCGAGGGCGTCACACCCGCAGTCATCTCGATCATCCGCAGCAAGGTAACGGCCGAAGGAGATACAGCGGCAATCTTTGCCCGTGCCATGAGCGCTGACGGCAAGACAATCGGCACCATCAAGATTGAGAACGCCGCCATCCAGACGCCCGAAGGCGGCAAGGTCATTGACTATCGCAAGCTCCGTGACGGCATCTACGAGGCAGGCCAAGCCATCGGCACGGGCGACGCCACGGTCGACTCCCTCTATATCAAAGCAGTCGCCAAAAGTACGACCATCGCACCTCCCGAGGTAGCCAAGCCGGAAGACCCCAAGCCCGACGAGACCAAGCCCGCAGAAAGCAAGCCCGCGGAGTCCAAGCAGAACCCCAAGCCTGAGGGCTCAAAGCCGACCAAGGCCGTTGCGGCTTCAACCACGAAAGCCAAGACTACCGGCGTGCTCGCGGCAACCGGCGACACCTCGGGTGCGGCCATCGTGGCAACCGTCCTTGCGGGAACAGCCGCTATCGCCGCAGGCACCATGGCGAGCCGTAAGCGTTCTTAGACGCCTCTGCGCACATGGCAGCTCCCGCGAAGGCCCCGAGCCCCAGCACCGTTTAACAACGCCACCGCCGAGCTCCCCTCCGGCGGTGGCGTTTTCCATATGCGTCCGCAGGGGATGCACGAGATTGTCTTTGGTCTAGCCCAACCGGCATACGCTGGCGTGCGACAATTGGGGCTGCCGATATCACAACACTGAGAGAAGCCCGTCATGGAAGCGCATCAAAAGCAGATAACCGTTTATTCGAATCATACGGAAAGCGCGCCTGTCATCTACCTTCCTGTGGTCGTGGGCGACGGCAGCGAGGTTTATAAGTGTTGCCGAGAGCTCGACTGTCCGCCTTTCGCCCTCGTCACCATTGGCGGGCTCGATTGGAATCGCGAGCTGAGCCCCTGGGCATGCGACGGGACCGTACGCGATGCCGAGCCTTTCGGCGGCCAAGCTGCCGATTTTCTTGATGAGCTGCTGAATCAGATAATCCCCCAGGTCGAGTCGTCGCTTCCTCAGCCGCCCACCTGGCGCGGCATTGCCGGCTACTCGCTCGCGGGCCTCTTCGCACTCTGGTCCCTCTGGCAAACCGACGCCTTTGACCGCGCCGCGAGCGCATCGGGGTCGCTATGGTTTCCCGACTTTGTCGACCGTGCCAGCACGGCCCCTTTTGCCGGCAGCCCGCAAGCCGTCTACCTGTCACTCGGCAAAAAGGAAACCAAGACGCCCAACCGCATGATGCGGCATGTACTCGACGACACACGCGCGATGGAAGCGTTGCTCGTCGAGCGCGGCATTCCAACAACGCTGGAGCTCAACCCCGGCAATCACTTTGCCCAAACCGACTTACGCATGGCCCGCGGCATCCACTGGATACTGACGCATTAAAAATGGTGCCCACACGCATATACGCATGGGCACCATATCTTGTTTTAGCTGAACGCAGCTGCTACTCAGCAGCCTCCTCAAGCTCGGAGACATCAAACTCAAAGTCGTTACCCGGCAGGATGGCGTTGAGCACGATGCCCACCAGTGAGCCCACGGCAATGCCGGACAGCGAAATGGTCACGCCGCCCAGCTCCAACACGATGGCGCCGGCGGTGCTGTACGCGATGCCGAGCGAAAGCACGAGCACCAGCGCGGCAACCAGCACGTTGCGGTTGTTCTGGAAATCGACCTGGTTCTCGATGAGGTTGCGGACGCCCACAGCGCTGATCATGCCGTAGAGCACGAGCGACACACCGCCGATAACGCATGCCGGCATGGCGGCGATGACCGCGGCGAACTTGGGGCAGAACGAAAGCACGATGGCGCAACACGCGGCAATTCGAATTACGCGCGGGTCGAACACGCGCGTCAGGGCGAGCACGCCGGTGTTCTCGCCATACGTAGTGTTGGCCGGAGCGCCAAAGAGCGAAGCCAGAATCGTGGCAAGGCCGTCGCCGAGCAGCGTGCGATGCAGACCGGGATCGGCAATGTAGTTGCGCTCGCAAGTCGAACCGATAGCAGAGATATCGCCGATATGCTCGATCATGGTCGCGAAGGCCAGCGGCATGATGGTGATGATGGCCGTCGTGGCAAGACCGTTATCGAACTGCGGCCCAAAGAGTGCAAACACGGTGTTGTCCCACACGATGGGCAGACCGACCCACGGAGCGGCGGCAACGCCCGAGAAATCAACCTCGCCGAGCGCAGCCGCAACGGCATAGCTCACCACAACGCCCAGCAAAATCGGCACGATCTTGACCATGCCACGGCCCCAGATGTTGCAGATGACGATAACGGCAACGCCAATGACAGCCACAAGCCAGTTGGTCTGGCAGTTAGCAATAGCGGAGCTCGCCAGGATCAGACCGATCGAAATGACGATGGGGCCAGTCACCACCGGCGGGAAGAAACGCATGACACGCTTGGCGCCAAAGGCGCGGAAGAGCGCCGCAAGCACCGGATAAAGCAGGCCGGCGCAAGCAACGCCCAGACAAGCGTAGGGCAAAAGCTCGGTCTCGCCGTTGGGCGCGATTGCGGCATAACCGGCAATAAAGGCAAACGATGAGCCCAAAAATGCCGGCACCTTACCGCGCGACAGGAAGTGGAACAGCAGCGTGCCCAAACCGGCAAACAAAAGCGTTGCCGAAACCGAGAGACCGGTGAGCACGGGCACCAGCACGGTGGCGCCAAACATGGCAAACAGGTGCTGCAGACCGAGCAAAAACATGCGCGGGCGGCCGAGCGACGATGCGTCGTAGATGGCATCGCTGGCGGCGGGCGTCGAGGACTGGGACATGAGAGTCCTTTCAAAATGGAAGGGCGCTCGAGCATAGCGGATTACCTGCCCGAACGATACGATCCGAACCATTGTACGCGATGCGCCATGTCTCGCACGCGCCGTCACCTGCGAACGTTACCGCTATTTCCAAACGCGCTCGGCAATACGCTTGACCAGCGCGATCTTTGCCCATTGCTCGTCCTCGGTCAGCTTGTTGCCAATCTCGCAGCTGGCAAAGCCGCACTGCGGAGACAGATACAGGTTCTCGAGCGGAACATACTTTGCAGCCTCGTGAATACGCTCGACGATGGCATCCTCGTCCTCAAGCTCAGCGGCCTTGGTGGTCACCAGGCCCAACACGACCTTCTTGCCAGGGGCAACGTACCTCAACGGCTCAAAACCGCCGGCGCGCGGCGTATCGAACTCCAGGTAAAATGCGTCAACATCCTCGTTTGCGAACAGGTATGGCGCGATGGGGTCATAGCCACCCTCGAAGGCATAGGTAGAGTGGTAGTTACCGCGGCACACATGCGTGTTAATGACCAGGTCGTCGGGCTTGCCCTCGATAGCGGCGTTGTTGAGCGCCACGCCCAGCTCACTCACCTTTTGCAGATCAACCGGGCTCATGCCGGTCTTGGACACAAAGTCGGTATCGCAATAGATGCCCCAGGTGCAGTCATCAAACTGGATGTTGCGGCAGCCTGCAGCGTACAGGTCGGCGATCACCGTACGATAAGCGGCTGCGATGGCGTCGGCAAGTTCCTCATCGGTCTTATAGACAGCGCGCAGGCTCTCCTGCTGGCCATCGCAGCGGTCGAGCGTGACCTCAGAGAACGTCTGGATAGGCGCCGGGATGGTCTGGCGTGCAACGTGGTCCTCGCCCTCAAGTGCCTTGACAAACTTAAAGTGCTCGACGAAGGGGTGGTTCTCGCCGCTGATGGAGCCAGTCACCACGGCGGTATCGGCCGTGGTCTCCTCGTCGTGGAACATATATCCCGTACGCGAGGTGCGACGCTCGACGCCGTTCAGCCCCCACATAAAATCGAGGTGCCAGTAGCTGCGGCGAAACTCGCCATCGGTGATGACCTGCAGGCCGGCGGCCTTCTGCTTTGCCACCAAATCGCGAATAGCATCGTCCTCGACGGCCTTAAGGCCGGAAGCGTCAAGTTTACCCGCGACATAGGCGGCACGGGCATCCTTTACAGCCTGCGGACGAAGAAAACTGCCGACGATATCGGCGCGAAACGGCGCGTTCGGTTGAATCGAAGTGCTCATAGATATCTCCCTTTGCATTGGTTGCTTTACTGGGACAGAGTATGAGCGCTCATATGGCCATCGTAAAATATACGTTTATAACAGTTTGATATAGATGCTTCCTATATCAGTCTGGACTGTCATAAAGAGACTTGAACCGTGCGGAGCACAGCAGCCTAGATATGCTGACGAATCGCGTCGATATAGGCCCGACCGTAGCGCGTGAGCGTCGTGTTCTTGCGCGTAATAATGCCGATCTCCATGTACTCGTCCACGTCGAGCGGAATCGAGATAATGCCGGGGCCGTTGAGCTCGTGGCTGATCACGCCCGAGCATACCGTGTAGCCGTTGAGGCCCATGGCCAAATTGAACAGCGTCGCACGGTCACGCACGCGGATATTCTTGCGACGCTCAAAGGTCGAGGTCAGCTCCTCGGAATAATAAAACGAGTTATAGCTGCCCTGCTCGTAGGACAGGAACGGGTAGTCTTCCAGATCCTCGAGCGTCACGCTGGAGCGGCCCGCCAGCGGATGGTCGGCGCAGACGAAGACATGCGGCGTGGCGCAGAAGAGCCCTTCGAACACGAGCTCGTTGGCCACCAGCATGCGCTCGATGACCTCGCGATTGTGCTCCGACAGATACAGGATGCCCAGCTCGCTTTTCATATGCGCGACATCCTCGATAATCTCGTGGGTCTGCTCCTCGCGCAGGGTAAAGTCGTAGCGCGCGGCATCGAACTCGCGGATCACATCGACAAACGCATTAACGGCAAAGGAATAATGCTGGCAGCTCACACTAAAGTGCGGCACCTGCTCGGACGTACCTTTGTACTTGCCCTCGAGCAGGTCGGCCTGGTCGAGCACCTGGCGCGCGTACCCCAAGAAGGTCTCGCCTTCCTCGGACACAATGACACCCTTGTTGGTGCGCTCAAAGATATGCACACCCATCTCGTTTTCGAGATCGCGGATCGACGCGGTAATCGAAGGCTGCGACACAAAGAGCCGGCGCGAGGCCTCGGTGATGCTGCCGCATTCGGCAACTTTGACGACATATCTGAGTTGCTGGAGCTTCATGGCTTTCTCCCTAGACGTTCGTGACGTCAAAACCCGCCGTGTCCATTTGGCTCATAAACGACGGCATCTCCCCCGTCGCGGCGCAGGCGGCAATCTGATGCAGAGCCCCGGCAACCGCATCATCTGCCGCAGCGCCAATATGCCAGCGTGCGGCAGCCGTGACGGCCTCGTTGGCATTGGCGACTGCAACGGAGTTAGGAACGGCATCGATCATGGGCAAATCGTTATCGGAATCGCCAAATACGGCCACCTCGTCGGGCGTCAGGCCCAAAGCGCGCGCCAGCTCCAGCGCAGCGCAGCCCTTGTCCCAGCCGGTCGGAAGAACGTCGAACAGGCGCACGCGGTTGTTGGGAAACACGAGTGAGAGCTCCGGCACCTCAGCGGCAACACGCTCGCGCAGCTCGGCGAGCTCCTCGCGCGAACGGGCACTCCAGATATTCGCCTTGTATACCGGGGCATCGTCAACGACAGGACGACAGGGAGCCTCTTCGCCCTTGAGCCACGCGTTGCCGCCTGACTTCATGGCGCGACGCACACGCTCGGGATCGCTTGTCACGCAATAGGCATCGTTATTCCAAAAGTCATCACCCAGACGGTAGACCTTCAAATACGTATCGTCGGTCTCCTGTTCAAAATAATCGGCTAAGCGCATAAGGACATCGTTATCGATTGCGCGCGAAGCGACTACTTCGCCATCGACAAACATCACCTGGCCGTTGCAAAACGCACCGGTCGAGAAGCACTCGGAGCGATTGCGGAACATCCAGCCCATCGCGGACGGCTGACGACCCGAAACCGGCCCAAAGTGCAAACCCGCCGCCTGCATGGCATGAATACCCTCAATGGCGTAGTCGCTGGCGCCGTCATGCCCGGCTGGAATCAGTGTATCGTCCATATCGGTCAGCACAAGTTTGATCATAAGGTCCCCTCGGTCATTCTTAATCCCATCTATTGTACCGACCTGCCAAAAAGGGACAGGTTTATTTCGGCAGGTTTCATCTGGGAAAACGCAAAGTCCCAGTTGTTACCTGCCAAAATAAACCTGTCCCTTTTTGGCAGGTGCGCTAGTATAGGGAACAACAGATTCGATGCGGGAGTGCCGGCGGTGCAAACCACAAGGCTGAGAGGGCAATGGGCCCAATCCTTTGAACCTGTCAGTTAATGCTGGCGTAGGGAGCATGCCGCCTTTACAGGGGCGCTGTCTATGCACAGCGCCCCTTTTCTATGCCAAGGAGGCATGTGCAGTGATTGATTCGGAACAGCTTAAGCAACATATGGTCAAGGCCGTGGAGGAGATTCGCGCTACCAATCCGATGGCCGGTTCCATCACCAACACGGTGACGATCGACTTTGTCGCCAACGCGCAGCTCGCCGTGGGCGGATCGGCCGCCATGGTCTATCTGCCCGACGAGGGCGAGGCACTCGTTGCCGGCGGCGGCGCCATCTATCTCAACATGGGCACGCTCTTCCCCATTTACGAGCAAACGATTCCCCGCGCGGCCAAGGCGGCACACGACGCCGGTAAGCCCTGGGTGCTCGATCCGGTGGGCCTGGGTATCGGTAGCCTGCGCACCCAGCTGGTCAACGAGCTCAAGCAGTACAAGCCCGCCATCGTGCGCGGCAACGCCTCCGAGATTATCGCGCTCGCCGGCCTGTGGGGTCTTGAGGGCGAGGCGGCCGATCTGAGCCGCGTGCGCGGTGTCGATACCACCGACACGGTCGACGCCGCCCGTGGTGCCGCCGTGGCGCTCGCTCGCCACACCGGTGGCGCCGTTGTGGTCTCGGGCGAAGTCGACCTGATCACCGACGGCACGACGGTGGCCAAGTCTCACGGCGGCAGCCCGCTCATGTCCAAGATCACCGGCTGCGGCTGCTCGCAGGGCGGCGTGCTGGCCGTGTACGCCTGCGCCGCCGACCCGTTTACGGCAGCCGTCTGCGGCACCGCCGTCTACAACGTGGCCGGCACGCGTGCCGCCGCTGTCGCCGACGCCCCGGCAAGCTTTAAGGTCGCCTTTATCGACGAGCTCTACCGCGCAACCGCCCAAGACATCGCCGATAACCGACTCGAGCTCGAGGAGGCATAGGCCATGTCCGAGCCCGCAACCAATGCCGGCATGAACACGCTCGTCGCCGTGGCCATCGCCCCGTGCGGCACCGGCGATGAGCTATCCGCCGAGGTCGCCGAGGTCGTGCGTGTCATTCGCGAGAGCGGCCTGCCCAACCGCACCACCTCCATGTTCACCGAGATCGAGGGCGACTGGGACGAGGTCATGCAGGTCGTGCGCGACGCAACCTTTGTGTTGGCGAGCAAGGGCATCCGCACCGAAGTCGTGCTCAAAGCCGATATTCGACCCGGATTTACCGACACCATGACCGGCAAGCTCGAACGCATGGAAGCGCAGATCAAAAAGCAGGAGGAAGCACGATGAGCATCCGCGACAACCTTGATATCTCGGCCTATCTGGTACTCGGCCCCGAAAACACGCTCGGGCGTCCCGTGGGCGATGTGGTGGCCCAGGCGCTCGACGCCGGCTTTACCTGCATCCAGGTGCGCTCCAAGGTGGCAAGCGCCCGCGAGATCATTGCGCTGACGGGCGACGCCGCGCAGGCAATCGCACAGGCCGGCAAAACCGGTCAGGTTGCCCTGCTGATCGACGACCGCCTGGACTGCGTACTCGCCGCGCGCGAGCAGGGTATTGCTGTCGACGGCGTGCACGTGGGCCAGAGCGACATTCCCGTCGAGGTCTGTCGCAAGCTGCTGGGGCCCAACGCCATCGTGGGCCTTTCCGCCCGTTGCGAGGAGATGCTCGAGTACGTCAAGACCGCCGACATGAGCCTAGTCGACTACCTGGGCATCGGCCCACTCCACGAGACCGAGACCAAGCGCGACTGCGGACGCGCGGCCGACGGCTCTATCATCACCAAGAGCTTTGAGGACCTGGCCGCCCTCCACGCGGCAAGCCCCGTGCCCATCGTGGTGGGCGGCGGCGTCAAGACGGCCGACCTGCCACAGCTCAAGGCCACCGGCGTCGACGGCTTTTTCGTGGTGAGCGCCGTCTGCAGCGCCGATGACCCCTACGCCGCGGCCAAGGAGCTCGTCGACACCTGGCAGCAGGCGTAAGTCTAGGCCGAGCAGCTGATTCGCAGCCTCATATCTTCAGCAATGGAAAGCGCATCCCAGTTTGAGCCTCCATTCCGGGATGCGCTTTCCGCATGCGACCCTTACCCCGCCAGATACGCTTTCAACGCCGGCAAAGTCGCCTCCGCATCTCGACGACCGATCTGATAGATGCGCTCGAGCTCATCCGGTTCGCGGCACAGCGACGGCACCTTCACCGATTCGCTCGGCCGCACCATAAAGACCTCGCCGGCAGCCTCGCGACGCGCCAGGTCATCGAGCGTGGCATTGTAGACCTCATGCCGATGCTCAAGCGCCGCGACAAACTCCGGGTAGTGACGGAACACGCGCCGCAGCATGGGCATAACGCTGTTGGGCTGCTTTACAAAGCCCGCCGGTTGCGTCAGCACCACCACGTTGCGGTCGTAGCCCTGCGCAAACAGCCATGCACTGGGAATAGAATCAGCCACGCCACCATCCAGATATTTGTGTCCCTCAATGACAACAGGACGCGTCGCCACGGGAATAGCCGACGACGCCCGGATCCACTCGATATCGCGCTCATCGCCATAGGGCAGGTCGTGGTAGACAGCCTTGCCCGTCTCGATATCGGTACACACGCACGTAAACCGCATGGGACAGGCGCGATATGTCTCCAGGTCGATGGGATCGCGCTCGATAGGCACCTCGTGATAGGCAAAATCGGCATTGAACATATCGCCGGTCCGCAGCCAGCTTGCTACACCCGCATAGCGCTTATCGGCACAATAGGCCTTGTTATAGCGAATGGCGCGGCCGATCTGGCGCGATTTAAAGTTGTAGCCAAACGCCGCACCCGCCGAGACACCCACCATATGGTCGCAGGTCAAACCGTGCTCCATCCAAACGTCGAGCACGCCCGCCGTATACATACCGCGGTAGCCGCCTCCCTCGAGCGCAAGCCCCACCGTGTGTGATGTCTCCGGCTGTGTCATGCAACCATCTCCGTTCCCATGCTTTTGAACTCAACAAGTATATCTGTCAACGTATGCCGTCAAAAACGTGTTTATAAGCATTTATCAAACGTTTCCCAATGCATTCCCCATGCCGTACCGCAATGCCCCTAGATGGCCTTAGGCATGAACGCCCTTAAGAACGTTACGGGATAAACATCGCCCGCACCATGCCAACGTCATCGCACACAACGTGAGATAATTCTCAGCAGAATTCACCAATAGCAGAGGGAGTTTGTGATGAAGGTTCTTTTGGTCAACGGCAGTCCCAAGGCAAACGGAAACACCGCCCGGGCGCTCGCCGAGATTGCAGAGCAGCTTAAAGCCGAAGGCATCGATAGCGAGGTATTTCAGCTGGGCGCCAAGCCCATTCGCGACTGCATCGGCTGCGGCCAGTGTGGCAAGCTCGATTGCCGTTGCACGTTTGATGACGATGCGGTCAACGAGCTGATCGCCGCCGCCGAGCAGTCGGACGGCTTTGTCTTTGGTTCACCCGTCTACTATGCGCACCCCAGCGGCCGTATCCTTTCGGCACTCGATCGCGCGTTTTATGCTGGCAGCAAGGCCTTTGCACACAAGCCGGGCGCAGCAGTCGCCGTCGCCCGTCGCGGCGGCACGTCGACTACCTTCGACGTGCTCAACAAGTACTTCACCATCAACCAGATGCCCGTGGTAGCGTCCACGTACTGGAACAACGTCTTTGGTGCCATGCCGGGCGAGGCCGCCCAGGACGCCGAGGGCCTGGCCACTATGCGTAACATCGGCAAAAACATGGCCTGGCTCCTGCATTGCATCGAAGCAGGAAAAGCCGCCGGCATCGAAGCCCCCGAGGCCGATCGCGAGCGCACCAACTTCATTCGATAGAGCGGCGGGGCCATGAATATTCAAATCTTCGGGACTAAGAAGTCGTTCGATACCAAGAAAGCCCAGCGCTTCTTTAAAGAGCGCCGCATTAAGGTGCAGTTTATCGACCTTAAGGAAAAGGAGATGAGCAAGGGCGAGCTCACAAGCGTCATGCAGGCGGTCGGCGGCATCGATAAGCTGCTCAACCCCAAGGCCAAGGACGAGGAGACGCTCGCGCTCATCCAGCACCTCACCCCTAGCCAGCGCTTCGACAAGCTGCTCGAGAACCAGCAGGTTCTAGCCGAGCCCATCGTGCGCAACGGCAAAAAGGCCACCGTCGGTTATTGCCCCGATGTATGGGGAGCCTGGGAGTAGCTTGTGTTATTTGCCGGCGCGTGGGTATAAGAGCAGGCGTTTGGCATAAGATTCAACTGTAAGCCATGTCTAACAAAGGAGGGCATATGCCCAACAAACCCGTGAAGATCATCATGCTTACCGGATACCTCGGTGCCGGCAAGACCACGCTGCTCAACCACATCCTCGCTAACGACGGCGGCATCCGCGCCGCCGTGATCGTCAACGACATCGGCGAGATCAACGTCGACGCCAGCCTTATCGCCGACGGCGGCCTTTCCGAGACCGACGACCTCATCCCGCTCACCAACGGCTGCATCTGCTGCACGCTTTCGGATGACCTGGCCAACCAGCTGCAGGGCATCGCCGATTCGGGCAACTTCGATTACATCATCATCGAGGCATCGGGTATTTGCGAGCCTATCCCCATCGCCTACACCATCTCGAGCTTCTGCGACGAGGCCAAGGTGGGCGGCGAGCCCAAGCTCGCGCTCGACAACATCGTGGCCGTGGTCGACTGCGCCCGCATGTATGACGAGTTCAACGGCGGTCGCGACCTGCTGGCAGAGGATATCGACGAGGACGACATCGAGAGCCTGCTCATCCAGCAGATCGAGTTCTGTTCCACGCTGATCCTCAACAAGACCGATACCGTGAGCTCTGAGCAAATCGCCGAGCTTAAGGCCATCGTGCGCAGCCTGCAGAAAGACGCCGTGATCGTCGAGGCCCAAAACGGCGAGGTCCCCATGAAGGAGCTGCTCGACACCGACCGCTTCGACTTTATGCGCGCCTACAACTCCGCCGCCTGGATCGATGCCATGGAACATCCCGAGGAGCACGATGACCCCGAGGTGCTCGAGTACGACATCGAGACCTTTGTTTACTCGCGCCGCAAGCCGTTTGACCTGCAGAAGTTCACCGATTTTGTTGAGCAGGAGTGGCCCGACGAGGTCATCCGCGTCAAGGGTCCGCTGTGGCAGACCGGCAATCCGGACATGTGCTACATGTTCGAGCAGGCCGGACACCAGATGCGCCTGATGGAGAACGGCCTGTTTGTCGACTCGGCGCCCGAGGGCGAGAAGCAGAAGATCATCGACGAGAACCCCGAGATCATGCAGATTTGGGACGACGAGACGGGCGACCGCATGACGAGCCTGTGCATCATCGGCCGTCACATGGACAAGGATGCGCTCATCGCCTCCCTCGATGCCTGCCTGACCGACTGGCACCGCGCCTAGGTTTATCCAAGCGGGTTTTTCCGCTACGTAACCGCCAAACCACCACGAAGGTGCCTGTGAACTGCGCCCCGAAACTTGGACTGAATAAATAGCGACTACGCCGCAAGGGCCCGGTTCCGGAACTCCTCCGGCGTCAGGCCCTTCAATCTTACCTGCCTGCGCCGCGTGTTCCAATGGGCTATGTACTCCTCCAGGTC
>JAUMMZ010000048.1 GCA_031296755.1 Collinsella sp.
TGCAGCACGATATCGTCCTCGCCCGCATTCTTATCGACCACGTTGTTCTGCGCCAAGAAGATCATCCACGGCGCGATGGTGGTGCCGATCGTTGCGACCACAAGCGACACGTAACTGGGGTCGTTTTGGATGTTGGGCACAACCAGGTCGACCGCCACCTCGCCCCAGCTGGGACCAGCCATAAATGCAGCGACAATGTAGGTCACAAACACGCAGCTCACCAGCAGCAGAATCTTCTCGATGCGTTGGAAGCTGCCCGACATGGTAAGCATCCAAACCAGCAGCGCCACCAGCGGCACCGAGATGCTCGCTGGCACGCCAAAGAGGGCAAGGCCGCTCGCGATACCCGCAAACTCCGAGATGGTCACGGCCGTGTTGGCGATCAGCAGCGCCGCCATGGCCAGCACGCTCCTGCGCACGCCAAAGCGCTCGCGGATGAGCGAAGCCAGGCCCTTGCCTGTGACGCAGCCACAACGCGCCGCAGTCTCCTGCGTCACGATGAGCAGCACGGTCATGACAGGAAGCATCCACAGCATCTTGTAGCCATAGCTGGCACCGGCGCTGGAATACGTGGCGATGCCGCCGGCGTCATTGCCCGAAAGCGCCGCCAGAAGGCCAGGGCCCATGGCGCCAAAGATGGCCGCGATGGTCAGCTTTTGCTTGGTGCTCGCCTTTTGCTTCGTGTTTTGCACGCGACCACCTAGCCAATGACCGACATGGTGAGCAGCACTGCGGCGATGCAGTACGCCACGCATGAAATCATGACGGCAATGACGTTCATGGCGGTACCCGACGTATTGAGGTCATGCTCGTCACGCCAGAACAGCACCATCAGGTAAATCACGGCGCTCATGTTGCCAATCAGACAAACGATGGCCGCAATGTTAAAGCAGCCGGTAAAGAGCTGCTCTTCAAACATGGACGCGTCGGGGAATGCGGCGGTGCGCACCAGCTGGGCGCACAGGTAGGTCACGAGCGACAGAATCAGGCCCATGCCCGTGCTCTGGAAGAAGAACCCCAGATACGGCTTGGGCTCATCGTCATGGCCGTCGTACTCCAGGAAGTAGTTCTTGACGAACGACACCATACGCGAGGCAGCCAGCAGCACGAGCGGCATGGCGCACATGGGGAACACCACCAGATGCGCAGAGCCCAGCGCCGTCCCCAGCACTGTTGCCATGATGCACGAGGCAATACCCCACACGACAACCCAGTACTGGCGATGCACAAACCAGCTGAGCACATTCGTCGAGTCGTCGGACGCGCTATCGCCCGAACCGACGCCTGCGATCTGCAGGTCCTCCTGGTGCTCCTCGGCGATAACGTCCATGGCGTCGTCAAAGGTCACGATACCCAAGATGTGACGGTTCTCGTCGCAAACGGGGATGGCGACCAGGTCGTACTTGGTCATCTCGTCCGTTACGTCTTCCTGGTCATCGTCGGGCGACACATACACCAGGTCGCGATAGGCCAGCTGGCCCAGCGTGGCATCGCGGTCGGCCACGATGAGCGTGCGCAGCGAAAGCACGCCGGTGAGCATGCCGCTCGGATCCTCGGTATAGACGTAATAGACACTCTCGAAGTCCTCATCGAGTTTGCGAATCGCCTCGATGGCATCGCCGACCGTCGCCGTGGCGGGCAGCGAGACAAACTCCGAGGTCATGATGCGACCGGCGGTGTTGTCCTCATAACCCAGCAGGTTACGAATCGCCTTCTCCTCCTTGACGCCCATCAGGCGCAGGAGCTTCTCGGCCTTCTCGTAATCGAGCTCGTCGATCAGGTCAGCTGCATCGTCCGGGTCCATCATGGCCAGCATCGACGATGCGTCCGTGTCGGACAGGCCCTCGAGCATCTCGGTCATAAGCTCATCGTCATCGAACTCCGAGATGGCCTCGGCGGCCTGGGCAGTATCGAGCTGCGCAAACACCTGCGCACGCAGGCGCGGGTCGAGCTGCTCGATAATGTCGGCGATGTCGGCAGGGTGCAGCTCGCCGAGCGTCTTGTGCGACACCGAGAGTTGAATGTTCTTGGTCGAGCGGTCGAGCAGGTCCATGTAGGACCAAGCGATGATGTCCTCACTGAGCGGCTTGCCCAGGTGCTTCATAAAGCCTTCGACGATATGCTCGAGCGCGGGGCTGATGGCGCGTAGCAGACCGCGGGCACCGACCTCGGCGCCCAGCAGGCGCAGCTGGTTTTCGCCCGACATGGAAAACTTGATGTCGTTTACGCGCACGACCTTCATGCCCTGCGTGTCGACAATCTGCTTGTTGAGCACGTCGCGGGCAAGCAAGAGTTCGGTCGGCTGCAGGTACGAAAAACGGATTTCGGTGGCCGACGTCTTAAGGTGTACACCCGTCTCGTCGATACGGTCGACCCATTTGCGCCAGCTGATCATAAACGGCGTCTTGCCGGGACCGCGGAACGCGAGCGACGTCACGTGTGGAAAAACTTCGCCGGTAGCAATACCAAAATCGTTGACCACGCCGAGCTTTTCGCCATCGACGTCCAAGACCGGCAATTTGAGCATCTCACTCAGATAATTCAATGGTGCTCCCCATCATTATTCCTCCGAACGCGGCCGCATGTGCGGCGTCCGGGGGCTTCTGGATATGTATACGCATGCGCGGGCGGCACGCCGCTCGACGCTTACACCCCGTGCATGCGCAAAAAGCACCTGCATGGGGTCATCGACTGTATGGTCGAGGTTTGGATTTCACCTGTAACCTTTCTCTTGACCCTCATTAACCGCAGTAACTATAGCATCAGCATCGCCCTGCGGTATCGAATTTATGCGCTGCACATTGCAGGCATACCAAACGCTGACGCATCCGTGACATAGCCATTGGGGACGTTCTTAAACGACTACCCAATGACTACTCTGTGGTGTCGTCGTCCTCGGCAAGTTGGGGGAACACGGCGTTTTTGGGCATGGCGGCCTTCGTCAGCGAGGTGAGCTTTTTGCTCAGCGATGTATCCGTCTTGACCAGATCGCTCAATGTCACGATTTTGTAGCCGTCGGCAATAAGCCCGTCGATAATCTGCGGCAGCGCCTCGAGCGTCTGCTCGGCGCATTCATCGTTATCGGTCAGCAACACAATGTTGCCCGGCGTCACCGAATCGAGCACCGTCGAGACCTGCTCGTCGGCACCGTTGAGCAGCCAGTCGCCCGAATCGATATTCCACGAGACCACGGCAGACACCAGGTCCATCGCATCAATCCAGTTTTGCTCGTCAAAGGCTGCGTAGGGAGCACGCAAAAGCATCGTCGACGTTCCGGTCGCGGACTTGATCGCCTCGGTGCCCTTCGAAACCTGCTCGCGCACCGCATCGCGGTCCTGGCCCTTGAGCGATTCGTCGCTGTAACTGTTGGAGCCGACCTCGCAGCCGGCATCGACAATCGCCTTGGCCGTGGCGGGCGAGGCCTCGGCCGCATCACCCGACAGGAAGAACGTCGCGGTGACGCCCTTTTCCTTAAGCACCCGCAAGATCTGCTTGGTCGCTCCGCTCGGACCCTCATCAAACGTCAGCGCAACGTACTTTTCGTTGCCCTTGGGTGCCACGCTCGCGCACTCGACCACGCAATCGGTGGCGGGCACGACCTCGCCGCGGTCCTGCGTCTTGCCCGATTGCTCGCCGACCCACACCTCGGAGCGGCCCTGGATACCCCACGTCTTGACGTACTCGATGGCACCCGTGCCCTCGACCTTGAGCTTGGGCTCGATAACCGTCGCCTGGACCTCGTGCTTCTCATACGTGTCACGGCCGTCCTTGACCGTCACCTTCTCGCCACCCGTAAGCTCGCGGCTTTTCCACTTGCCCTGTTTTATGCGCTTGCCGTCCACCTTTACCGACAGCTTTTCGCCGCCATGGCGGGTCAGCACGCTGTCGTCAACGGCCAGCAGATCACCAGCGTCGTAGGTATCGGTCAGCTCCTGGTCGTCGATGAGATTTTGCAGCGTAGAGCCGACGCGCACTGCAGTCTCCTGGCCGTTGAGGACGACATCCACGCTGCGGTTGACGTAGCCCACAACGGCGGCGACAAACAGCACGAGCGCGCAGCCCACGGCGATGAGCGCATAGGGCAGGCGAGACGGACGACGGGGCGTGCGGCCGTTGCCGATGCGAGCGCTGCGGTCGCTAAAGCCGCGGCTATGGTTGAGATACATCGCGCCGGGCTTACGGTGACGCTTGCGCTGACCGCTGGGCAGCTGCCCCAGGTCGCGGCGCGCCGTCGGACGCGCACCCGAGCGCCCGTTTAAGTTAGATCCGTTTTGGCGCATATGCCCTCCCCCATAAACGCAGCAAGCCGGAGCAACAGGTCTCCGGCTTGCCTCCCATCAATTGGTACGTCGCTATTTGCTAGCTTTTGACGAGCCCCCGCTCGCCTTTTGATATTCGTCCTTAAAGGCCTTGAACATACCGCGCGTCTTGCCGAGCTGCTTGCCCAGTGCGCGACTGCCCTTGTCCACGGCAACCGATCCCTTGTCGTCGAGCACCTTGGCGCCCTTTTTGACCTTGTCGCCCACCACGACGCTGGCCTCGGCGGCCTTGGCAGCCGCACCGCCCGAATACCCGAGCGACTTGACCTCGTCCGAGACGACCATCGCGCCGTTCTCGTAGCCGCGCAGCATCGTCGGCGGCACCTGCGTGTCACCAACCAAAACACTCGAAGCAGCACCGGCGGTCACATAGAATGCCTGCACGATGCCCGAGCGCGGCTTGAACTCAACGTCCGAGCAATAGCCCACGACGTCGCCCGATTCCGTGCGCACGTCCATACCGACCCAGATGATGCAATCGTCCAGGTTGATGTCGAGGCGCTTGGCCGCAGCGGTATCGTAGGTGCCCTTGACGTCGTCAACCGCGATGGCGCCCTCGTAGACACCAATGGCGTCGAGCGCTACGAATCGGTCGGGACGCTCGATCATACCCGCGATATCGGACTGGCGGACCATAAAGCCGACCACGCGCGTACCGCCCGGGGTAAAGACCGGAAAGTGAATCTTTCCGAGCTTTTTAGGGCTGCGCGGTGTGCCGTCCTTTTTGGTACGCTTGTCCTCAGTAGGCTTGCGATAGATCTTGGCGCCGACAAAATCCCCGGCGCGCATTATGCCTCGGTCGAGGGCTCCGCAGCCTCGGTATCAGCCTCGACGGCGTTTTCGACCACGACGTCGGCGGCAGGCGTCACGTTGCTGCCCGAAATGGCGTCGTTGAGCTGCTCGCGCAGCTGGTCCATGCGCTCGCGGGCCAGGTCGACCTTGGCGCGCAGGTCGTCGGTCTTGGCGTCGACCATCGGGCCAAAGTCATTCACCGCAGCACGGGCCTCCTCGGCGCTGTGCTCGTAGGTGTCGCGCATATTGTCCCAGGCGTCGTTGGCGATATCGGCAGCCATGGCGCGGGTCTCGGCGCCCGAGCGCGGGGCCAGAGCAACGCCGACAATAGCGCCGGCAGCGGCACCAAAAAGTGCGCCGGAGACAAAGCTGAAAGTCTTACCCATGATCATTCCTCTCCTGCGGGCACGTCGGTGCCCACCGTTTGAATGCTGTCCATTATACCCGCAGCGCATCACTTGCCGCTCCGCTCATCTGCGTACGGCAAAGGCGCAGGTACGTGATGGTGATAAACGCGTAGGCCTACTCCTGGGGCATAGCCGGCATGGCCACCGTGGCACCCGGGTCCTCGCCGGCGCCGTCCACGAGCGGCAGGCCGCCCTCATGCGCAGGCCCTGCCGGAACCGTCGCCGCACCGCCAAAGACGGCAGCGGAGGCCTCGTGGTTCTCGGCAACCGCGCCCTCGGTATCAATCGCCACCTGGGGCTCGTCGTCAAAGTTGGGGACACCCTGGGGCTCGGTGGAAACGGGCTCGGCGGTCGCATCGGAAACGGGCTCGGCGTCGACCGGCGCATCGCCCTCGTCAGCGCCCTCGTCAGCGCCCTCGTCCTCGGCAGCATCTTCGCCGTTCGCAGCGGCGACGGCCTCGTGAGGATCCTTACCCTCGGCCTCGGCGCGCATGCCCAGCACCAGGTTGCGCAGGCCCGCGACCGTGCCCTCCACGTCGGGGGCAGGCTGGTCGGCGTGCAGATAGGCCCAGTCCATCATAAAGGTGGCCGAAGACAGCGCACCGATGGCCAGCGCGTCGTCGGGGCACGAAAGCTCAACCTCAAAGACGCGCTCGTCGTGCTCGCTTACGCGCGTGCGGCCGCACGAGATGCTACCGGCAAGACCGGTCTCGTTCATGAGCTCGACCGTCACATGCTCAAGCAGATGGCAAAGCTCGGTCTGGCCCATGCAGTCCTGGAACTCGCGACCGGAATCACCCAGGCACAGGTGCTTGGCAATCGCCGGCACCAGGTAATACACGCGCGCCGTGGCCTCGATATCCTCCGAGGTCATGAGCGGCATGCCAGGGTTCACCAGCACGTGCGCGCAGATCTTGTCCTCGCTGACGGTGACCTTAAGGATGTTAAACAGGCCTGCCATAACTCTCCCCTACTCTTCCTTGTCCTACTCGTCGCCGTCGTGCGGATTCGCGGAACCCGCACCCGACGTCGTCGGCTCGTCTACCGAAGACTCGGAATCCTTCTTATCGGTTTCGGCCGGAGCGATCACGCGAATGAGCGAGATGCGCTGGCCACGCATCGACTGCACTTTAAACTTGTACCCCGCGACCTCAAACACCTCTCCGATGTCGGGCACCGAGTCGCAAAGCTCCAAAATCCAGCCGGCGATGGTTTCATAATCATCGCTTTCCTCAAGCGGCCAACCAAGCTCAATCGCGTCATCGCACGAAAAACGCCCATCAACGAGCCACTCGCGGCGCGAAAGGCGCGTGAGATACTTGTTGTCGGGGTCGAACTCGTCCTCGATCTCGCCGACGATCTCCTCGACGATGTCCTCGATGGTGATGATGCCGGCCGTGCCGCCGTACTCGTCCACGACCACCACGATCTGGTCGTGCGAGGTCTGCATCTCGGACAGCAGCGGCAGGATGTCCTTGGTGTCGGGCACAAAGGTGGCGTCGCGCAAAAAGCCGGCGATGGGCTGGTCGCCCTTGCCGTCGAGCGCGGGCTGAATCAGGTCCTTGATGTGCGCGATGCCGGCGACGTTGTCGGGATCCTCGTGATAGACGGGGATGCGGCTAAAGCCGGTCTGGCGCATGGTGGACAGCACGTCGGCGACCGTCTCGTCGTCCTCGCACATGGTGGTGTCCACGCGCGGCACCATGACCTCGCGGGCAACGGTGTCGCCCAGGTCGAAGATCTCGTGGATCATGCGCTTTTCCTCGTCGAGCAGGTCGTCCTGCTCCGAGACCATGTACTTGATCTCTTCTTCCGAGACGTTCTGGCGGTCGTCGGCACTCTTGATGCGCAGGATGCGGGCCAGGCCATCGGAGCAAGCACCAGTTAGCCACACGAGCGGGTGGGCGATCTTTTGGAAAAACGACAGCGGGCCCACGACCTGCTTGGATACGCCCTCGGCGTTGGCCAGTCCAATGCGCTTGGGAACCAGCTCGCCGATCACGATAGACACGAAGGCGACCGCGACGGTGATGATAACCGGCGCCAGGCCACGCGCGATGGCGGAGAGCGGCGCGATGCCAAAGCTCGTGAGCCATGTGGCAAGCGGGTCGGACAGGCTCGTCGAGGCGACGGCAGACGAGGCAAAGCCCACGAGCGTGATGGCGACCTGGATGGTGGCGAGCAGCTGGTCGGAATCGGCGGCCAGCTTAATGGCGCGCTCGGCGCGCTTGTCGCCCTCCTCGGCCTCGTGCTCCAGCACGGCGCGCTTAGCCGTGGTGAGCGCCATCTCGGACATGGAGAAGTAGCCGTTGATGAGGGTCAAAACGAGGGTGGTGATAAGGGAGATGGTTATGTCCATCGGGAGTTTCTCGAACCTCCAAGATTCGGGACGTTAGGGTAAAACGTTGATGACAGATACAGCAATTGCACTGGCGCCCAAACGAGGACGCGGACGCGCAGGCATGGTCGCTAGATTACGAAGAGGATCACCGCCATGAACTGGAAGATGCTGCCGGCGAGCACCCACAGGTGAAACACGCTGTGCAGATAGCGCACGTTTTTGGCGATATAGAACGGCACGCCCGCGGTGTAGCACACGCCGCCGACGGCGAGCAGGGCAAGTGCCACGGGGTTGAGCAGCGACACGAGCTCGGGCAGCTTAAAGACGACGAGCCAGCCCATCAGCAGGTAGACCAGGCCGCTTACCCAGTGCGGTTGACGCTCACGCATAAAACACTCGAGGGCGATGCCGATGATGGCGATGGCCCACACGGCAAAGAACAGCACAGCGCCGCCGTCGTTTGCGAGCGTGATGAGGCAAAACGGCGTATAGCTGCCGGCTATGAGCAGGTAGATGCAGCTGTGGTCGATAATGCGGAACACGCGTTTAGCGCCCGCGGGCTGAATCGCATGGTAGAGCGTAGAGGCTAGGTATTCGAGGATAATGCTGACGCCATAGACAATCGCCGCGGCCATGTGGGCCGGGCCCCCGCCGCGCAGGGCGGCGAATACGATCAGGAGCACCAGGCCCGCGATACCCAGCAGGCAGCCGACACCATGGGTGACGGAGTTCATGATCTCCTCGCCCACCGTGTAGTGTGGAACGGCCGCGGTCTTGGGTCGCGGCTTAGAACTGTCGCTCGAATCGGACATGCCGGTTACATCCTCCAACGTAAAGAGTTCTCAACACTATATCAAAGCGTCTAGGTACGTGCGAAATTTGCACCATACGTGACCCTTTGTTTACCCATTCTTTGCTTGTTGACGCATCAACGGCGAACGTCCATAATGCGCTTGCATTAAATGTTGATGTATTAACATCTTATAGGAGAATACCGCATGGCTCAAAACGCACGTTCCCATCGAAAGCTCAAGATAGCCGGCATCGTTGCGCTGGTGGTTGTCGTTGCGCTGCTCGGATTTGCCGGCAACTTTCTGTTTGACTTCGCGCTGAATCCCCGCGCGCCATACACCATGAAGATGATGCAGGATGGCAAGGACGCCGAAAAGGGCGAACAGATGGATGCCGAGGACACCGAGGCGCGGGCGTGGTTTAAGGACAACCGCAAGAGCAGCAGCCTTACCGCAGATGACGGAACCAAGCTCGCCGCTTGGTATTTTGCCGCCCCAGAGAGCACGCACGATTACGCTATCTGCCTACATGGATATACCAACGAGCCCATCGGCATGGCCCGATACGCCAAACGATTCCATGACCGCGGCATGAACGTACTCGCACCCGCCGCCCGCGCCCACGAGCGCTCCGGCGGCGACTATATCGGCATGGGCTGGCCCGAGCGCCTCGACATCGTCGCATGGATTGGGCGGATCGTCGCAGCTGACCCCGAGGCGCGCATCCTGGTCTTTGGCGAGTCGATGGGTGCGGCAACCGCCATGAACGTCGCGGGGGAATCTCTGCCCGCAAACGTGAAATGCATTATCGAGGACTGCGGTTATACGAGTGTTTGGGACGAGTTTTCTCTGCAGCTCAAGGACGTGTTCGGCCTGCCCAGCTTTCCCTTGCTCGATGTAGCAGACTTGGTGTGCAACGTGCGCGCGGGCTACGACTTTCATAAGGCGAGCAGCGTGGAGCAACTCAAACACGCGACGGTTCCCATGCTGTTTATCCACGGCGACCAGGACACCTTTGTGCCGTACAGCATGCTCGACCAAAACTACGACGCGTGCGCCAGCAAGGTCAAGCAAAAGCTCACCATCCATGGCGCCACCCACGCCAAGAGTGCGCAAGTTGACCCCGAGCTCTACTGGAACACAGTCAACAACTTCCTCGACGAGTATTTTTAGGCAAATAGTACGGTTTACTGGTCTATCTGACCCCCTATTTTCGGAAGTGCGGGGAAAATCTCGGGAAGCCCGTCCAGACCGCAGTTTTACCAACAATTTATCAGGGGTTTTGTTGCCAAAAAACGTCGTGTGCTCGGCGGTCTCGAAATTTGCCGCATACTTCCGGAAAGCCGCCCGTGAGCGCTGTGCCCACGGGCGGCTTTTGCTCTACTTGCGCCAGAAAAGCGCTTCATTTGTCCAATAACTAGGCGCTACTTGACCTCGATGAGCTCGTACTTGCTCGTGCCCAGGCCGATCTTCTCGGCGTGTGCGATACAGGCGCGCCAGTCGGTGTCGGGATGCGTGATGCAGAAGGGGTCCTTGGCCTGCTCGCCCTCCAGATGCTCGTGGTTATGCTCCATCTTGGCGGCGCTGTCGGTGAGCTCGGTGTTGGGCAGCGGCTCGGATGCCATGACGGCATCGGCACAGGCCTGGTCGATGGCGACCGGGTCAAAGCTCGCGAACATGCCGATATCGTTAACGATAGGCGTGTCGTTTTCGGGATGGCAATCGCAGTTGGGGCTGATATCCATGGCAAGCGAGATATGGAAGCTCGGACGGCCGTCGACGACGGCCTTAGTGTACTCGGCGATCTTGCAGTTGAGCACGTCGGCCGCGGCGTCATAGCCGGGCTTGATGCAGTCCTGGTTGCATGCCGCAATGCAGCGTCCGCAGCCCACGCAGCGATCGTGGTCGATGGTGGCCACGTGCACCGTGCGAGTAGCGCCGCTGGCAAGCTCGCGCTCGCGGGTGTCGTCGAACGAGATAGCGTTGTGCGCGCAGATCTTTTCGCAGGCATGGCAGCCAACGCAGTGCTCGGTCGCGACGTTCGGCTTGCCGGCGGCATGCTGCTCCATCTTGCCGGCACGACTACCGCCACCCATACCAAGATTCTTCATGGCGCCGCCAAAACCGGCCTGTTCATGGCCCTTAAAGTGGGTGAGGCTGATCACGATATCGGCATCCATGAGTGCCTGACCGATCTTGGCCTCGTGCACGTACTCGCCGCCCTCGACCGGGACGAGCGCCTCGTCGGTACCCTTGAGGCCGTCGGCGATGATGATCTGGCAACCCGTGGCATACGGGGTAAAGCCGTTCTGGTAGGCGGTGTCGATGTGCTCGAGCGCGTTTTTGCGGCTACCGACATAGAGCGTGTTGCAGTCGGTAAGGAAGGGCTTGCCGCCCAGCTCCTTCACGACATCCGCGACGGCGCGGGCGTAGTTGGGGCGCAAAAAGCTCAGGTTGCCCAGCTCGCCAAAGTGAATCTTGATGGCGACGAACTTGTTCTCAAAGTCGATCTGCTCAATTCCGGCGTGACGGATGAGGCGCTTGAGCTTGTCGAGCTGGCTCTCGCGAGCATGCGTGCGCAGGTTGGTGAAGTACACCTTAGCGGGTGCTGCGGGTGCGGTTGCGGTCATAGATCTATCCCCTCGGTCTATATGGCGTTACAGACATAGAGGATGGTACCCGTTAAAGTAGGGTCAAAGTCAAGCGCGAAACCTAGTCGTTGGGGAGGTTCTTAAACGACTACTCTTGGACTTTGAGTGCCTCGGCCAGGCCCACACGTTTGATAGAACGCGTGTGTAGCAGCGCCACGACCAGGTAGGTCGCAAAGCCAATGCCGACGCATGCAGCCATGGACCAAGCGGGCACGTAGATCTCGATATTGCCGTTGTAGGCGAGCAGCATCGAGCGGAAGATGGCCGTGAGCGAGCCAATAATGACCGGCAGGCTTAGCACGAGCGACGCCGCCACGCACAGCGTGATCGACCGGATGTACAGATGCGAGATCTCGCTATCGCGATAGCCAAAGACTTTCATGTAGCTGATCGAACGGGCGCTGTGGTCGATCACAGCCTTGGTCAGCAGGTACATAAACAGCAGGAAGATAAACACCGCGAGCCCGACCATCATGCCGATCATTTTGCTCATCATGCCGATGAACTGGTCGCCCACGGCGCGCATGTCGTCGGGCGTGGTGTCGCCGGCAAAGTAACGCGCATCGAGGTCGAGCTTCTCGTCGCTCACATAGCCGTTAAAGTAGGCGGCGTCGTTGTCGAACAGCTCGTTAAAGTCTTCGATACTCATATAGATATTCATGTCCGACTTGGAGCCCCAGGCACAATCCTTGCCCGCGTACTCAAGGGAATAATGCTCACCCTCGTACTTGTCGCCGAGCGCGACCTTCTGACCCTCGCTCCAGCCAAACTTGTCGAGCAGACCGCCGCCAAAGACGACGCGCCCATCGCCGACGTTGAGGTCTTTCCAATAGCGCGAATCGGGCGAGATGCCGTAGACGGAAATCGTCTCCTCGCCATTACCATCGCCGCGGTCGTATTGCAGCAGGTAAACGGCGTATTTCTCGGCCTGCGCGATTGCGCCCGCGCCGTTGTCGGTCGTATTGACCGGGTGGATATCGTCGTTGTCAGTGTCAATCTTGGAGGCTTTGTCGATCAGGTCGATAGCCTCATCGCGGTTGCAGCCGAGGGCATCGGCAAGATCGTCAAGGCGCGCGTAGAGCACATCCTTCTTGTCCTGGACCTTGGCAAGCGCATCCTGCGCTACGGCCAGGCTCTCGGCAGACGGAGATGCGGTCGCAGCATCGGCTGCCGCCTGCGCTGTATCGGCCGCGTCGTCAAGCTCGTCATCGGCATCCTGAGCGGCAGAAAGCAGCGCGCCGTCAACCGACTGCAAGCGCTCGAGTGCCGACCACTGCTCGCGCTCCTCGGCGGTGCCCTCGAGTTCCAGCGGGGCCTTGAGCGTGTACTGGTGCTCGGCGACCAGGCTTGTCTCGAGGTTGTCCGCGTAGTGCGTCATCGTGGGCAGAATCGCCAGGCCAAAGAGCAGCAGCAGCGAGGCAAACGCAATGCCCACGAACAGTGTGGCAAAGTTGCCCAGGTTGCGCAGGAAGATACGCAGGCGGAAGCGGGAAACAAAGCCCATGCGCTCCGGCAGTTGCATACCACGCTTGGTACCCGACTTGCCGCTCGCTTCGTGACGAAGAAACTGCAGCGGCGTCTTGCCCATCTTGCGAAGCAGGCCCACCAGCGTGATGAGGATGAGTGCAGCGGCGGGGACCACGGCGCACTTCACAAAGATCTCCCAGCTCCAGTACACCTGGAAGGGCGGCAGGCTGTACGAACCGTAATAGAGGCCGCGCATGGGCTCGGTAAAGAACGCTATGCCGAGCGCAGTGCCCAAAAGCGCCGCGACCACGCCCACGATGGCGGGAAGCGCAAGGTAGTGCAGCACGATCTCGCGTCGACGATAGCCGCTGGCGAGCAGCGTGCCGATGATGGCGCTCTCCTCCTCGATGGTGGCATCGGTAAGGACCACAAAGACAAATGCCATGATCACGATGATAATGTCGAGCAACGTCATCCACATCATGGAGTCGCCGTCCACGTCGTCGCGTGCGTAGCCAATGCCCTGGTTGGAATCGGCGTCGATGAGGTCATCCACGCGTGCATCGGCATCGGCGAGCGCCTCCACCATAGCTTGCTCGGCATCGGTGCGGTCCGCGGTGGGGAGGTCGCGATCGGTAAAGGTAAAGGAGTAGGTGTAGGCAGGTGCACCGCCGGCGTCCTCGAGCGCGGCAAAGCCGGCGTCGCTGACCTCGGCCACGCCGTACGTGATGGTGTTCACCGTAAAGTCCGAATTGTTGAGGAACAGCGCCTGGCTATCGGGCTGGGTCATGATGCCGCAAATGGTGTAGGTTCGGCCCTCGAGCTCGACTTTATCGCCCACGGACAGGTTGTTATTGGTGGCAAAGACACGGTCGATGGCCAGCTCGTCATCCGCCTTGGGCTGCTTGCCCTCACAGTAGGACGCAATGTCCACCTTAGCGCGGTGCGCATAGGTGCGCAGCGTGCGCTTGGTGCCGTCGTCGCCGGACGCCTTTTTGATGATGGCATCGATAGAGAAATTCTTGTAGAGCGTGACGCCGCCGACGTCGCCGGCAGCATCCTCGGCGGCCTTGAGCTGGTCTTTGGTGGCCTCGAAGGAGGTGGTCACGCGGCCATCCTCAATCGTGTACGCATCGCGCATGTCGTCGATAAGACAACCGATGGAATGCGCCGCGAGCAAAAAGCCCGAGGTGAGAGCGATGCTTCCGCACATAAGCAAAAAGATGCCCAGGTACTTGCCAATATTGCGGCGCAGCTCGCGCGGGAGACGTTTTGCGAGAGGTGTCATGGCGCCGCCTACCAATCGAGCTCGGCGGCCGCGACGGGCGACTCGTTGAGCTCATCCTCGACGATGCGCCCGTCGCGCAGGCGCAGCACGCGATTGGCCATGCGCGCAATGGCGGCATTGTGGGTAACGATGATGATGGTGCAGCCGTACTCGTGATTGACATCCTCCATGAGCTGCAAGATCTCCTTGGACGCCTTGTAGTCAAGCGCGCCCGTGGGCTCGTCGCACAGCAGCAGGCCCGGGTTTTTGACGAGTGCACGGCCGATGGCGCAACGCTGCTGTTGGCCGCCCGAGACCTGGCGCGGGAACTTGTTGCGGTGCTCGTAGAGGCCCAGTGAACGCAGCAGGTCGTCGATGTTGAGCGGGTTTTTGGACAGGTGTGCCGTGACCTCGATGTTTTCCTTGATGGTGAGGTCGGGCACCAGGTTGTAGAACTGGAAGACAAAGCCCAGCTCACGGCGTCGGTATTCGCCCAGGTCGGTGGGCTTGAGCACCGTGAGGTCGCAGCCGTCCACCAGAATAGAGCCGGCGTCGGCATCCTCCAGGCCGCCGATCAGGTTAAGAAAGGTCGACTTACCCGAGCCCGAGGGCCCCAACATGACGCAAATCTCTCCGCGGTTGATGGACGTGTCGATGCCGTCGAGCACCGTTAGGCATGCATCTCCATCGCCGTAGTGCTTTTTGAGATCCTTAACCTGGACGTAGGCTTCCTGCGCTTCCATGGTATCCCCCATTGTTAGCCTCGTACTACTTTATGAGCGTAATAGTAAACCTTGGCGAACTATTTTGGAGCGAGGTCTGGACTTTATTTCAGACTAGGCGCGGGATTTGGCGCGTGCGAGGGCGAGGCCCGCGGCGGCGATGGCCACGGCGAAGAGTGCCGTGACGCCCAGGTCGCAGGCGATGTCGCCCAGCACGGCGGACGTCAAATCCGAGGCGAGCGCCTTGCCGATCGCGTCGTTCACCCAATATGTCGGCACAAAGTGCGCCACCGTCTGCACGGCCGGGCCCATCAGCGACAGCGGCATCCAGGCGCCGCCCAAAAACGTCATGAGCATGCCGAGCAGGTTGCCCACACCGTTGAGCAGCTCCTCGCGCGCACCCAGGCTCGACAGCGCAAAGCCAACGGCCAGCGGCGTGCACGCCAGGGCAAACGTCGCTGCCAGCGCCAAGCACACACGGCCCGCGCCGACCTCGGCGACCGCACCGGCAAAGCCCACGACGCCCATCATGCTCGACACAAACCAGATGCAGACGGTGATCACGGCGGCGGCCGCAAACACGGCAAGCGAGCGCCGGCGCTCGGAGATTGGACCGGCATCCATACGACGCACGCGCTCGGGCTCGTTCATGCCCGAGAACACCAGACCCACCGACACGATGACCGACGAGATAATCGCGTACGCACCAAAGTTGAAATACGACTCGAGCGTGGCGGCGGCCGTCGAGTCGACCTTGACCTGATCGATCTGGACCTCGGCACGCTCGGTGGCCGCGTGTTCGGCAGCCTTGGCAACGTCGCCGTTAGAAGCAGTGGGCTCAAGTGCCGCCGCAGCGCCCGCGAGCGAGATCCAGCGCGAGGCCTCGGCAGACGAAAGCGCCGCCGCCATGGTGCCGGAGCCGTACGTCACGTCGAGTTTGGGCAGGGACTCCCCCGCGCGAGCGTCCGCAACGAGGTCGCCCTCAAACCCCTCCGGGATAAAGAACACGCAGTCGGCGCTGCCCTTGGCGCTGTTGCTCTTGGAGAGCGCGTCCGCAAGGTCGTAGGTGTCGTCGCCGACGCCCGTGACCAGCTCAAAGCGCGAACCCAGATGCTTGGTAAGCGCACGCGAAAGGTCGCTGTCGTCGCGGTCGACCACAATCACGTTGGCATCGTAGGGCTTGTACTCGGTGAGCTGCGACGAGTTCCAGCTCACCGATGCCGCGATGAATACGCCCATGAGCGAGATGAACACCGTATAGATGAGCAGGTAGAACGGGTGCGCCAGCGCCATGCGAAGCGCGGTCTTAAAGGTGCTCATAGTGGCTCCTTCCAAAGATCAGCGTGGCGGCGGCAACGAACAGCAGCGCCATAAGGACCAGTGCGCCGGCGCGAACGGCAAAGGGGCCCAGGTCCTCAAAGAAATACAGGCGGTTGAACATGTCGCAGATAAGCTTGACGGGGTTGAGCCAGCACTCGGCAGGGCAGGCGCGGGCGACGTCGTCGGCAAGCGCCATCGCCGGCTCGCCGTAGAGGCCGGCGAACAGGGCGCACGTGGTAGCAAAGCCCGTAAGGATGCCGGACTTGGACGCCTTGCCGCCCTTAACGGGAAGCGTGCCCACAAAGAGCCCCAGGCCCGTGGCGGCAAGCGCGGAAGCGGCGCCGCCCACCAGACACAGTCCCTCGCGCCCGCCAAAGTCGACGCCCACGACCAGGCGCACATAGCCAATCGCGATCGTCATCGAGGCGAAGGAGACCAGCCACGAGCCGACAAAGATGCCGGCCAGCGACGCCGTCTTGGAAAGGCCGCCCACGCAGCGGCGCGCGCCAAGGCCCGACAGATTGGGCTGCAAATCGACGACGCTCAAGGCAGCAAACTCGGCAGACATCATCGCAACCAGGCCAAAGAGCGCGTAGTAGTAGATGACCGTGCCATCGGGCGTGGTGCGCGTCAGGCTAACGCGGCGGGTGCCGCCCTCGAGCGACAGGGCGCGCGCAACCGCCTCCGGGTCGGCGAGCGCCGCCGGGTTGTCCTGGGCAATCTGGGACATGAGCTCGGCATTTTGCGTATACGAACTTGCCACCGTCTCCAGAATGCTGCGGTCGGTGAGCACCGACGAGGCGCGCGAGTTGTCATAGCTCGAAAGCAGCGTGAGCTTGGGCGTGCCCGCGTCGTCGACCGTGTAGATGCCCGCGACCTCGCCGGACTTGAGCGCTTTGCGCGCGGCAGCCAAGTCTTCGCACTCGTGGATCTCGAGCAGCTGGTCGTCGCCTCCCTTGGCAAGCGACGTCGCCACGTCCTTAAAGGTCGAGGCGTCCCAAGCCTCATCCGCCACGACGGCCACCGGCACCGGGTCGACCGTGCCGTCGGAGCTGAGGTTCGCAAACATAAACATGAACATCGTGGAAAGCGCGACGGGAAAGATCGCGCCCCAAACCCACGTGCTCGGCCGGCGCAGCAGCGTCTTGACCGTGGTGATGATGGTGTTGAACATGGCTGCCCCCTAGTCGCGCAGCTCGCGGCCGGTGATCTCGAGGAACACGTCGTTGAGAGTCGGCGGCTCGCTCCACACGCGGCCGAGCGCCACGTCGGCGGCGCGCAGCGTATCGAGGATGTCGACCAGATTGTGCGGGCTCGCTTCGCAGGTGCAGACGAGCTCGCCGCCCGACAGCCCAACCGAAAGCACATGCTCGAGGGCACGCAGGCGCTCAACCGTGGCGGTCTCGACGGCGCCGACCTCGACGGTCACGCGCTCGCCCATCTGAATCATGCGCTTGAGTTCGTCGTTGGTGCCCTGCGCCAGCACGCGGCCGCCGTCCATGATCATGATGCGGCTGCAAATCTGCTCGACTTCCTCCATGTAATGGCTGGTATACACCACCGTGGCGCCCTCGTCGCGCAGGCGGCAGATGCCCTCCAGGATGGCGTTGCGGCTCTGCGGGTCGACCGCCACCGTGGGCTCGTCAAAAAAGATGAGCTCGGGCTCGTGCGCGATACCGCAGGCGATGTTGAGGCGACGCGCCAGGCCGCCCGAGAGCTTGCCGGGGCGAAACTTGGTAAAGTCGCCCAGCCCGACAAAGTCGATCGCCTCGTCCACCAGCGCGCGGCGGCGCTTGCGGTCGTTGACGTAAAGGCTGCAGAAATAGTCGATGTTCTCGCGCACCGTAAGCTCGTCAAACACCGCCACCTGCTGCGGCACCACGCCGATGCGGCGCTTGAGGTCGTAGCGGGCGGGCGTCATGGGCTCGCCGAACAGCTCGATGGCGCCTTTGTCGTAGGCGAGCAGCTGCAGAATGCAGTTGATGGACGTGGTCTTGCCCGAGCCGTTGGGGCCCAGCAGACCAAAGATCTCGCCGGGGGCGATGCTCAGGTTAAAGTGGTCGAGCGCGATAAGATCGTCGTAGCGCTTGACGAGGTTTTCGACGTGGACGATGTCTGTCATGAGTCGGCCCTTCCGTTGATTGCGGCCCGGTACGATTGCATCATCGCAGGAGCCGCCGGCGCGCGCCAGTGAGCTTTGTCACGAATGCGGGGCTTGGCCGCGTGGCCCGCCGGCGCTCCCAATTTACCGTGCGGGAGGAATGTCACGGTCACGCGGGCGGCCCCTCCACCACACGCGACTTCGCGTACAATACCCGTATGAACAGGCTTTTCGACAAATCGATCGTGCTGGCGTGCTGTATCGCAGCCGCCACGGGCCTTGCTGTGGACGCTCGCCTGGTCGCGGCGTTTTGCCTTGGCGTTATTACCACCTCGCTGGCCGAGCTCGCGCAGAAGGATCGCACGTGCCGCACAAGCGAGGCCGCGAGCTACGCTTACATCATCGCGGCCGTCTTCGTGCCGCCGTTTGTGCCGTTTGCGCCTCTCGCCCTCTATGACATTGCGCGGCGGGTGCGCCGCGAGCACGCCTGGGTCGTGCTGAGCATTGGCATCGCCTTTGTCTTTGCGCTCGTCGCGGACCTTCGCACCGACGCGCTCACCGCCCGAACGCTCCTGCTGACCGCCATCCTTTCGGTTGCCGCCACCTTGTTATCGCTACGTACCGCCCAGCTAGAGCGCGAGCAGCAGCGCATGCGCCGTACCCGCGACGAGCTGCAGGAACGAGCCCTCGCGCTCGAGGCATGCAACCGCGATCTTGCCGATCGCCAGGACTACGAAGTCGAGCTCGCGACGCTCGCCGAACGCGCCCGCATCGCGCGCGAGATCCACGACAATGTGGGCCACCAGCTCACGCGCGCCTCGCTGCAGGCCGAAGCGCTGCGCGTGGTCCACGCCGACGAGCCCGGCGTCGCCGCCGATTTCGCCGACGTTAAACGCACGGTTGACGAGGCACTCCAGCTTGTGCGCACCAGCGTCCACGCGCTCAACGACAACGCTGTCGACCTTTCCGTGCAGCTCGAACGCATTGTTGAAGGCGCGCGCTCGGACGGCGGTCCGCAGATTGAGCTTGAAGTTATGACCGAGCATGCACCCGCAAACGTCGCCAACTACTTTGCGGCGGTCCTGCGCGAGGCGCTCTCCAACACCATGCGCCACGCTTGCGCCCAGACCGTCACCGTACGATGCATGGAGCATCCGTCGTTTTACCAGCTCATCGTTACCGACGATGGCGCGGGCGGGGTCCGAGCAAGCAGCCGCGGTGCCGCGGAGGGCATGGGGCTCGCCTCCATGCGCGAGCGCATCGAGGCGCTTGGCGGCACCTTCACCGCCGGCTCGCGTGCCAGCGCCGGCGGCTGGCGCGTGTTTGCCACCGTTCCCAAACAGCAAGGAGATGAGGGCCGATGAGGCTCATCGTTGTCGACGACGACCGCTTGGTGGTCGATTCGCTCAAGATTATCCTGGGCGCCCAGCCGCAGATCGAAGTGGTGGGCACCGGTGCCAACGGTAACGATGCGGTTTCGCTCTATGTCGAACACGCGCCCGATATCACACTGCTCGACATTCAGATGCCGGGGCGTGACGGACTTTCGGCGGCACGCGAGATCCTTGAGCGCGACCCTTCGGCGCACGTGGTGTTTCTGACGACATTCTCGGATGACGAGTACATTGTGTCGGCGCTCAAGCTCGGCGCCCGCGGCTACCTGATCAAGACCGATGTCGCCGCCATTCCGCCGGCGTTGGCGCAGGTCATGGACGGTAAACGCATACTCGAGGGCAAGGCGATCGAGGACATCGACTTTGACGGAACGGGCGTCAAAGCGGGCACGCCCCGCCGGCCCGCAGCCTTCGCCAGCCTGACCGACCGCGAGTTCGAAGTCGCCGAGCTCATCGCCCGCGGCCTCGACAACAAGGAGATCGCCGCCACCGCCTACATGGGCGAAGGCACCGTGCGCAACCACATCAGCTCGATCCTGGCAAAGATGGGCCTGCGCAACCGCACGCAGATCGCCATCGCCTACCTGCGAGGGTAGTTGCCCAACGGCCGACCACCCCGGCATAGCAAAATGTCTGCTACCGCTTTAATGCCATTTCAAAACTATGCCGGTTTACGGGGCTAAACCCAGGAACCCCGTCCATACTTGCTTTTTTCGAAAATTGACGGCTCATCTACCTGCGGTTTTATTCTTGCAACTATCGGCATGGTTGGGGGTTCGCGATTCGGCCCCGTAAACCGACATAGTTTTGGAACAGTGGGGTCACATACCGACGCCCCGCAAGCCGTACAGAGCCAAAAATGATCCGTTTTCCTCCGTCCCCAACGGATCAACTCAAAACTATGCCGGTTTACTACGATGAATCGCCCACCTTCGACCACGGTAAATTGCGCGCTTGCAAAACCGCAGGTAGAACGCTTGCGATATTTAGAAAAATGCAATCATGGTCGGGAATGTCGAATTCATCGTAGTAAACCGACATAGTTTTGTTCGGATAGTCCCGCACGGATACCATCCCAGGCCTCGCGGAACCAAAATGATCCGTTTTCTTCCGCCCGCGGAGGTCGGCTGACGGCGCCCGCCACGGAATCGGCCCATCTACTACGTTTGACCCGACATCCCCAACCATACCCCCGTTTTGAACAAAACCGCAGGCGTTCTACCTGCGGTTTTGTTTTCGCGTTTTTTGGCATGGTTGGGGGTAAGGGACTAAACGTAGTAGATGGGCCGGTTCCATGGCAAGCCCTTCTCGCCTACGCACAAAAGCGCCGCCACGGAGGAGGGAGATACCTCCGTGGCGGCTGGGGGTGGGGTGGGGGCTACATTTTTGGCTTTTCGCCAGCGGCCCGGGGCCTTTTGGCCCCGGGCGCTGTCAGCGCGCCTAGCGCTTACGGATACCCCAGACTAGGGCTCCGACGCCGGCCATGGCGATAACAAATGCCATGAGCAGTGCGGCAGCCTGCTGGTCGCCCGTGGTGGGCAGGAAACCCTTGACCGTCTTGACGATGTTCGTCACGGTCTTGGGCGTGCCGGGATCGGGCGTCGGCACGGGCGTCTCGGACTTCTTGTACGTGTTGTTGAACACGATACCCTCGACGCTCTTGTCGCCCTTGGTAAAGGCGACGTTCGCCTTGAGGTTGCCCTCGCCGTCGTCGACCACGTTAACGGTCGCGGTAAAGACGGACTTGTCGTAGGTCATACCGGCCTCGTCGCCCTTGACCTCGCTGATGGTGTAGACGTACGTACCGGGCTCGTCGTACTCGAACTTGTCGAAGTTGATCTTGCCGTCGGCATCGTTGGTGACGGTGGACTCGACGTCCTCGCCAACGAGCTTAAAGCTAAACTCGTCCTTCTTGAGTTCGCGTCCCTCGAGTACCTTGATGGCGCCGATGGAAACCTGCGTGGGCATGGCGTGATACTTGTTGGTAAAGCCAGCCGACTCGGTAGTTCCCTCGAGCTTGTGCGACGCGGTCAGCGTGCCGTCGCCGTTGTCGGAGACGGTGGTCACGACGGTGTAGGTCGTGCCGTCATAGGTGACACCCTTGTACAGGCCGAGCGCGTTGGGGCAAGCCTCGCGCAGCGTGTACGTGTGCGTACCGGGCGCCTCGTAGCGGATCGGGCTCAGCGTAACGTTACCGTTGGCGTCGTTGGTGCCACTAGCGACAGTCACGCCATCCTCGAGCAGCTCAAACGTGAACTCGCCAGCTGCAAGATCGCGGCCGATCAGACGCTTAACCGTCTTGACCTGACCGGTCACGGAAGAGTCGGCGGGCGCCACGCTGTACGTGTTGGTGAACGTGAAGTCCGCACCGTCGTCGCCGTTGCGCACGACACTCAGACGTCCGGCACCGTCATCGGTCACGGTGTAGGAAACCTTGCGCGTGGCGTTGGTGTCATTGGTCACGCCAGGGGCGCTACCGGACTCGGCCACCGTGTAGGTAAAGGCGTGCGAACGCGGAGCGGTGGGGGCTGCGGGCTCGGACTCGTCGCTGGACTCGTCGGCGTTGGCATCAGCGTCGGCGTCGGCCTCGGCTTCGTCAGCTTCGTCTGCCTCGACCTTATCGGTCACATCGGTCGTCACGCCCAGGGCGCGGTTGAGGTCCTCGAGCGTAAAGCGAATCTTGCCAAAGTCCACGTTGCCGGCCGTGTCGTTGGTCGCAGTCGTATGCTCGGGCATCGGGGCGCCCGCCTCATCGGCAGTCACGGTAAAGGTGAACTTGCCCGCGATGTCGGCCGGGGTCAGGCCCTTGTCTGCCTGGAGCTTCTTGGTGCCGGCGAGCGTGGCATAGACGGCCTCGGCGCCGTAGACGTTCTCGAACACGGGCTTGGCATCACCGTAGTCGGTCGTCGCCGTCAGGGTGCCGTCGCCGTTATCGATAACGATGACCTTAAAGCTAAAGCTCGACTTAGCGGCGGTAATGCCCATGCCGGCCAGCGAGTTCGTGTACTCAAAGGCTGTGTAGTTGATAGTCCACGCAAGCTTGCCGTCCGCGTCGGTGCGGATGGCGCGCCCGGTGCTTACCAGGTCGGCAAGCATATCGGTCGTGTAATGCAGAGCGCCAAAGCTCACCTGGCCGTTATAGTTGAACGTCGGCGTACCGCTGATGGCTTCCGTCTCGCCCGCGTAGGCGATGCCAAAGTAGAACTCGCCGTCGGCCAGTGGACGACCGGTCAGGGTCTTGGTGGCAACGACCTGAGCAACGGCACCACCAGGTGCATCGGTCGTGGCGCTATAGCTGTTGACGAACGGGACCACAGCGCTCTCGACCGCAGCGGCACCAGTCTTGTACTCGGTTACCGGCGTTCCCTTGTCGGGGTTGCCAGTAACGGTCGTGGTAGCAGTGAGCGTGCCGGCGCCATCGTCGGCGATAGCGATCGTCACGGTGCGCTCGGCGTCGTCATAGGTGTAACCGGGCTGGCCGTCGTTCTTTTCGGCCACGGTGTACTTGAAGGTCTTGCCGGCGTCAGCCTGCGTAAATTTAACCTCATGACCAGCCAGAATGTCGATCAGTCCGACCGTTGCCTCTGCCGCTTCGGGAGACTTGAAGCTGTTGGCCCCGGGCAGCAGACCGAGCGCGCGAGCCGAAGCGTCGTCAGCAGGTGTCACGGTAAAGGTGAACTGGCCCTCGGTCATGGGGCGGCCGTCCAGATACTTGCTGAGCCACAGACCGCCGGCCGCGGTGTAGTTAAGCTCAGTGCGGTACGTGTTGGTAAAGCGTCCGTTTTCCTTCTTGGTGACGTTGGCGGTCAGGTTGCCATCGCCGTCCTCGGTCACGGTTACTTCGGCGGTCGCGACGTGGGAGTCATACGTCATGCCGACCGTATTACCCGCGTTCTCGCGGATCTCATACTTGTAGGTTCCGGCAGCCGTGTAGTGGATCTTGCCGAACTTGATGGCGGCGATGCCGTCCTTCGCGTCCTTCTTACTCACGGTTACGGTTGCGGGATCGGGCAGCGGGGTGCCCTCGGAAGCGGTAATGGTAAAGCTGAACTTGTCGGAGTCCGTCCAGTCGCGACCGTCGATGGCCTTGCCCAGGCCAAAGTCGAACTCTGCGTCGAGCGGGGTCACGCTGTAAGCGTTCTCGAAAGTTGCAGCCTTGACGTCGTCCTTCAGAACATGCGTGGCGCTGAGCGTACCGTCGCCGTTGTCCGTGATGGTGGTCTCGATGGTGTACTCGGCATCGCTGTAGGTGACGCCCTTGCTGATGGTTCCGCCCTTGACCTCGCGCAGCGTGTAGGCGTGCGTTCCGGCCTTGGTGTACTTCACGGCGCTCATCGTGATCTTGCCATCGGCGGCGTTAGTGCCGGTGGCGATAACCTTGGCGTCCTCGCCCTCGCCCTCGACGAGCTCGAAGGAGAACTCGCCGGCAGCAAGCTCGCGCCCGGTCAGGACCTTGGTCGCGGTAATCTGGTCGGTGACGCTCGTCTCGACAGGCGTCACGTTATAGGTATTGGTGAACGTAAATGCCACATCGCCGTCCGGCTTGTGGGATACGCTCAGATTGCCCTTGCCGTCATCAGTCACGGTGAAGGAAACCTCGCGCGACAGCTTGGCGTCGTTGGTCACGCCAGCGACCTCGCCGGACTCGGTCACGGTGTAGGTAAAGGTGTGCTCGCGCTTCTCGGACTTCTCGCCCAGAGCCTTGTTAAGGTCGTCGAGCGTAAAGGTAATCTTGCCAAAGTCGACCTTGCCCTTGGCATCATTGGTCACACTCGCGTTCGCGGGCATGGGTGCGCCCTCTTCACCGGTCACGGTAAAGGTGAACTTGCCGGCAATGTCAGCCGGGGTCAAGCCGTCGGCGACCTGCAGGTTCTTGATGCCCGTAAGCGATGCCTCGGCAGCATTTGTGGTGTAGGCGTTCTTGAACTCGATGCTCTTGACGTCCTTGGCGCCCTTCAGCTCGTGCGTAGCGGCCAGCTGGCCCTTGCCGTTATCGGCAATGGTCGTCACGACAGTGTAGATCGTATCGTCATAGGTGATGCCACCGGCGTCGCCCTTGACCTCACGCAGCATGTAGGTGTGCTGGCCGATCTCGGTGTACTTGATGGTGCTGAACGTCACCTTGCCGTCGGCGGCGTTCGCAACGGTCTCGATAAGCTCAGAGTCCTCGCCCTTAACCTCGCGCAGCTCAAAACTGAACTCGCCTTCCGTCAAGTCGCGCCCGGTCAGGGACTTGGCCACGGTAATCTGGTCGGTAACGCTGGACTCAACAGGATCCGCAGCGTAGACGTTCTTGAACTCGGTCACTTCGGCTTCACTCCAGGCCACCTTCACAGCGGCGCTGAGCTCGCCCTCCTTGTCGGGCGTTACCGTCACGGTGATCTCCGCGACGTTCTTGCTGTAGGCGATGCCGTCAATCGTGGTCCCGGCATGCTTTTCACTGACCTTGTAGACGTACGTGCCAGGTTCGGTGTATTCGATCGTGCCGAAGTCGATGGCAGCCTTGCCCTGGTCCAGGTCAGCCTTGCGCACGGTCGCAGTCCTAGCCGCAGGCATCGGGGCGCCGCTCTCGGATGTCAGGCCAAACTCAAACGCGTCAGCATTCGTCCAGTCGCGACCCTCGAGCACCTTGGTTAGACCAAAGCTGGCCTTGGTGTTCACCATTGCCGGCGTCATGTCATACGCAAAGCTGATCTTGCCGTTGTTGCCCAGATAGGAATTGACATGCGTCGCAGCCGCCTTGGCGGACACGTTGTTCCATTTGGGGTTGAGAACGTCGGTCGCGGTACCAGTGCTGTTGCCGCCCACGCTGCCCTTGGTGGTGTGGAGCTCGTCGATAAAGGCCAGACGCGCGGTTCCCACGCTAAACGAAAGGTTGCCGTCCTTGTCGGCAACAATAGCGCCGTCAAACTTGGCAGCGTCGCCGCCGATAAACTCGATGACGGCAGTGGCGGGCTTGGCCTCGCCGTTCTCGCCCTGCTCCTCAAACTCATCCTTGTAGTAATAGGTGCCAGTATCTGTCAGCGAATTCTTTGCAGGCTGTGTGCAGTCCTTGTCCGTGTAAATGGGAGTCTGCTTCTGGAAGTAGTAGTAGCGGTTGGTGTCGGCCGGCTCAAAGGTCGCAACCGTATCACCCAACGCACCACCGCTCCACTTGTTCGCGTAGAAGCTCACGGTCTTGGTGCCGTCAACGACAGTCGTATTATGCTCGATGTAGTCCTTGAGCCCCGTGACCTTCTCGGGCGTAAACAGGTTGTCAAGTGCGGCGCTCTTCACGCTCGAGGCATACTTCACCTGAATGGGCTTAACGTTGTCGACCGAAAGCTTGCCGTCTACGGTCTTAAAGTGGCTCAGCGGAATCAACGACGCAGGAATGTTAACCGTTACGATATCGCCCTTCTGGGGATTGTCAGCGCCAGCACGCTGCACGGTGATGAGCAGGTCTTTTGCCTTGCCGGTGAACTCGTATGTGTCGGTATTGGTTTCTTTGTTGAACGTCTTGCTCGCCTCGGTAAACGGCGTGCCGTTGATGACGACTTCGGTAAATCCGTCGACCTGCATAAAGTCGCCCAGCTCGTCGGTAAACGTAATGTAGCCGGACTTGGTCTCGTCGTAGCCCTTATGGATTTCGGTCGGATAAGGCGCCTCCGATGTGATGGCCTGTGAGATGTCGTCGAAGACCTTCTTGAGCTCTTCGGCGTTGGTCGCCGACTTGTAGTAGTCGGAGTTTTCCGCGCGTGTGCCAAGCTTGTCGCTCGCATACGACGTGGCATCGGGATAATTACTCGACACGGCGTGCATAAACTTGTTGACGTCGCTTGTCCCCTCTTTCGAGGGATCGTCAGCGGGGTCCGCTCTACTAAAGATGCCGATGGTATAAACGGTGGCTTTGCCATCCTTCATCTTCTTGGCAGCCGTCACGGCACCCTTGGCGACGTCAGAATCAAACTCGCTGAAGCTCGTTGGCTTGCCGTCGGTAAAGAACACAACGATCTTCTTGGCATCTGCGCGGCCAAAAGTGATATCCCCGGCCAGTTCCAGACCATAGTCGGCACGCGTGGCACCGCTTGGTTTGATTCCAGCAACTGTATCCTCAAGAACTTTCACGTTGCCGCCAGAGCAATCGGTCAAACCCTTCATCACCTGCGAGTTGTTGTACCAAAATTGCCCTTTCTTGTACTGGTCATTGCCGACCTTATTGGTCTTATCACCCGCAAACTTAACAATGGCAACCCTGTGCTGCCTATCGACACCCTCGATACCCTCGTTTTGCTTGGCAATGGTATTGATAAAGCTGTTCGCAGCGCTCTTCAGTGCATCGATACGCTTGGTGGAATCTCCGCCACCCATAGGATCATCCATCGAGCCAGAGGCATCCAGCACCATCACGATGTCAAGCGGCGTGGTGACCGTCACGGTTGAATTAGACGTCGAGGACATCGCCGAAAGCGTGGTCAAAAAGTCCGACTCTTCGTTTTCCTCGGTTGCCTTGACCGTCTTGTCGGTCCAGATTCGACCGACGTTTTGGGTCGTTACCTTATTGCCACCGTGGCCTGCCGCCCAGATTTCCCAGCGACCGCTGGTGTCGGGGTCGGCGACCTTTCCGGTCATTATCGGTCCGTCCATTCCTGTGCTGGACCTGGCGTTGGCCTCGGGCAGCATGGCGAATGCTGCGGCTGGCAACACCAGCACTACGGCCAGTATCACCGCCAAGAGACCCCTCGTGTACTTACCCATCGTGTCTCCCTTCTCGCGGTCTCAGACCTTGCATCAGCCTAAAGTTACGAAATGAGACACAATTAGGGCAGGTGACACACGTTCCAGATTTGATTTTGGGCGTGAGACAAATGTCTCACCAAAGTTGAGACACGAGAGTTTTCGCAGGAAAACGGATGCGACTCGGAGCCAACAGGTCAAAATGATCCGTTTTCCTCCGTCCCCGGGGGATCAGTTGGTAACGCTCGCCACGAAATCGGGCCATCTACTACGTTTGACTCGATACCCCCGACCATAGCCGCTTTTCATGAAAAACCGCAAGCGTTCTACCTGCGGTTTTCATTTCGCATTACTTGACGTGGTCGAGGGCTGCCGCCTAAACGTAGTAGATAGGCCCATTTCGTGGCAGACGGGTCACGCGGCAGCCCTCGTGAGGCAAAAATGATCCGTTTCCCTCTGTCCACGGGAGATCAAGGGCTGCTACGGATATGGTGCTATTTCAAAACTATGCCGGATTACGGGGCTAAAGTCGGAGTCCTCGGTCGCGCGCGCAGACGTGGTGTAAGAGTGTCCTGAGGTCCGTCGCTGCAAGTCCCGATGTTACTCCTTCTTGAGACCGCGCTTCTCGACTATCTCGTCCACTATCTCCCTGGCGCGCCGCCCGAGCGCGCGGCGCCT
>JAUMMZ010000049.1 GCA_031296755.1 Collinsella sp.
AGGCGCCGCGCGCTCGGGCGGCGCGCCAGGGAGATAGTGGACGAGATAGTCGAGAAGCGCGGTCTCAAGAAGGAGTAACATCGGGACTTGCAGCGACGGACCTCAGGACACTCTTACACCACGTCTGCGCGCGCGACCGAGATAATAAGCGAATGTGGAATATCTTGGCGCCAAGCAGCCTGTGCGGAACTCAAAAAGGGCTCGTGGGGCGGAAAAACGCTGCTACTAAATTGGTATCAGTACTCATATATGCCGTTTTTTGCACACGGCACCCTGAGACGGGTGCCCCGGAGCTCCCCGTAGGGGAGCTCCGGGCTTCATGGGGGCACGAATGGTCCGTCCCGACCTGCGAAATCTGTACTCGAGATGCGAATAGCGTCCCTAACCTTAAACTATAGCTTGAACTTAGCTATAATGCGCTACGTTCCTGCCAGGCTGTGGTTGCGGACGGACGAAATGCCCATCCTAGTCCAAGACAGACGCGGTCAAAGGGATCCACGTAAGCGACCGCGTGCGCGCGGCGCGATCATGGCGCGTCCTAGATGTAAGCCGCACCGTCCGTTCTACTTTCTTTGGGGCAATACCGCCTCGCGGGCGAGCGGGCCAGTCGTGAAGGTGGCTGCGGCCTCCTGAGCAAACGCCCCGGTGCGCAAGTGTGGGGTCAAATACCAGGTCAGCTGGTGGGAACAACCCGATATTCCGTGCAGGGCACGGATCGTATGCGACACAGAAGGCAGGGTAGTGGACATGGTGAGGGGCAGCTTGATGCATGCGGCTCGGTTAGGTGCTGGGACCGCGGCGGTCATTGCCGTTTTGGGCCTGAGTGGATGCGCGTTCAATCCACTGTCCACGTTCACGACGCCCACGATCGACCAGATCGAGCGCGAGACCGTTACCCCCACGGTATCGGACAATGCCCTGGTCACGCCGGGAACCCTGACTGTCGCTCTCGATACTTCCGATGCCCCGCAAGCCATGCAGGATGCCGACGGAAACCTCACGGGCTATGCGGTCGATGCCGCTCGTGCCCTCGCATGCCGCATGGGTCTCAAGGTCGCCTTTGTCGATGCGTCCTCGGCCGATTCCGCGCTCAGCGATAAAAAGGCCGACATCTTCATTGGTGACGTCAGGTCTACGGACGGCGATATCAGCTCGCTTGGCACCTGTCTGTACGACGCCCCCGCCGTATTCGGCAAGAGCAGCGACGGAGAGTCGCTGAGCGTTTCGACCGAAACGCTTAACACCGCTACCCTGGGCGTTCAGACCTCTTCGGCCTCGCAGGAAGCGCTCGCCAAGCAGAGCATTACGGCCAACCAAAAGACCTTCTCCAACATCAATGAGTGCTTTGAGGCGCTCGAGTCGGGCGAAGTCGATTACGTGATCTGTGATTCCACGGCCGGTGGTTACCTCGCGCGCCTGATGAGCCAGATCTCCTATGTCGGCACGCTCGAGACGCCCTCCACGCTTGGCGTCGCAGGCCTTAGCTCTAACGGTGAGCTGTGCCGTGCCGTGAATGATGTCCTCGACGGCATCACGGTCGACGGTACGCTCGAGGCGGTCCACTGCGTCTGGTACGGCCAAATGCCCTATGACCTTACCGCCAAGACTGTTTCGGGGGCCAATGTGCAGGCATCCGACTCCACGTCCAACGAGACCGAGTCCTCCGATGGCGACGCCTCCGATAACAACGGCGACAGTCCGTCGTCTAGCCAGGAGGGCGCCATCACCGACGATAACATCAACAAGCTCAATAGCTAGTTATTGGTAGGGGTGGCGCCCGCCGTACACCGAACAAGGCGCTTCTTCACGGTTTCAACACGCATGGCCGGGTCTCCCCAATAGGGGAGCCCGGCTTTTCTATTTTGGTAAAAACAGCAGGTAAAAGCTGATTTTCAGGAGAAAAACTAGCTTTGCCGACGCCTTCCTATAGCGCACTTTGCTACAGAAAAGTGCGAGACTTCGGTATGCGGTATCAAGCGGTCGTTATTCGGGTCTTTGGGAATTCGGGTGATTAAATGCACGGCAATGGGTACATAGCCAGTACAGTAAGTCCCCGAGGCAGATTGGAGCCACGTATGGATATCAAGGTTTCTGGACGCAAGACGACGGTAACCGATGCTCTGCGTGCGCATGTGGATGAGAAGATCGGCGAGGCGCTCAAGGTTTTCGACATCGAGCCCATGACAGTCGACGTCGTGCTTCGCTATGAGAAGAACCCCTCGAACCCCAACCCGGCAATCGTCGAGGTCACGGTTCGTGCCCGCGGCTCTGTGATTCGCGTTGCCGAGCACGGCGCAGATATGTATGCCGCCATCGATCTCTCCGCCGATAAGGTCACCCGCCAGCTGCGCAAGTTCAAGACCAAGGTCGTGGATAACCGCCAGGGTGGTGCCAGCGCCGCGGATGTTGCGCCGGTCGAGCGCGTCGAGGATCTGGCCGACCTGCTGCTGCCCGAGGAGGACGACGACCTGCTCGTCCGCGAGAAGGTCATCGATGTCACTCCGATGACTGAGGAGCAGGCGCTGGTGCAGACCGATTTGCTGGGCCACGACTTCTACGTGTTCGAGAACGCGACGACCGGCCTTATCAATGTGGTGTATCACCGTAAGAATGGTGGATATGGCATCATCAAGCCCCGCATCGAAACACTTGACGAGTAAAATACGTTAACTTGCATGAGTTAACGGTTGGCGGCCATCCCATGCGGGTGGCCGCCTTTTTACGTAAGGAGTCGCTTTGATGGACAAGGCCGCATCTACCGGTCATTCGGACCGTTGCCGCATCGTCGTCGATACCTGCTGCGACTTTAGCCCCGAGGTCGCCGCGAACCTCGATGTCGATATCCTGGGTTTCCCCTTCATTATCGATGGCGAGGAGCGCACAGACGACATCTGGTCGAGCATCACGCCCAAGGAGTTTTACGACCGCATGCGCGCTGGTGCCCGCGTGTCCACCTCGGCTGTGTCGCTCGGTCGCTATATCGAGTTCTTTACCGAGTGCGCCAAAGAGGGCACGCCCACGGTCTACCTGTGCTTTACCTCGGCGCTGTCGTCGAGCTACAACTCCGCGTGCCAGGCGGCAGATGCCGTGCGCGCCGAGTATCCCGATTTTGAGCTGTACGTGGTCGACAACGCTCTGCCCTGCGCGACCGGCGCGCTCTTGGCGCTCGAGGCCGTGCGCCAGCGTTCGGCGGGACTGACCGCCAAGCAGCTGGTCGATTGGGCAAACGAGGCAAAGACCTACGTCCACGGCTACTTTACGCTCGAGAGCTTCGACGCACTGGCTGCCGGCGGCCGCATTCCGCCCGCGGCGGCGCAGCTCACGGCAAAGCTCGACGTCAAGCCCGAGCTCTCCTACGACCTGGCCGGCTCGCTGTCGCTGATCGGCGTCAACCGCGGCCGCAAGAAGGCGCTCAAGTCCATCCTCAAGTCGTTCCGCGAGAACTACGTGCCCGATCGCACCATGCCCATCGCCATCATGACGGCCGATGCCGAAAAGGATGGTGACTGGCTCGAAGCCGCCATCCGCAAGGAGGAGGGTTGCGCCGACGTCACGATCATTCGCGGCTCCGTGGGTCCCACCATCGGCTCGCACGTGGGCTCCGGCATGGTGGGCTGCGCGTTTTGGGGTAAGAACCGCGCCGACAAGGCGTCGCTTTCCGACCGTATCGCCCGCCGCGTGCGCGGTCAGTAGGCAAGCGCTGCGTCCGTAATCGCCCTCGACTCACAGCCCAAACGCTGGCACCGAGTATTCAACCTGGTAACAACACCCAACCCAAAAGGAAAGGTTTCATGGCAAACAAGCTCTCCGTCGCATTCATTGGCACCGGAATCATGGGTGCCCCCATCGCCGGCCACATTCTGGACGCCGGCTATTCCGTCACGGTCAACAACCGCACCAAGTCCAAGGCGGCGGCGCTTATCGAGCGCGGCGCCGTCTGGGCAGATACGCCGGCCGATGCCGCGGCGAACGCCGATGTCGTCTTTACCATGGTGGGCTATCCCTCCGAGGTCGAGGAACTCTACCTGGCGGGCGACGGCCTGCTCGCGTGCACTAAGCCCGGCGCGGTCTTGATCGACCTCACCACGAGCTCGCCCGAGCTTGCCCGTGACATTGCCGAGGCCGCCCAGGTTTCTGGTCGCATGGCGTTTGACTGCCCCGTCACCGGCGGCGAGTCGGGCGCTATCGCCGGTACGCTCACGGCTATCGTGGGCGCTACCGAGAACGACATCGCGCCGGTCCGCGACATCCTTGCCACCTTTGCGGCCAACATCTGCTGCTTCGACGGCGCCGGCAAGGGCCAGGCTGCCAAGCTCGCCAACCAGGTGTCGCTGGGCGCCTGCATGGTCGGCATGGCAGACGCCATGGCATTTGCCGAGCTGAGCGGCCTTGATCTTGAGAAGACCCGTCAGATGATCCTGGGTGGCACCGGCAAGTCCGGCGCCATGGAGAGCCTGGCGCCCAAGGCGCTCGACGGCGACTACAAGCCCGGCTTTATGGTCGAGCACTTCATCAAGGACCTGCGCTTGGCGCTCGCCTATGCCGACGATCGCGAGCTTGCGCTGCCCGGCGCCGACGTGGCCTTTACGCTCTACGACATGCTCGATGCCATCGGTGGTGCCAAGCTGGGCACCCAGGCCATCACAGTCCTCTATAAGGAGGAGGCCGATGCCATCGCCGCCGGTCTGGACTGGTCGCAGTATCGTCCCGAAGAGCACGGTGCTCACGAGGACGGCTGCGGTTGCGGCGAGCACGGCGACGACCATGAGTGCGGTTGCGGCCACCACCATGGCGAGGACCACGAGTGCTGCGGCGGCCACGGCCATGATGATGGCCACGAGTGCTGCTGCGGCCACCATCACGGGGAGTAGCGCCCATGAGCTGGACGTTCGTGGTGCTTGCGCTGGTGCTCTTTCTCTTTGCGATCTACATTGGCTTTTTGTGCGGCCAGTGGGCGTGCGAAAAGCGCGTCATCACCAAGCGCGACTACTGGATTGCCAACTTTGCGGGAGCGGCGGCAGTCATCCTGCTGACCTGGGTGTTCTCGCTGTTCCCGCTGGTGCAGTTTGCGCCGATCGGCTGGCTCGGCGGCTTTATCGCCGGCCTTAAGATGAGCTTTGGCGAGTCCGTCGGTCCGTGGCGCAAACACGACGAGGTCTTTAACGTTAACAAGGCTCACCGCGCCGCCGCCGACGCGGGCGATGCCGAGGAGCGCCGCCGTGCGCGTCGCAATGGCGCGGCCGACCGACAGCTCATCTCGGTCACCGATGACAGCAAGGGTGCTGACAAGCACGCTAAGAAATAGTAAAAAGAGGTAACTATGGCAGAAAACAAAGACGAACAGCTCACCGACGAGGAGCTGGCACAGCTTCAGCTGGCAGAGGAGAACGAGAACGCCGTCGACCGTCTGGTCCAGGAGCTCGGCTGCCCCACGCGCCGCATTCGCCAGTTTGCCGCTCGCGTGCTGCACCTGCTTGCCGAGCGCGATCCGCAGCGCGTCGTGCCCTGCGTGCCCGCGCTGATCGAGGCGCTCGACCGCCCCGAGGCGCAGACCCGCTGGGAGGCCCTCGATGCCCTGACGGCGCTCGCTACCACCTGCCCCGAGCAGCTGGGCGATGCCTTTGAGGGCGCCGAGACTGCACTGTTCGACGAGATCTCCTCCACGCTGCGCTATGCCGCCTTCCGCCTGCTGTGCGTGTGGGGTGCCACGAGCGTCGAGCGTTCGCGCGAGGCTTGGCCCATCCTGGACGAGGCTATCCAGTGCTACCACGGCGACCTTGAGTATCGCGACATGCTCGGTTGCCTGTACGAGTTTTGCCAGGGCGAGATCGACGCCGAGGTTGCCGAGAAGCTCGCGCTGCGCCTTAAGTTCGACGCCGAGAACGGCAAGGGCAGCTATCTCAAGGCCCGTTCGAGCGAGATTTGCGAAATGCTTGTTAAACGTTTTGGCCTGGATCTCTCCAAAAAGAAGAAGCGTGCTAGCGTTAAAAAATCTGAGGCCGCCGAAGACGAGGAGTAACAGATTATGGCGCACGATGTAGTCCTGATTCCCGGTGACGGTATCGGTCCCGAGATTACGCAGGCCATGCGCCGCGTGGTCGAGGCCACTGGTGTCCAGATCAACTGGAACGTCCAGGAGGCCGGCGCCGGCGTCATGGACGAGTTTGGCACGCCGCTGCCCCAGCACGTGCTCGATGCGGTCGCCGAGACCAAGGTTGCCATCAAGGGCCCCATCACCACACCGGTCGGCACGGGTTTCCGCAGCGTCAACGTGGCCCTGCGCAAGCACTTCGACCTGTACGCCTGCGTGCGACCTTGCCTGTCGCAGCCGGGCGATGGCTCGCGCTTCCGCGACGTTGACCTGGTTATTGTGCGCGAGAACACCGAGGACCTCTACGCCGGTATCGAGTTCGATGAGGGCGCTGCCGAGGTCGAGGAACTCTCGCAGCTTGTCGAGCGTTCGGGCCAAAAGACCTTCGCCGTCGATTCCGCGATCTCGATCAAGCCGATCTCTATCGCCAAGAGCCGCCGCATTGTGGAGTATGCCTTTGAGTATGCCCGCCGCTGCGGCCGCAAAAAGGTGACGGCCGTGCACAAGGCCAACATCATGAAGGCGACCGACGGCCTGTTCCTGCGCGTGGCGCGCGAGGTGGCCGCCAACTATCCTGATATCGAGTTCAACGACAAGATTGTCGACGCCACCTGCATGGGCCTGGTCCAAAACCCCAACGACTTCGATGTCCTGGTACTGCCCAACCTGTACGGCGACATCGTGAGCGACCTGTGCGCTGGCCTGGTGGGCGGCTTAGGCATGGCTCCCGGCTCCAACATCGGTGCCGATTGCGCCATCTTCGAGGCAACGCACGGCTCCGCGCCCGATATCGCTGGCCAGGATATCGCCAACCCCACGGCCGAGATTCTCTCTGCTGCGATGATGCTCGATCACCTGGGCGAGAACGACGCTGCCAATCGCATTCGCGCCGCCGTCTCTGCCACGCTCGACGAGGGCGAGCAGGTTACCGGTGACGTGCGTCGTGCTCAGACCGGCTCCGTCGAGGGCGCCGTGGGCACGCAGGCCTTTGCCGATGCCGTTATCGCGCACCTGGCCTAAGGCATGCGCGCTGCAAACGCCTAAATAGTACTTAAGTGTTTGCGTATAACCTAAGAATCAATACGCCCGGCGCTCTGTCGGGCGTATTCTATTGGGGACTATGTTTCCTAACAAGGAGTAACCGATATGGGTCTGATTCAAAAGAAGGACGAGAAGGATGAGATCGACGGCATCCAGATCATCGAGCGCGGCGAAGGCCCCGACGGTGACGAGGACGAGAGGATCGATCTGGTCGCCGGTACGTCTGCCGAGCACATTGCTGCCGGCACGACCGCCGAGGAGGAGGACGCCCGCCTGGAGGCTCAGATTGCCGCGGATGCCGCTGACGAGAATCTGATGCCCGAGGAGCAGGATGAGGACGACGACTCCGACGCGGGCGACCATGCATCCAAGCACAAGAAGACGATGATTGCCGCCTTCGTGGTTGCAGTCGTGATCGCTGCTGTGGTCGGCTTCTTTATCGGCAACGGTGGTTTTGGCGGCAAGGGCGTCGGCTCGGCGACCCTCACCGAGGACCAGCTCGATTCGACCGTGGCAAGCTACAGCTACAACGGCAAGAAGAGCGACATCACCGCGCGCGAGGCCATTGAGAGCCAGTACAGCCTCGACACCGTCAAGGATGGCGATGGCAACTACACCGCTCCCTCTGCCGACGTCATCCTGTCCTACGTGCGCAACAAGATCCTGCTCGACGCTGCCGAGGACGAGGGCATCACCGTCTCTTCTAAGGAGATGAAGAAGTACGCCGAGGATTCCATCGGCACTTCGGACTACAAGACCATGGCCACGCAGTATGGCGTGTCCAAGGACCAGGCCAAGCAGATCGTCCGTCAGTCCGCGACGCTGCAGAAGCTCTACAAGAAGAAGGTGGGCGATAGCTCCGCAAGCATGCCGACCGCCCCGACCGAGCCTGCTGATGGCAACGAGGAGACCGCGAGCAAGGACTACGCCGATTACATCATCAAACTTGCCGGCGACGAGTGGGATAGCGAAAAGGGCACCTGGAAGGACGCCGATAGCACCTACGCTAAGGCCTTCGCTGACGATGCCTTTACGGCTGATAGCGCTACCTACAAGCAGGCCATGACCGCCTATTACACCGCCTACCAGCAGTACTCTTCGCAGGCTTCGAGCGCCAGCTCCAAGTGGACCGAGTATGCTAACGGCCTGTATGCCAAGGCCAACATCAGCATCTATGGTCTGTTTGCATAAAGATCTGTCTGAGCCGCCGAGCGCGTAACCGAAATATCTGAATAAGCCCGCTAGAACGGACAACGTTCTAGCGGGCTTATTGCTGCCGAAACCACTGGGGCAGGCCTTGCGCCCGCGCAAGCGCTCCATCGCGCTTCCCTAATTCATCTGGGAAAACAACTGCAAACGATTGCAAGTAACCGGTGAACGGTCGAAAACTACCGTTCACCGATAATCTCAAAACTGGTTCTAACTGGTATTAAGTCAAAAAGACCAATTCACATATCTTCACAATGACCTGCAATTTTTCTACACGCTATTTTTAGCCGCCCTGCGTTGTTTAGACACAGGAAAAGATCCGATCTTTTGCCAAAGCATTTCGGAACGGTTTCAAAACCGCAGGTAGAAGTGTTAACGACCGGTAAACGGTCGATTTATCACCGTGAGCGGTGCAAAAACGTTTTACCGTATGAATCAACGAAAGCGACCTCTTCTGGGGTGATATAGTGACAACAACACGTCACGTGGTTACTACCAGTTTAGAAACCACTGGTCTTCAAAGTACGCTTTCTAAGAAGCTTTAAGGGCGAGCGCCCGCTGGCTTCCGAAAATCATCGGACTCAGATCGTACACACCTTCGGAAGGGAAATTTGAATGGTTGGCTTTATTCTTACCGGTCATGGACAGTTCGCACCCGGCCTCGCAAGCGCTATCGCTATGGTTGCTGGCGACCAGCCCGCTTTTACCGTCGTTCCTTTTGAGGGCGACCAGGCTGCTTCCTACGGTGAGGATCTCCGCGCCGCTATTACCGCCATGCGCGAGGAGTGCGATGGCGTGCTCGTCTTTACCGACCTGCTTGGTGGCACCCCGTTCAACCAGGCGATGATGATTGCCCAGGATGTCGACAACGTCGAGGTTCTGACCGGCACCAACCTTCCCATGGTTATTGAGCTTCTGTTCCTCCGCGGCAACGCCACGCTCGCCGAGCTTGGCGAGCAGGCCGTGACCGTTGGCCAGACGGGCATCACCGCCCAGACGGTCGCATCCGTTGCCGGCTCCGACGAAGAGGATATCTTCGGCGACGAGGACGGCATCTAATGGCCGATTTCGGAGCCAACGTCCTGAGCTCCTCGGTCGCCCTTTTAGGCCTGCTTGTCATCATGGGCTTGATTTACACCATCTGGTCGCAAATCAACATGAAGAAGAAGCAGAAGTACTTCAAGGAGCTGCACACCGAGCTCAAGCCGGGTCAAGAGGTTCTTTTCGCCGGCGGTATCTACGGAACCGTCAAAGGCATCGAAGGCGAGAAGGTCCAGATCAAAGTCCGATCCGGAGCCGTCGTAGATGTTTCGCGTTACGCGATTCAGGAGATCAAGTAACTGTCGTCAGCAAATAACGAAAGGAAGCTGATCAACATGGCAGAACCCAACATTCTTCTTACCCGCATCGATAACCGACTGGTTCATGGTCAGGTTGCCACCCAGTGGAACTCCACCCTGGGCTCCAACCTCATCCTCGTCGCCAACGACGACGTGGCGTCCAACACCATGCGCCAGAACCTCATGAAGATGGCCGCTCCCGCCGGCGTCGCTACGCGTTTCTTCTCTCTGCAGAAGACCATCGACGTCATTGGCAAGGCGAGCCCGCGCCAGAAGATCTTCATCGTGGCCGAAACACCGGAAGACGTGCTTACGCTCGTCAAGGGCGGTGTGCCTATAAAGAAGGTAAACATCGGCAACATGCACATGTCGGAAGGAAAGCGCCAAGTCGCCACCTCCGTCGCAGTTAACGACGAGGATGTCGCTGCGTTTAAAGAGCTGCAGGAATTGGGGGTGGAGTTGGAGATCAGGCGCGTTCCGAGCACGCCTGTTGAGGACACGAGCAAGCTCTTCTCGTAATCCTCGTGATCCACGTTGTCAGGAGTGAAACCCTGACGTTCTGTACGTGAAATCCAAAGTGCGTACATACATTTTGAAAGGAGGAGCAAGATGGAATACTCGATCATCCAGATCGCTCTGGTCTTCGTCGTCACGTTCATCGCGGCAATCGACCAGTTTGACTTCCTCGAGTCTCTCTATCAGCCCATCGTCACCGGCGCCGTCATCGGTCTTATCCTTGGCGACCTCAACACCGGTCTTCTCGTGGGTGGTACCTATCAGCTCATGACGATCGGCAACATGCCGATCGGAGGCGCTCAGCCGCCTAACGCCGTCATCGGCGGCATCATGGCAGCCATTCTCGCTATCGCCACGGGCCTCGAGCCCAACGCGGCAGTCGGCCTCGCCATTCCGTTCGCTCTGCTTGGCCAGCTTGGCGTTACCCTGGTCTTCACGCTTATGTCCCCGCTTATGTCCACGGCCGATAACATGGCTCACAACGCGGACACCAAGGGCATCGAGCGCCTGAACTACTTCGCCATGGCTCTGCTCGGCCTGATCTTCGCTGTCGTCGTCACCCTGTTCTTCATCGCTGGCGCTACCATTGGTCAGACCATCGCTTCCGCCATCCCGACTTGGCTGCAGACCGGTCTGTCCGCTGCAGGCGGCATGATGCGCTTCGTCGGCTTCGCCGTCCTGCTCAAGGTTATGATGAACCGCGATATGTGGGGCTTCTTCCTCATGGGCTTTGGCCTCGCGCTCATCACCGTTGCCAACGATTCGCTGGCAACCCCTGCTCTGCTCATCCTCGCTCTCATCGGCTTCGGCATCGCTTTCTGGGACTTCCAGCAGCAGACCGAGCTGAAGGGTGCAGCTGTTTCTGACGGAGGTGACTTCGAAGATGGCATCTAATGAGTATGTGATCCCGGAGCACTACGAGGATCTCACTCCTGCTCCGCAGCTCGACCAGAAGACCCTCAACAAGATGGCTTGGCGCTCCTGCTTCCTGCAGGCATCGTTCAACTACGAGCGCATGCAGGCCGCTGGCTGGCTCTACTCCATCATCCCCGGTCTGGAGAAGATCCACACCAACAAGAACGACCTCGCGGCTTCCATGAGCCACAACCTGGAGTTCTTCAACACCCACCCGTTCCTTGTCACCTTTGTTATGGGCATCGTGCTTTCGCTCGAGCAGAACAAGGTTGACATCCCCACGATCCGCGCCGTCCGCGTCGCCGCAATGGGCCCGCTCGGTGGTATCGGTGACGCCCTGTTCTGGCTGACGCTCGTGCCTATCACGGCCGGCATCACCTCCAACATGGCCATCAACGGCAACGCCGCTGCACCGATCATCTTCCTGGTGATCTTCAACGTCGTCCAGTTCGCTCTGCGCTTCTGGCTCATGAACTGGTCCTACAAGCTTGGCACCAGCGCTATTGACGCTCTGACCGCCAACATGCAGGCCTTCACGCGTGCCGCTTCCATCATGGGCGTCTTCGTCGTCGGTTGCCTGGTCGTCACCATGGGTGGCACCCAGATCAACCTCCAGATCCCCAACGGCACCACCCGTGGTCTCTCCGCTACTACCGTGATCGTCTCCGAGAAGGAGGCCGAGAACTTCACCGGTATGGAGGGCATCGATACCGAGACCGCTGAGGCCGGTACCATCGCCATGACCGATAAGGACGGCAACGCCCTTACCGCTTCCGATGCCGACGGCAACGCTGTCGAGTGCGGCGTCACCGATCTGGGTAACGGCATGGAGTCCGTGACCTACGGCACCGTTACCGAGGATCCGGTCAACTTCTCTGTTGCCGACACCCTCAACACCATCGTCCCGAAGCTCGTCCCGCTTATGCTTACGCTGCTGCTTTACTACATGTTCGCTAAGCACAGCTGGACCCCGACCAAGGGCATTCTCCTGCTCTTCGTCCTTGGCATCCTGGGCGCTGGCCCGCTTGGTCTCTGGCCGAGCATCTGGTAAGGCTCTAGCTTGAGGGGTGTGTCCCTACGCGGCTCACACCCCGACCCCTTAAGCCATGTGTATGTTAAAAGCCGCGTGCTCGAAAGAGCGCGCGGCTTTTGTTTTCTTAATGATTCGGGTGTGGCAGACAGATAATGCATAACACCCTAGGTAGTTAGCCGAATTCGAGCAAAAGGGAGGATAGGATGGCGATCGGAGCGCGTAAGCAACCGCTGTACGATCAGCTGGTCGATATTCTGACCGAAAAGATTGACCATGAATATCGCGCCGGTGACATGATTCCTTCCGAGCGCGAACTTTCGGAGCGCTATGGTCTCTCGCGCACTACGGTACGCCTGGCTCTGCAGGAACTGGAGCGTTTAGGACTGGTGGTTCGGCAGCACGGTCGCGGTACCTTTGTGACCGACCGTTCGGCAAAAGCAACCAATCTTATGCAGTCCTACAGCTTTACCGAGCAGATGCGCGCGATGGGTCGAGAACCCGAGACCACGATTCTCGAGTTTTGCGAGATGGAGGCCGATAAGAATCTGGCCGAGCATATGGGATTGCGCATCGGTGATCGCATTTTTAAGCTCAAGCGCCTTCGTTCTGCCGACAACATGCCCATGATGGTCGAACGCAGCTATCTTCCGGTTCGTCAATTTCTGTCCCTAAAGCGACCGCTGCTGGAGCGTAAGCCGCTTTACGATGTGATTGAGCAGGACTTTCAGCAAAAGATTCGCGTGGCCGAAGAGGAGTTCTATGCGAGCATAGCCCGTCCCACCGATGCTCACCTTTTGGGAATTGTCGAGGGCTCGCCTGTGCTCGATTTGGTCAGGACTACGTATAACGAGTCAAACGAGGTAGTGGAGTACACACTCTCGGTTGCTCGTGCCGATCAGTTTAAATACAAGGTTTACCACCAGCGCAGTAACTAGTGCTCGCATCGTTTCCATATGGTGATTCTTTGCATTTAACTGGTTACTACCAGATAACCAACCGAAGTGTATAATTGCACGTCAGAGGATTACTTCTAGAGAGAGGTATTAGAAATGTTCGAGAAGAGTGTCGAGGAGCTCACCGAGCTCGGCGCCCAGATCACCACGGCCGAGATTGCTCAGCAGCCCGAGCTTTGGCGTGATACGCTCAACATCTATCGCGAGAACAAGGAGGCCATCGAGGCCTTCCTGGCCGAGGCTCGCGCTATGGGCGAGGGCCGTCTGTCCGTTGTCTTCACCGGTGCCGGTACGTCCGACTACGTTGGCGATACCTGCGCCCCGTACCTGCGTCACGCTGGCAACACTGATCTCTACGACTTTAAGCCCATCGCCACGACCGACATCGTGAGCGCTCCGCGCGATTTCCTGCGCGCCGAGGATCCCACGCTCGTGGTTTCCTTTGCCCGCTCTGGCAACAGCCCCGAGAGCCTTGCCGCCGTTGCCGTTGCCAAGGAGCTCGTCCACAACGTCAAGTTCCTCAACATCACCTGCGCTCCCGAGGGCAAGCTTGCCGTCGAGTCTGCCGATGATCCCAATGCGCTGACGCTGCTCATTCCGCGCGCCAACGACAAGGGCTTCGCCATGACCGGTTCTTATTCCTGCATGACCCTGCTCTCCACCCTTATTTTCGACACTGCCTCTGACGAGCAGAAGGCCGAGTGGGTCGAGACGATTGCCAAGATGGGCGAGGAGGTCATCTCCCGTGAGCCTGAGATCGCCGATTACCTGGCTGGCGACTTCAACCGCGTGACCTACTTGGGTTCTGGCTCCTTTGGTGGCCTTGCCCAGGAGAGCCAGCTCAAGATCCTCGAGCTCGCTCACGGTCTGGTTGCTACTTCCTACGACACCTCCATGGGCTATCGTCACGGACCTAAGTCCTTCGTCGACGATAAGACGCTCGTCTTCGTGTTCGTCAACAACGACGCCTACACCCGTCAGTACGACATCGACATCCTCAACGAGATCGGTGGCGAC
>JAUMMZ010000050.1 GCA_031296755.1 Collinsella sp.
TCGCTGATCGGTTCCGTTCGATTCATATGGTTCTATTAGATAGGAAAAGGAATTTCTCGGGGCCGCCTCTCGGCGGCCTTGCGAAAAACAAATCCAAGTTAGACCATTTCAAATGGTTCGATGTCTGCCCGGATGCGACACTCGATGTGTCCATCCTCGCAGTATCCGGTTCTCAAGGTGCACGCTTAGCGGCTGATCCGGTCCGACCGGGCCGCGCGGCAAGGAGATATATTGCCAGACCGGAGGGGCGCCGTGGGCGGGAATCGCGCACTCCATATTTTGTTCACAAATGAATAGATCCCTCAGTCGCGTCACTGAGGTTAAAACTGAAGCATTGGCTTCTGATATTGGCGATGACCAGCTGTTTTACGAGTATTGAGACATCGGTCATCTCTGGAGCGCTACTTTACTCCAAAGGCATCAGCTATTTGTTTCCCATCGGTAAAAGGCGGGTTTTGTTCGCCAAGCGTTCTTATATATAGATAGATACGGGTTCGAACCCATGAAAGGGCGACAAAAAAGACGGCCAACCGAAGTTGACCGTCTCAACAATCTTTGGGTGGGCCGTCAGGGGTTCGAACCCTGGACCTTGGGATTAAAAGTCCCCTGCTCTGCCAGCTGAGCTAACGGCCCGCGGGTGGCATTGTACCACGGTCTGGGACTATTCCCAACTCCATTGGCCGTTCTGGAAAATCACAACTTCACGTCCATCAGGCGTAATGCCCGTAATATCGATGTCGTCCGTGCCGATCATAAAATCGACGTGCGTGCTCGAGACGTTAACGCCATGCTCCAGGAGCTCCTCCTTGGACATGTCATACCCACCCTCGATGCATTCGGGGAAACCGACACCTAGCGCGAGATGGCAGCTAGCGTTCTCGTCATAGAGCGTGTCATAGAACAGAACGCCGCTTTCGCGGATCGGAGTGTTCTTGGAAATGAGCGCGACCTCGCCCAGATGAGCGGCACCTTCATCGGTGTCAATAATGCTCGCAAGCGTTGCCTTGCCCACGCGGGCGTCGTAGTCCACCACGCGGCCGCCCTCGAACTTAATCCAAAAATCTTCGACTTTATTGCCGTGGTGGATGAGCGGCATGGCCGAGTACACGATACCGTCGGCGCGCATGCGATCGGGCGAGGTGAAGACTTCCTCGGTGGGAATGTTGGGGAAGAAGGGGTGTCCATCGGGCGTCTTGCCCTTGCCGCCGGCCCACTCGTGACCCTTCGTCATGCCAATCGTCAGATCGGTTCCATTTGCCGCGGTGTAATGCAAGTAGTCGAAACGATTGTCGTTCAGGAAACGCAGGTTCTTTTCGAATGCGGCGTCATGGAGTTCCCAGTCGCTCTCCGGGTCCTGGCCATCGGCGCGCGCGGTGTGCAGAATCGCATTCCATAGTTTATAGATTGCAACCTCATCGGCGTCTCCTGGGAACACCTCGTGCGCCCAAGCCACGACCGGAGCGCCGGCGATGCACCACGGATTGATGTTGTAATCCAGTCCACGGCGGAAAACTTTGCACTGCGTATTCCTCGCCTTTGATGCCGCGGCCGGCTTGGCTGGATCGATGCCCTTGAGGGCCGCAGGATCCGCACCTTCGATAAAGACAAAGCAGGCACCATCCTGGGCCAAGGAATCCAGCTGCATGCGCTTCCACTCGGGTGTCTGCTCAAAATAGCTTTTCTCGACATGCTCGTACGTGAGCCTCGTCACGGCATCATCGGCCCAAATGACCGTCACGTGGCCGGCGGCGGCAGCATAGGCCTCCGCGACCACCACGCGCGCAAACGGCGCGCACTCGACCGGAGACTGAACGACGACCTCCTGGCCGGGCTTGACGTTTACGCCCTTGCGGACGACCAGGCGCGCGTAGTTTTTAATCTTGGGCTCCAGGGCCTTCATGCCCTCCAGAGCCTCTTCGACCGTCAGGGCAGCTCGAATCATGTGCCACTCCATCTATCTATAGAACAGTAAAAAGGCGCGCCGCAAAAACGACGCGCCTTATATCTTAGCGATAAGTATGTATGCAAACGCTACTTCTTCTTGGAGTCCTTCTGGTCCTCCTCGGCAGCCGCGCGCTCAATAAGAGCGTTGAGCTTGTTCTCGGACATGCCCTCGGCCTGCGCGCGGTACATGTTGCGCAAGGGACGAATACGAGCGAAGTCGTAGATAAAGTCACCTAGGATGATGACATAGGACAAAACGATGCCGACCATCTGGACAGGGCTGGACACCATGCCAGCGGGAGCGAAGTACAGCGAGGCCCAAATTGCCACGACGAGCACCATGCCAATGGCGAGCACAATCCACCAGATGCGACGGCGCTTGGTGTAGTCCTCGTCCTGCTTGAGGAGGATATTCGACACCGTATAGATGCGGTCCTCCTTGGCGCGCTGCTTGGCCTTGCGGGCGCGCTTCTCCTCTTTAGAGAGGCCCTCGAGGTTCTCGCCCTTCTCGAGCTCTTTGCGGCGTGCCTTAGACGAAGCCGGCACGATGCGAACGGAGCTCGCTGCTTGGCGGGCGGGCTTAGCAGATGCGGCAGACTTGCGCGCAACCCCGGTAACTTCGTGGGATTGCGTGCGCTTGTTCGTGGCGCTACGGGTACTCACTTATGCGTTCTCCTTCATGCTTGTGAACTGGGAGCCGGTGATGATCTGGAAGGCCTCGCGATAGCGCTCGGACGTGCCATCGATGACCTCGGCGGGCAGGTGCGGGGTCTCCCCCGTCATATCCCAGTTGGCCTTGAGCCAATTGCGGACGAATTGCTTGTCGTAGCTAGGCTGGATCTTGCCCTCCTCGTAGCTGGCAGCAGGCCAGAAACGGCTGGAGTCGGGCGTGAGGCACTCGTCGATCAGCGTGACCTTGCCATCAATAACACCAAACTCGAACTTGGTGTCGGCAATGATGATGCCACGGGTCGCGGCGTACTCGGCAGCGGCCTTGTAGATCTTGAGGGAAAGGTCACGAATCTGCGTGGCGATGTCCTCGCCCACGATCTCGCAGCAACGCTCGAACGAGATGTTCTCGTCGTGGTCACCGATCTCGGCCTTCGTGGACGGCGTGAACAACGGCTCGGGAAGCTTGGAAGCCTCGGTCAGGCCCTCAGGCAGCTGGATGCCGCAGACGGTGCCGTTCTCGTCGTAGGTCTTCTTGCCCGAACCGGTCAGATAGCCGCGGACGATGCACTCGATAGGAATCGTCTGGGCCTTCTTAACCAGCATGGCGCGGCCAGCGAGGTAGTCACGATACTCAGCAAACTCCTCGGGGAAATCCGCCGGGTCGATGGAAACGAGATGGTTGGGGACGATGTCGGCAAACTTATCGAACCAGAATGCCGAGATGCGATTGAGCACCTCTCCCTTAAACGGAATCTCGTCGGGAAGAATGAAGTCGAACGCAGAAATGCGGTCGGTGGCGACCATCAGCAGGTTTTCACCGGCATCGTAAATATCACGAACCTTGCCACGGGAATCCGGACGACGCTCCATCGTTGTCACGTGAGTCACTCCTTACCTAAATACGACAGAAATGCGGGTTCTTTCCCGCATGTTTTCGCAAACTCGGAGCGGCAGGGACGCGGCCCCTCCTTCACCGAATAGCGAAAAGCTAGTGCTCCATTGTAGTAGATGCCGCGTCTGCCGTGTGCTCGCGGGGCAGATGAATTGTAAAAGTCGTACCCTTTCCAAGCTCCGACTCCACGGATATGTAGCCATGGTGACGCTCGACAATCTGCTTGGTCACGGCGAGGCCGACGCCCAGGCCGCCAGCTTCGCGGGCGCGGCTGGCATCGGCGCGCCAAAACCGCCCGAAAATGCGCGACAGATCGTCCTTGGCAATACCGATGCCGGTATCAGAAACGGCAATGCTGACGTGCCTGCGGTCACTGAGCACCGACACCACGACCCAACCGCCCTCGGGGGTGTAGCGCATGGCGTTGCTCATGAGGTTGATAACACATTGCGTGATCATGTCGGGATCTGCCTCGACAACGTCATCGTGGCCCTGCGTCTCATCTGCAAAGCGCAAACGCAGGTCACGGTCGGCAAACAGGCGCTCCTGGCCATTCACAATCGATCGCACGAACGGAACCATGTCCACCGGTTCTAGATTGAGCGGAGCCGTGCTGTTTTCCATACGCGATAGGTCGAGCATCTGCTGCACCAGACGAGCCAGGCGACGCGTCTCGGAAGCAACGGTCTCCAAATGCTCATCGTCGGTGGGATACACGCCATCCTGCATGGCCTCGACCGTTGCGAGCATGGCCATAAGCGGCGTGCGAAGCTCGTGTGCAACGTCTGAGGTCAGGCGCTTCTCGTGTTTCATATCCTTCTCGAGCGAAGTGGCCATCTCATCGAAGGTCTCACCCAGCTGATCGATCTCGTCATCACCGCGCAGTCCCGTGCGAGCCGACAGGTCGCCGTCACGGATTTGCTTTGCGGTACTGGTGATGCGATGAATCGGCTTGGTGAGCATGCGCGACACGAGCGATCCGATAACGACCGAAATGCAGATTGCAACAACCGCGGCGAGGGCCATGGCGTTAAAGGTCTTCTCCCTAAACGCAGAGTCCGCCTTGGTGAGCAGAGCGTCGGAGCCGATGGCCCACAGCTTTACCTGTCCGACATGCTCGCCGGAAGACGTTACAATCTCGACGTTAGCAACGCTATCGGAGTCGGTTGGAGCAGACGAGACCGGGCTATGCGATGCCCTCTTGCCGCTCGTGTCGTCGGTCGTAGCCTGGTTTTCGCGTACATCGGCGGTGGCGCTTGCCGAGGGCCAGGAATCGTCATAAACGATCACGCCCTTTTTATTGACGACCTGCATGCCCAGATCGTCGGAAACCAAACTCGACGTTGCGACCGTGCGCAGTTCTCCCGCGGTCCAAGAGCCGTTTTCCTCATATGAGGTCGCCAACTTCTCGGCAGCGGAATTTGCGATTTCGACGATATTGGAGCGTGTGTAATCCGAAAAGACCGTGCCCCACACAACAGAGACAACGCCCACCAGCACCAATACTGTCATGAGCGATGTCAGAGCAAAAGCAAGTGCCATGCGCGAGGGATAGCTCATCGTTGGCCGTGAATCGGAACGAGGCGTGTTCCAACTAGCCTTGGAACCCGCCTCGCTCTCCTGCTTGTGCTTTTGTCCGATTTCAAAGCGCGCAGGTGTCATATGTGATTTCCCTATTTCTCGTCCGACTTATCGGTCTTGGCCGGAGCCTCGAAGCGATAGCCGACACCATGGACGGTGTAGAGCCACTTGGGCTTCTTGGGATCATCGCCCAGCTTGGCGCGAAGATTCTTCACGTGGCTATCGATGGTGCGCTCATAGCCCTCAAAGTCATACCCGAGCACTTTCTCGACCAGCTCCATGCGGTTATACACACGGCCGGGATGGCGGGCAAGCGTGGTGAGCAGTTTGAACTCGGAAGCCGTCAGATCGACTTCCTTGCCCTCGACCAAGATCTTGTGGCCCGAGATATCGATGACCAGATCGCCGAAGTCGAGTACCTCGACGGTGGGCTCGTCGGCCTGATGGGCACGGCGGAACAGAGCGCGAACGCGGGCGACGAGCTCGCGCGGCGAGAACGGCTTAATCAGATAGTCGTCGGCGCCGAGCTCAAGACCGATAATACGGTCCTCGATCTCGCCCTTAGCCGTCAGCATGATGATGGGGACATCCGAGGTATCGCGAATGGTGCGGCAAACGCGCTCGCCGGGAATCTTGGGGAGCATAAGGTCGAGCACGACCAGGTCGAACTGATGCTTCTCGAACTCCTCGATCGCGGACTGGCCGTCGCCGACGCCCACAACCCAGTAGCCTTCGCGCTCGAGATAGGCAGCGACGGCGTCACGGATTGCCTTCTCATCCTCGACCAGCAGAATCTTTTTTGCATCTGAAGCCATAACACGGCCCCCCTGTCTCAATTAGCTAAGAACAAGCCCATTTTAACGCACCTGAGCCCGCCGGATGCCGCTATGACGCGGCAGCTCGGCGGGCGGTACTCACAATTACAACGCGTTTATTCCCCTGTTGGCGCCTTTTTAACCCCTCTAAGCTTAAAGAGAGAATAGACGTGCAGTGACCGTCTCTGGTATACCCTGGCTGTTGCGCACCGTGGCGTACGTAAGGAATGAGTCCGATTTTCCCGCCGTAGCTGGATAATCGCCATACTCCAAAGCGCGGTCGGGCGACAGCAGCGAGCCATAGGTCTTGGCAGAGGTGTCGATCAGGAAATGCGACGCCTGTACCTTAACAAGGTATTTATTCTTCTTGCCAGCCGCACATGCGAGCGGCTCGCGGGACAGGAAGAGGTACGGCCCTCCCTCATTACCGATATATGTGCCCATATTGCCCAGGCTGCCCACGCCACTATAGGCCGCCTCGATAGAAAACACGAAGGTATCGCCCATATATACGGCCTCGAAAGGCGAGACTGACGAGGGAAGGACTAGCTGGGCACGTTTGGTGTTGTTGCCGTCGGTCAGATCGATTGCCGTTATGCCGTAGTAGACGCCCTCGTCGTTGCGGACACGCGGCGAGATGGTCAAAATGCCGTCGCTCGCGCGCGGGGCCGATGCAAAGCGGCCCGTCGATTTCCAAATTACCTCGGCCTTGGATTCATCAAGCGAGCGACGATAGCAAAACGAATCACTACTCGTTTTATTGCCGCCTGCCGAAGGCATTTTATACCAGATGACTGATGCCCCGAACGCCGTAAACAGCGGCGGATCGTAGTCCTTGCCACCTCGATCGAGCTCAACCACGTCGCCAGAGAGCGAAGCGCCCGACAGATTTTGAGCGTAGAGCTTCCACGATGAATTGGCAAAGTTCATCTCAACCCACGCGAATACGCCGTCGCCGGCACGGACATCGTAGAATGCATATCCCGTGCCCTCGATAGGATCCTCGATTAATGTGGTAAGCGAGCCATCGCCCAGGTTGAGCACACCGAGCGTGTTGGCGTGCAGTGCCGATGCGGGCGCCATCATTGCCGCGGCGTAATCGCCGTCGCAGTAGTACAGCAGCGTACCCAGAGGCAGCGTCCACGACGCCGCCGGCTCAAGATCGATGTCGACTGCCTCGTACTCATCCGTAATCGAGATGATTTTGGAATCATCCTTGATAACCTGCGGCTCGCCGGCGGCATCATCGCTGGTGCCCGTTTTTTTCGAGCATCCGGCAAGCACCGTGGCAGCGCCCGCGGCAGCCCCACCGAGTACAAAGCCGCGACGCGATATTCCGTTCTTGATGTGATCGGCGATACCCATTAGGCGATCTCGGTGCGAGCGGCCTCGATAGCGCGTGTAAGCTGGTCGGCGCAGGAGGTCTTTTTCATACCGCAGGTATTACCGGCGAGAACCTCGATTACGCGATCGGCAGGAGCGCCCTCGACCAGCTTGGAGATAGCCTTGAGATTGCCGTCGCAGCCGCCGGTAAATTCAACGCCCATCACCTTGTTGCCGTCATCGGAAAGGTCAAGGTGAATATTGCGAGCACACACGCCCTGAGGCTTGTAATCAAACGAAATCATGCGATCCCCTCTCAGAATGTTATTCGAGACGACTATTATCCCCGTCTTTCCCTAAATGCAACGAGGCGCTTTGCCGGCAACACACATTACCAGCAAAGCGCCCTAAAAAGCTAACGTTATGCCCGAACCTACTCGAAGCTCAGCTGCTCCAGACGATCAAAGACCGTGTCGATACGGGTGAGGAAGTCCCACGGATCAAAGATCTCGTCGAGCTTTTCCTGGCTGACGGTGCAGCGCGGGTCAGCCTCGAGACGCTCCTTAAAGGTAGGGCCGGAGACACAATCCTGTACCTCGTGCCAGGTTGCCATGGCGTTCTCCTGCACAATGGCGTACGCGTCCTCGCGGGTGATGCCCGTGTCGACGAGGGCGAGCAGCACCTTGGAGGAGAAGATGAGGCCGCGGGTCTTATTGAGGTTGGCCATCATGCGGGCAGGGTACAGCTGCAGGCCGTCGATAACGCGAATGAGGCACTGGAACATGTGGTCGAGCGCGATGAAGCTATCGGCCTGGGCGACGCGCTCGGCAGAGGAGTGCGAAATGTCACGCTCGTGCCACAGGGCGACGTTGTCGAAGGCAACCTGCGCGTTGGCCTTCACGACGCGCGACAGGCCGCAGACCTTCTCCATGGTGATGGGGTTGCGCTTGTGTGGCATGGCTGAGCTGCCCTTTTGGCCCTTACGGAACGGCTCCTCGGCCTCGAGCGTATCAGTCTTCTGCAGATTGCGAACCTCGGTAGCGATGCGCTCGCAGGTGGCCGCAGTGGTGGCAAGAACGCCGGCGAGATAGGCGTGATGGTCGCGGCTGATAACCTGCGTGGACAGCGGGTCGTGAACCAGGCCCAGGTGCTCGCAGACGTACTCCTCGACGAACGGCTCGATGGAGCTGTACGTGCCGACAGCGCCCGAGATAGCACCGAAGGCAACGTTCTTGCGGGCGTCCTCAAGACGATCCAGATCGCGCTTGAGCTCCCAGGCCCAAGAGCCAAACTTCATGCCAAAGGTCATCGGCTCGGCATGGATGCCATGAGTACGGCCGGCGCAGAGCGTGTTGCGCTCCTCGAAGGCACGACGCTTGCAAATCTCGCCGAGCTTCTTGACATCCTCGATGATCAGGTCGCAGGCCTGGGTGAGCTGGTAGCACAGGGCCGTGTCGCCCAGATCCGAGCTGGTCATGCCATAGTGAACCCAGCGGCTGGGCTTGGGGTCGCCCTCGGGAACATCGGCATCGATGTATTCCTTCATGTTGGTCAGAAAGGCAATGACGTCATGGCGCGTGACTTCCTCGATCTCATCGACCTTCGCCTTCTCAAAGTTGGCATGGTCGCGGATCCACTGGGCCTCGTCTTTGGAAATACCGATCTTGCCGAGCTCCGCCTGGGCCTCGCAGGCCAGAACCTCGATCTCCTGCCAAATGGCGTACTTGTTCTCGAGGGAGAAGATGTGTCCCATCTCCGGGCGGGTATAGCGATCGATCATAGCGGCTCCTTTTTGGTTATTGGCACGTTGGTCGTAACCCAACCATTGTACCGTGCGCAGGTGCAAGTATGGGCAGTAGGCATTAACCTAACATTTTGGAATTGGAGCGACCATGAGGACGTCTGCGCATTTGCTTCGCAAATACGCACCGGCTGCGGTCGGCAGACCCGGTCCGCGCACACGCACGGGCACAGCGGGTTGGACCCGACGTTCCCGAGGTCCCCCGTACTCGATGGAGCGGGCAACGGGACATCCGCGCGCCCGCGTCGCGGACGCGCACCGGCTGCGGCGATCTCCTCGGATTCACGGAGACGATGGGGAAAACTTTGTTGAATTGGCCGTCCCGAGTTCTCCCGCGCTCGGTGGAGCGGGCAACGGGACGTCCGCGTATTTGCTTCGCAAATCCGCACCGGCTGCGGCCGCCTATCGGCGACCTTGCCTGCTCGCTATAAACGCTTCGCGTTTATTTAACGCTCGCACCCTGTCGGGTTCGAGTCCCGGCACTTTATTGAAAAAGGCACGGTAACGAAACGTTACCGTGCCTGAAATTCGAATGGAGCGGGCAACGGGACTCGAACCCGCGAGTGTCAGCTTGGGAAGCTGATGCCTTACCACTTGGCGATGCCCGCTTGTGTGTTGGCTAGTATAACGCGGTTGTCTTGTTCGATACAAGGGTGGCGATGCTTGTTTTAGCTGTGGAGATTCGTTTGAAAATCGCGTCAATTGTGGAGACGAGGACCTTTAACCTCCTGTTCTCCCTATCTTCTACCTGCACTTTTGCTTGATTGTTGTATTTGAGCTCAATTTGTCAGGAATTGGGCAAGCTTTTGGTCAGGCTCCGGTACTTACCCGCATGAACCTCGGGGGTAGCCTCATCCTACGCGTCGCAGCCTCCCCGTGCGGCGCACGAGGGATAAGGAGCAGCCATGTCCAACGCACCCACGCACTCTGTCCACAGCGCAATTGCAACAGGTCCGCTGCTCCTGCTCCTCTTCCTGCTTTTCGGCTGCCTGGCACCGGGAGCCGCATTTGCCGTCGATGGCTACGACCAGCTCGGCTTCCGCACTATTAGCGATGATTGTGGGCCCTTCTTCATCGGCAAGTATGAAGCTCAAGACGCCTCGATTGCCTACTGCATGAACCAGGAGCGCCCCGGCCCCACCAAGCCGGGCGGCCCATGGCTCAACTTTGATCAAGGCTGGGTGTGGCTCGACGACGAGTTCGCGGCAATCGTTTGTCACGGATATCCTACCGCCACGTCGTTTGGCGGTTACCATCTTTCACCCGATCGCGCCCGCGCCGCCACCCAGCTTGCCGTATGGATGCTCAACGGCACTACCCATGTCGACGGCACCTACTCCTACACGACCGCTCAGGGTAAAACCAAGAGCGGACACTTTACCGCCGACAATGAAGTCGTGGCGGCTGCGCGGTGGCTCCACGACAGCGCAAAATCAGGAAGCATCAAAGCCGCTCCGCACCGCGCGCGACGCTATCTAGGGGCCGTATCGGGCGGCAGCAAACGTCAAGACATGCTCTATGTACTGCCGGCGGTCTCTGTTTCCTTCCAAAAGCAGTCTGCAAACGCTGCCATTACCAGCGGAAACAATACTTATCAGTTTGACGGGGCAACATTCGATGTTTTTGAGAGCACCAGCGGCGCGCGTGTCGGCACCGTCCAGATGGACAGCAACGGTCGAGCGCAGGCAACACTTCTGCCCAACACGGCATACTACCTAGTTGAAACGAAGGCGCCGGCCGGCTATGTCCCCCGCCACGATCGTATTGCCTTTACCACGGGGAATGACGGCGGGCGGGTCGCCATTGATGAACAGCCCGGCACCATCAACCTGCGTATCGTAAAACTCGATGCCGCGACGAATGCCGGCCCCCAGGTGGGATCTTCACTCGCAGGAGCAGAGTTCACGTGTGTGTCGCAATCAACCCCTGGATGGGCACAAATCCTCACGACCGACGAAAGCGGTCGGGCCGCCCTCGCCGATGTCCCCTTAGGAACCTTTACCATCTACGAATCAAAAGCCCCCGAGGGCTACCTGCCATCCAACGACAGCTGGACCTATACCGTTGGAGCCGACCAGCTCGGCGATTCAGGCGTGGTCGAGATCGAGTCTCGCGTTTCCGATATCCCCATTGCGTTTAACCTTGAGATTTCCAAATTCAAGGATTACGGCAATAGCGACCAATCCGGCCTGGAGCAGCCGGCGGGTGGTGTTGTCTTTGAGGTTGTCAGCAACAGCTCTCAGCAGGTTGTTGGCACACTGATCACAAACATCTATGGCTTTGCCTCCACCAAAGATCAGCCCGAAGCATGGTTCGGCGCAGGCAAGCGACCCGCCGGTGTCCACGGAGCCGTCCCATACGACCGTGCCGGCTACACGGTTCGCGAGGTTCCGGAAACCGTCCCCGAGGGTTTTAAACGTGCAGGGGAATGGACCGTCGGGGCCAATCAGATTTCCGACGGCGCCGAGCTTCAATATATCGTGGACAACCACGCTCTGTCGACGCATCTCCAGATTGTAAAACGCGATGCCCAAACAGGCGCTTCTGTTCCCCTAGCCGGATTCACCTTCCAACTCCTCGACAGCAATCACGAACCTGTCTCACAAACTTGCTGGTATCCAGCACATAACGTAATGGACACCTTTACGACTGACGCGACCGGGACCGTCACACTGCCCGAATCGCTCGTGCCGGGCACCTATTATGTACGCGAAACCTCGGCCAAAGAGCCCTATCTTGTCGGCGAAGAGATCGAGGTAAACATACCCGCCGACATGAACCTAACGCCCGTTGCAATCGCCTCGTATTATGACCACGCCGCGACCGGAAACATCAGGATCGTTAAAACCGATGCCATAGACGGCAGCAGCCTCGCGGGCGCCGTCTTTGAGATCCGTGCCTCGGGTGATATCGTGCGCCCCGACGGTAGCATTGCCGCGCTCGACGGTGAGACTGTCGCGACCGTCACGACGGATGAAACTGGAGAAGCACGCGCGGGCAACCTCCCACTGGGATCTGGCACCGCACGCTACGAGGTTGTCGAGACTCAAGCGCCGGCAGGCTTCTTGCTCGATCAGACAACCCATATTGTCGACCTTACTTATGCCGACCAGAAAACACCCGTTGTAGAAGCACGGCTTAACGTATCCGACGATTACACCAAGGTTGATATCTCCAAGGTCGATGCAAGCGGTGAGCAGGAAGTGGAAGGCGCACAGCTCGCCTTATATGGTCCCGATAAAACCGAAATAGACTCCTGGACCTCATCCGACAAGCCACACCGCGTCGAACATCTTGCACCCGGCACCTACTCGTTGCGCGAAATGATGTCTCCGCGGACCTATGACCTTGCCGAGGAGATAACGTTTGAAATAAAGGATACGGGAGAAGTCCAATCCGTCGCGATGAAGGATGCGCCCATCGAGATCAAGGGGCAGGTCGACAAGCGTCAGGAACTTGTCCAACCTATCGAAAAGGGCCTGTTGGCTAACGGCGATGGTAAAAACCGTGCCGCGATGCAAACCAATACGGATGGGCTTTTCTCCTATACCATCGACGCTCGAAACGATTCAACTACCTGGGTTGATGAGTTCACAATTACCGATGATCTTGAGTGTGCCGAGGACGATACGGCGAGATTCGTCTCAATCGAAACCCCCGTCGCCATCGGCGACCTCAACGGTCTGTGCAACGTGTGGTATCGCACGACGCCGTTGGACTCGACAGACGTCGATGAACCGGCGAACGCGACACTTGACGATGGACACGAAAATCCTTGGCTTGAGTCCGACGAAGTAAAAGAGAGCCTTGGTGAGGACTGTCGCCTCGTCGATTACGACGGCTGGCGCCTCTGGAAGGCGGATGTCTCGACCACGGAATCCACCACACTCGAGGCGGAAGAGCTCGACCTTACACCCAATACCGTCGTAACGGGCATTCGAATTGAATACGGTGCGGTAGCCGCCGGCTTTACGACTCGAAGCGATGCGGATTCTTGGACCCGCGATGATCTCAAAGATGAGCACGACGACCTTGACGATGCCAAAGCAATCCTTGGCACAGACGCTCGGGGCGCAATCGTGCACATGCAGGCGACGTCGGCTTATACGCCCCAAACCGCACTCACCAACAGCGCACGCGTCGATCTTTGCCGCAACGGCGGCGGCGATAAACTTGAGTCACATGACGAGGACCGTGTCATTCAACGCTGTACCCTACTGCAGGACCTACCGGCAACAGGATCAGTTCCCATCGCCGCTTGCATCACCGCGCTCCTGACCTCGGGTGCCGCAGCCCTATGGTTCGCTCGCCTTAGGTCGACCCCAAAGAAGCGCTAGCGCGATGAAAAAGCGGGCGAGCCAGTCCCCTGGCTCGCCCGCTTTCAATCATGTAAATCGCCGTATCTACTCTGCAGACGAAGATCCACCATCAACGATTGCCTGCTCGGACTCAGGAATCCCATCGGCACCCGTACTCTGTTCTTGCTCCACCTCTTCGCTGATTGCGGAGGCGGGGGTCGAGCCCTTTGCACCCACGATGTAGGCAGCCCCAAATCCTAACGCAATGGCAATCAAGGTCAAAATCACGTAGACAGGCCAATGGCGCTTAATATACGAAAACACGTTGACTCCTTAGAGCTCCGTCTACGAACGGCGGATAACCTCGGTCACGACCTCGGATACCGTGGCAATGTTCGTCGGGTTGACATTGTGGGGCAGGTCGTCCTCGGTACGAGCGCAAGCCAGACGCGTGCCGTCCACGCCGGCGATGGTGAGGGCTCGGCGGCTCGCCTCGAGCGCGGCATAGGCATCGGTCTTGGCATAGGGCATCTCGAGCGCGCCACAATCGACATGGAACGACTTGCACACCTTGCTGACCAGGTTCATGATGCGGCGATCGCCCTTGAGCAGCTGCTGTTCGCCCTCGACCGTCACCACCGAAAGCCTACCGGCGCCGACGGATTCAAGATTGATGAAGAATACGCCGCGGAGTTTATCGCGATGCGAAGCCAAGAAGGCCTTCATGCCGGCGCCATCACAATCCGAGGCGCCCGTTGCCACAAACCAGATATCGTGACCGAGCAGCTCATCATCGCCCATAGAGGCGACAGCCGAGAGCATATCTTCGGAAGAAGCGCCATCGGAAGACGTAGCGCCGCCCTTCCAGCCATCGTTATCGTCCTCGAAGTTATCCCACGAACCGATACCGCGACCGGACTTCTTGGCATCGTAATCGTCTTCGACGCCCAGCCAATCACTCATGCTGTCCTGCTCGTTTTTCCTTTTACGACCGAACAGGCCACCCAGGCCGCGTTTGCGAGACTTGGGTGCCGCCGGGGCGGGAGCCGAAATGGTCTCGATCGGCTGCGCGCCCGACGCAACGGGCATAGAAGGCGCAACGGGTGCCGATGTGGGTTCGGGACCCTGAGCAGTAGCAAAGGGGTCGTTGACCTGGGCAGAGGGATCGGGAAGGTCGAACAGCGACGTGCGAGACGCAACGTTTGCCTGCTTCATCGACGGCAGCGATGGATCGGGGACCGAAGCCAGCGGAGACGAGGAAGGTGCAGGCGACGGTGCCGACGCCGGATCGGGAACATTCATCTGCGGACGCGGCGATGCCTGGGAGGAAATCTGGGCCATAAGGGAATCGACCGTTTCGTCCTGGGTGGGAGCGACATTGGCAACCGTGGCACCGGAACCACTCGGGGTCGGCATGGTGAAAATCTGCGTGGAGTAAGGCCTCGACTCATCCGTCTCGGGAGTCTCGGAAACCGCAGGCACTTCCTCCTGCTCGACCTCGGTCGAATCACCTTGATCGGCTGCCGCGTATTGCTCTTCGTCAGAGTTGGCCTCGACGGACTCGTCCTCGGCGGCATCTTGGATTTCGGCAGCATCAATGGGCTCGTCATCGTCTGCCGCGTCGCCCTGCTCATCGGAAACAGGAAGGGGCTCGGCAATTGCGGTGCCTTGCTTTTCAAACGTTATCGTGGAATCGAACTGCGCGGCATCAAACGACATGGTGCTATCGACGTGCTGCTGAGCCTCGAAAGACGTTGTTGCCTCAACAACATCCGCTGACGTCGGTTGCTGGGACTCAAAGGACGTCGTAGCTTCGGCAGCGTCGACGGGCCCGGACTGCATAGCCTCGTTCTGCTCGAACTCTTGCGCCGCGCGCTCACGTGCCGCCTCGGCTGCCTGCTGCTGAGCGATAGCCTCCTGCTCGGCAGCCTCGCGTGCGGCAGCGCGCTTCTCCTCGAAATCGTCGACAAATTTCCTGCCCTTTGCAAGCGCACCCTTAAAGAAGCTGGAAGCGCTGGCGCCAATCGAAGAGAACGCGGATGCAATATCGGCATGGGGCGTTGCCGCGGGAATCTCGGCAGAGAAATCAGTATCGCTCTCGTAAGACACGCGCCTCGGCTGTTCAACGTAATCGTCGTCAGACTCGTCCGCAACGTCTTGCGCCGGCGCGGCGGGAGCCAAAATGTCCAGTCCTGCCGCGGGATCGATCGCGGACACCGCCTCGGGCTCGGCAACGGCAGCGGTAACCGCGGCAGACTCATCATCCGCAGTGACAACGGGCGCAGGCTCGGGCTCAAACGTCGGCTCCTCGCCCTCCTCGTAATCGAGCGTGCAGGACTCGGGAAGCATTCCGAGTGCACGGATGGCATCCGAACCAAAGCGAATGTTGCCGGCGGCGTTGCGATAGAGCTTGGGCTCGGGCTCGGCCGCGGCAGGCTTCTCCGCCGGCTCAGCAGCGGGAACCTCGTCATTGAACTCTTCGGCCTGGACAGCCTGATTCTGATCCTCGGGCACGATGGCGCCAATCAGCGTCTCGTCGGCAGACGCACCCTCAAAGCCCTCAATCTGCTCGTCAAAAGCCTCGCCCTGTTCGGGCTCGGTTTGAGCGTCGGGAGCAATCGGCTGACCGAACTCGTCCTCGGCGTAGGTAGGCTCTTCGTACTCGATGGTGTTGCCGTAGTCGTTTTGCTGCTGGGCCGCGGCATACTCCGCCGCCGCGCGCGCCATTTCCTCGGCACGACGTTTCTGCTCCCCAAAATAGGTATCGAACGGAACATCGTCGGGAAACTCGTTCTCGCCCTGGAAGGGAGCAACGTTGTCCATAACGCCGAGCATAGCGGCGACAGAAGACTTGTTGCACACCGCGCCGGACGTATAGGGAAGAACGTGGCGGTTAGAGATGATGTTTGCCGCGTTGGCAAGTGCAACGAGGGAAGCGAGGATCGCGACAATCCACAGCAGAACCTTGAGCGCGCCGGGGAGCGGCAGGATACGCAGGATGGCAACGGCAGCAGGGGCAATCGTGGCAACGGGCAACAGCTTGGCGATGAGCGCACGATACGAAGCATAGGGCTCGCGGGCGAGCAGCTCAGCACGGGGAGAGTCGTAGTGTGCGACAACGACCACCGGGCGGTTGCGCGGAGACGCGAGCGGGCCCGAGGCCTTGTGGTAGGCGATGACATTTTGGCTCACGCCCGTCTTGCCCAGGCGCGAAACCACGGGGTGGCCCGTGCGCTCGAGCACGTAAAGAACGGCGCCGACAATGGCCAGCAAGGTGCCGACCAAGCCGATACCGCCGCCGATGCCCATCAGCAGGGCGCCGGCAAACGCAAGAATACCGGTAACGGCAAATGCCAATCTACTGGGCGCCGGGGCATTGAACTCCTGAACCTCGGGGTCAAAGCCGTGGTTGCGGAAGATCTGAGCGATATCCTCGGCAGCCAAGCGCTCTTCTTCGCTGCATGCCGGCGTAATGCCGGTGTTCTGCAGCAGGTGGTTAATATAGTTCTGGGTGTTCGCCATGTGCGCTCCACATCCATAATCCGACAAATAGGCCCAATGCATGCACATTAGAACCGTATATAGTCGAAAGTATACCCCGAGCGAGCGCAAACGACCGAATTCGGGCCATCTTAACGCCTCGAGCGGACAAGGATATAGCCTAATCTCCATATCGGACTAAAATCATGGCAGCAAACCACCTTCTCATGCGAGGACTCTATGACGGCAAGCGACGCGACCGCGACAATTAAAAAGGGGAATTCGGAGCCCGGTTTCGATAAAACGGCTCAGCGCATCCTCAATCTTTTCTTTGTGCTCAACAGCTCCCCCGAACCGCTGACGACCGAGCAGATCGTCTTGGATTCTGACCTGGGATATGGCTCGGGCAATATCGACTCGGATAAGCGCAAGTTTCGGCGCGATCGTGACAAACTGCTCGAGCGTGGCATCTTAATCAAGGAGGTTCGCCCCGCCGGTGCGCAGGAGACCGAGGAAAGCTCGTGGACAATCGACCGCGAGCACACGTTTGCTGCAGGCGGCCTCATCACCGCAGACGACGCCGATATCCTACTCAACGCCATCGACCAGACGCTAGCGGCCGGCTCTTCCACCTTTGCCGCGCCGCTTGCCGATATTCGCTCCAAAATTGCCTACCTCACCGGCAGGACGACGGTGGACGAAGTACCGATCCGCCGCTCTCCCACCGTCGATGCGGTATGGAGCGCCTTTGCCGAGCGATGCGCGCTGCGATTTTTATATCAGAACGGACGCGGCGAGCAGAAAGAACGTACCGTCTGTGTCTACGGCATGTTCGAACGCGAGGGCGTGGCGTACTTCTGCGGCCTCGACAATGTCACCGACGACATCAGGACATTCCGCTGCGACCGTATCGTTCGCGCATGGCGTCCTTCGAAGGCCTACGCCATCCCTGCGGACTTCAATCTCAACGACTATCTGTTCTTTGAATTCGATTTCGCCGACCGACCGCCCGTTGCAGCCACGTTCTCGTTCGCCCCTCAGACGCAGATCGATATGATCAACGGCCTCACGCGCGGGCGAGGTGAGCTCACACACACCGATGCGGGATGGATCTGGACCGTTGACGTGCGCGACCTTGAAGCCGCCGCCTCATTTTGCATGGCCCACGCCATGGACGGCATGAGGCCCATGGCCCCCAAATCGCTCAAGCAGGCGTGGAACCACCTCATTGAAAGGACGGTGCACGAGTATGCCCGTGCGTAAACTCACCAGCGAGCAGAGACTCTCGCGCGCCATCGACATCATGGAGGCCCTCTACGCCGCCGGCGAGAGCGGCATGACACGAACCGAGATTTGCGGCCGCTTTGACATCACGGGAGTATCGCTCGACGAGATTCTCGAGATCGTCTCGACGCTCGCGGACCGAGAATCTGGTGCGCGCATCATCTGCGAATGCCACGGCGAGCGTGTGGTCCTCACTGGTGACGCCGGGCGTGTGCTACCGTTGCGCTTGAGTGCAGCCGAGGGCGCTGTGCTCAACCACGAACTTGAATCGTTGGGGATCGAGCCGCAGACGGCAGCTCGGATTCGACACGCCCTTCTACCCGAAGAGCTCGGCTATAACCAGCGCGTCTTTGACACCGTCAACCACGGGTCGCACTGGCAGCAGCTGAGCTGTGCCATTCAGGACGGCGTTCGCTGCCGCATCTCATATCGCTCGATGGACGATGCACGGCCACGCGAGCGTCTGGTCGACCCCTTGCGCATTACGGCAAACGGCGACCAAACATACCTGATTGCCTGGGACATCACAGTCGATGAGCAGCGCACCTATCGCATGGATAAAATCGAGGGACTCGCCTTGACGGAAGACTCCGTCGTGCCTCACACACCGGACGTCGCATCCCTCCACGATTCCCTTGCCCGGACGCAGCGCAGCGCAAAGCTCTTGATGCCATTCGATATGGCGGAGCATCTGGACTGGGCCGGCATCACCCTAATCGAGCGCGGCGGGGCAGACATGGCAACGGTAACTGTGCATTACGGCTCCGAGCGTTGGCTACTGAGCCAGGTAATCGCAGCGGGCGGAGCCATCCGCATCTTGGATGACCCCGCCCTGTCAAAGCGCCTGTGCGATATGGCAAAAACCCTCGTCTGTCCGCTTTAGCGCCGCCGCTCGTGGCGTGCGCGCCACAGTTGCAGATAGTGCCCGATCTGCGCCGATTCGATGCGCTGGTAGGAGCTCGTGGGCAGCGACGTTAAGAACTTCTTTCCGTAGCCCTTCGTCACCAGGCGCGGGTCGGCCAGAATCAGCACGCCGCAATCGGTCGACGAGCGGATAAGGCGGCCGGCCGCCTGCTTGACCTCGAGCACCGCCTCGGGCAGCGAATAGCGCGCCCAAGCGCGGTCTTCGCGCAGGTTGCGCTCGCACGAGAGCGGGTCCGTGGGACTCGAGAACGGCAGCTTGGGAATGATGACGCAGCGCAGCGTCTCGCCGCTGGCGTCGAACCCCTCCCAGAAGGCCTTAAGCGCAAAAAGCGATGAAGTCGGCTCGTTGATAAACCGATCGCGCAGGCGACGAGGAGATGAGTTGCGCTGCTGGCAGTTGAGCTCCAGACCCGCACGGGCCATCTTGGGCTCAACGCGGGCGTACAGGTCTTCCATGTCGCGCCGATTGGTGAACAGTGTGAGCACCGATCCGCCCATGGCAAGATGGGCGTCGACCAGCACGCGCTCGAGCGCCGTAAGATAGCTCTCGCGATCGCGCGGATCGGGGATATCGCCCGCAACGACTACAGCCATGTTCGAATCGAAGTCGTAGCTCGAGTCCAAGTGCAGCGATGAGGATGTTGAAGCGCCGATGCGATCGAGGCCGACCGCGTGGTTAAAGTGTTCGAAGCTTTTGGACACCGTCATGGTCGCCGAGGCAAAGATAGCCGTGTGAACCTCGGGCAGCCACTCGGTTGCCAAGGCCTCGCCAATGTCGATGCGCTCTGCGGTCATTGACTCTCCGCCGGCACGCAGCCTGCGATTGACCTGCAGCGAATACACGTAGTGTTCATCGGTGCCATCAATGATGAGTTTGAGGTTCTCGGCCAGCTCGTGCAGGCGGCGCGAGATATCACCCAGGTCGACAACAACCTCGGGCTTGTCGGCGGCGACGGCTTGCACCAGCGCGTCGACGCTCTTGTCAGCCTGTTCCAATACGTCGATGGCAGCGTAGGCCGACTGTAAGAAATCATGCCAGTCGTCAGATTCGCGCAGCTCGGGGCCAATCCATAGATTGGCATTGTCATAACCCCCACGGGCACGGCGGCCGAGCTCGCGAACGCCATCGAACACGTCGGCGATTGCCATGCTCGCGCGCGCAACCGTCGACGTCGCCTTGGCAGTAAGGCCCAGATAGAGCGTAGAGCCCTCGGAGGTTGCCAAATCACGGGAGACCTGGCTTAGCGCACCGGTGCTCGAGCCACCCAGGCGCTCAAACAGAACGCGTGATTCGTCCGCCGACACCACGCGCGCCCACTGACGGCGCGCCTCGCGCTCGATGGAATGGGCCTCGTCGATTACCCAATGACGAATCGGAGGTAAAATCCTGCCCTCGGCCGCGACATTGCGGAACAGCAGGGAATGGTTGGTGACCACCACGTCGGCATGCGCTGCACGACGGCGAGCGCCGTGGACCAAACATTTATCAGGGAAAAACGGGCAGAGGCGACGAGCACACTCGCGCGAGGCCGTCGTAAAGTCGGGGCGGTTGACGCTGCGCCACCGAATGCCGAGCGAGTCGAGGTCGTCATCGGCTGATTGGCAGACGTACGCCATAATGACCGCGACCGCCGTGAGCGTGTCCGCCGGATCGCGCTTGGTGGTAATCTCGACCTGGCCGCGGCTCATGCGCTCAAGCTTGCGCAGGCATGGATAGTGGTCATACCCCTTGAGAGCGCAAAATGACAGACCACCGTCCAGTTGCTCGGCAAGTTTTGGCAGCTCATGGTACATGAGCTGGTCGGCAAGATTATTCGATTTGGTCGCAATACCAACCGTGATGTTGTTACGGCGCGCTGCCTCGGCAAAAGGCACCAGATAGGCCATCGATTTGCCGACGCCCGTGCCCGCCTCAATTACACGATGAGTGCCCGTGACCAGCGCATCGCGGACCTCGAGCGCCATCGCGATCTGCTCATCACGCGGCTCGTAGGTGGGATACATGCGATTGACCAGGCCACCTGGCGCATAGTCTGCCTCAATCTCCTCACGACTCGGCATCTTGAGGACCGGCAGTTCGTCGGCGTCCACCCGATCGTCGGCGCGATCGGCCTTGAGAACGTCAGCACGAGCGGCGCTGAGAGAGAAGATAGAACCAGGGTTCTGCCCTGCCAAGAATGAGAAGATAGGACGATAGGACCAAGGCACATCCGGATGCATGTCGGCTAGGCGCGCCATGAGGCCCTGAGGCAAGTCGGTGAGCGCCACGAGCAACACGCGCCATACGCCACACAGGGCGTCGACGTCGGCATTGGCACGGTGTGATACCGAGTCACAGCCAAACAGATCGGCCATAAAAGACAACTTGTGCGATGCCAGGCGCGGAAGCGCGATGCGCGACAGCGCCAGCGAATCGATCCAGATATCGCTCACGTTGACGCCGCCTTTGACCGACTCGATAAACGAGCGGTCGAACGTGGCGTTATGTGCGATTACCGGGCAACCACCGACAAAATCGGCGAGAGCGGCTACGGCCTCAACGGCCGACGGGGCATCTGCCACATCGGCATTTGTAATGCTCGTGAGCTCGGTGATCTCGGCGGGAATCAGCTGCTTGGGATGCACGAAGGTATCGAAGCGGTCGACGACCTCGCGGCCCGAAAGACGGGCCGCCGAGATCTCGATCAGCTCATTGTCCTGCACCGAAAGACCTGTGGTCTCGGTATCGAGGACAATCACATCTTCCTCGATAAGGCCGAAGGACTGCGTTTTGGCGCGTTCGGCAAGCGTGGCATAGGAGTCGATGACAAACTGCGGCGTTCCTGACGAAACCGCGTCCTCGATTAGCATGCAATGCCCGCTCGACGAAGGCCCATACGAATCAGGCTGTCACAGACCTGCGGGAACGTCATGTCGTCGGTGTGGCGGATCTCGTCCGGATACAGCGACGTATCGGTCATGCCGGGAATGGTATTGGTCTCGAGGATAACGGGGCCGTCCTCACTCACGATAAAGTCGCTGCGCGAGATACCCAGGCAACCGAGGGCCTTGTGAGCAGCACAGGCAAGCTCCTGAGCGCGAGCGTAATTCTCGGGTGAAATCTGCGCCGGAATGCGATGGATGTCCGTAGGGTCGACATATTTCACGTCCAGATCGTAGAACTCGCAGTCCTCGGGTTTGCGAATCTCGACAATCGGCAGAGCGCGCACGTCGTCCTCGCCGTACACACCGACGGTGATCTCGGTACCCTCGATGCACTTCTCGACCAGCACTTTGTCGCCGTACGCAAACGCCTTGGCGATTGCCGCGGGCAGCTCGGAGGGCTCATGGACCAGGGAAATGCCATAGCTGGAACCGTTGACGGCCGGCTTCACAAAGCAGCGCTCGCCACAAACCTCGACGATATGATCGATATCGACTTCATCGCCCACCTCGAGCGCGAGGCCGGGGGCAATGGGAATGCCCGCCTTGGCGTACAGGAGCTTAGAGACCTCCTTGTCGGCACCGCAGGCGCTGGCAAGCACGCCCGAGGCCGTGTAGGGGATACCCAGGGTCTCCATGGCGCCCTGCATGGCGCCATCCTCGCCGCCGGCACCGTGCATGGCGATAAACGCCACGTCAAAGCCGCCGGTCGCCATGGTTACCATAAAATCATCGGCAGCCGTGTCGAGCAGCTCCACCGAAGTGTAGCCGGCCTCCTTCAAGGCAACCACGACGTTCTTTCCCGAATTGAGCGAGATCTCGCGCTCAGCGGAATGACCGCCCGCCAAGACCGCTACGTGCATGTTCTCTAGGCTTTTACCCGGCATGGGCAGACTCCTCCTCTATAATTTCTGCAGCTGATACCATATTGTAGCGATACCCTCTACGTTTCCCCAAAATCGAAAGGCTTCCATGAATCCCAGGACTAAATCTCAGGACATTCGCGACTTGAGCCAAAACGATATTCGCGAGCTCGTGGCCGAGCTTGGCCAGCCCGCCTTCCGCGCGAAGCAGCTCATCGAATGGGTCTTTGAGAAGAACGTTTGTTCGTTTGACGATATGACCAACCTTCCCAAGGCTTTCCGCGAGCAGCTTAAAGAGGCTTTCGCCTTTGACACGCCGACTGAACTCACCAAGCAGGTTTCCAAAGATGGCTCTCGCAAGTATCTGCTCGAGTACCACGACGGCGTTTCCGTCGAGACCGTCGGCATGCCCCGTCGTAACAAGCTTTCCGTCTGCGTTTCCACCCAGGCAGGCTGTGGCATGGGCTGTGCCTTTTGCGCTACCGGTCTCAACGGCCTCAAGCGCTCTCTGACCGCTCAAGAGATCGTCGACCAGGTACTTCATGTATCCAACGACTTTGGCGAGCGCGCCACGAGCGTTGTCTTCATGGGCCAGGGCGAGCCGTTTGCCAACTACGACGAGGTTCTCAAGGCACTGCGCATCCTTAACGACCCCGATGGCATCGGCATCGGCGCCCGTCATCTTACTGTCTCCACCAGCGGTGTTATTCCAGGCATTCGCAAGTTTGCCGACATTCCCGAGCAGTTCACGCTCGCTGTGTCGCTGCACTCCGCTATCCAGTCCACGCGCAACAAGATTATGCCTGGCGTTAAGAAGTACACGCTACTTCGCCTTCACGAGGCGCTTCAGCTCTACACCGAGAAGACCGGACGCCGACCGACCTATGAGTATGCCATGATCGAAGGCGTCAACGACACGAATCCCGAGATGCAGGCGCTCTGCGACTTCTGCGAGGGAACGCTGTGCCACGTTAACCTGATTCAGCTTAACGACATCGAGGGCAGCCCGCTCAAGCCGTCGCCGATTCATAAGGTTGAGGATCTTCAGCGCCGCCTTGAGTCTCGTGGCATCGAGACCACGATCCGCAATTCTCGCGGCAATGATATTGATGCCGCCTGCGGTCAACTGAAGCAACGCTTCAAGGTCCAGAAGAACGCATAGGGGAGTCTGCCCCCCATAACGTTTCATGTGAAACATCCGACAGCCCTGGTTGCAAATAATGCAACTAGGGCTGTTTCATTTGTTTTCATCCTAGTGGACTTGATTTACGTGAACTTAGCTTTATGGCCAAAATAAGGGGCCCTTGTCTCATGAATCAGACAAGGCCCCTTCAAAATAGGCAAGTAATTGTTAGGTACCTAATAACCAACATTTTCCCATTGATGGTCAACCCAGTCTTGGTTAATCTTGGGATTCTTAGTCATCTGAGCAGTGCGCATAGCGACATCTTCGGTCATCACATCCATTTTCTTCTTTGATGTATCGACGATATCCTGAGCTCCGCGCAGCAGTCGACCGCGTAGTTCATCATCTGTCGCAAGCTTATACCCCGCAAAAGCACCAGCGGCGACGGTGGTTGCCAACGCAATAGCCGCGAGAACCTTATTCTTCATCCTGATCCTCCTGCCCAAATTGAATCATTTCGCCAAGGATACGGGAGAGCTCCTCCTCGTCTTTGAACTCGATTTCAATTTTGTTCTTGCCACGCGAGCTCTTCACACGTACATTCGTGTTGAAAACTTGACGAAGTACTCGAGCGGCCTTTTTGAATGACTGAGGTGTTGCCGGTCTCGGAGTCCTTGGCGTCTCTCCGGCAGAAAACAACGGAGCAAGATTTTCTGTCGCTCTAACAGAAAGACCTTCTGCGACAACTTTCTCAGCAAGTCGAATCCTGGCATCTTCATAAGGAACCGCAAGAATCGCTCTTGCATGACCTGCAGTAAGCTTGCCTTCGAAAATCATCTGCTGTACGACTTCGGGAAGATCTAGCAAACGAAGCGAATTTGTAATTGCGGAACGAGACTTACTGACAGCCTTTGATAACGCCTCCTGCGTCATACCGCTGGCATCAATGAGCTGACGATAACCCTTTGCCTCTTCGACAGGGTTCAAATCAGAACGCTGAAGATTCTCGATAAGTGCAAGAGCGAGCATTTCCTCATCATTAACTTCCTTAATGATGACTGGCAATTCTTCAAGGCCAGCGAGTTTCGATGCCTGGTAACGACGCTCACCGGCAATAATCTCATAGCCATTTCCGTGCTTTCGGACCAATAGTGGTTGCAAAACGCCATGTTCTTGGATTGACTCGCTCAACTCGCGAAGTTCTGTTTCATTAAAGTGAATTCGAGGTTGATTTGGATTAGGGACAATATCCTCAATAGGCAGTTTTGTTTCAGATGCGGCATTTGAAGCCGATGCAGCCGAACCACCGGTCTCATACTCGGCCTCTGAGACCAAAGCATTGAGTCCACGTCCCAATCCGCCACGTTTCTTTGCACTAGGCACGCTTGATCACCTCTTTTGCAAGGTTCATATACGCTTTTGCACCCTTATTTTGAGGCGCATAGGTAATTACCGGCTCTCCAAAAGACGGAGCTTCAGAGATTTTTACGGTACGAGGAATTAAGGTCTTAAAAGCCTTATCACCAAAGTACGACTGAACTTCCTCAACAACCTGATTCGACAAAGAAGTACGTGAGTCATACATGGTCATAAGCACGCCATAGGTGTCTAAGCCCTTGTTCAGACGCGATTTGACCATCTTCATTGACTCAAGCAGCTTCGTTACGCCCTCGAGTGCATAATACTCGCACTGGATCGGAATCAAAACGCTGTCTGCTGCGGTCAAAGCGTTGATTGTAAGCAGGCCGAGCGAAGGAGGACAGTCAATGAAAATAAAATCGAATTCGTCTTGAATGGGCTCAAGCAAATCTTTGAGGCGGGTTTCACGAGCAATTGCGCTTACGAGCTCAATTTCGGCGCCTGCAAGCTGAATTGTCGCCGGAATAACGAATACCTTTTTGCAATTTGTATCAAGAACGAGCGATTCTGCCGGCACGTCATTCAGCAATGCATCATAGATGCACTGATCAAGGTCTTCTTTTTCAATTCCAAATCCACTTGTACTGTTTCCCTGCGGATCAAAATCGACAATCAGCGTCTTGCGTCCCTGTTCACCCAGAGCTGCTGCAAGGTTTACAGCCGTCGTTGACTTACCGACGCCGCCTTTTTGATTGATGATTGCAATAATACGCGTGTCTTTTGCGCTTTTCGAACGCTTAACGTCGCGAAATCCCACGGTCCCTCCTGGTGTGTATTAAAGCTGTCAAACGGAGGATGTTTCACGTGAAACATTCCGATTCGATATCAACCGCCATGTTTCACGTGAAACACCGCAAGTTGTTAGTATCCATTATGTTTCACGTGAAACATCTAGGCAAGCGGATTCTTCTTTGCCATGCCATTTGCACGAGGCAATGAGACGGATGCTGGATGACTCTTCTTAAGAACAATAAACTCCCTGTGGCCCAAGCCCTCAGGCAAATCGATTGCGTCATTCAGAAGCAAAGTGAAGCCACAGATCTTAGCTGCTGACATGCCGGAAGTAAGCTCCTCATCCGATGGATTGCCCTTCGTAATAACAAATAGCCCTCCATCCTTGAGGTACGGAGCTGCATACTCAACAAGAATCGGTAGAGGGGCCAGCGCGCGGGCGGTTACGACAGAGAACTGTTTCTTATGGCTTCGAGCATATTCTTCAAGGCGATCATGAACTGCATGACCATATTTCAATCCAAGAGCATGAACAAAAGAATTGACAGCATCAACCTTCTTGCCAACAGAGTCAATATAAGTAGCTTTACGATGCGTGGTTATCGTTAATGGAATACCAGGGAAACCCGCACCAGTTCCCATATCGAGCAAAGCTCCCTCAGGAGCCTTATTGATATAAGGGAGCAAGACAAGTGAGTCGAGGATATGAAGTACCGCAGCGTCTTCTACGTTAAGAATACGGGTGAGGTTGGTTGTCTTATTTGTTTCTAGAACCAAATCCAAATGCTGAATACATTTCCTTAGATCAGCATCAGTTATATTCAGGGAATACTCTTTGCAATAGGAAGTTAGACGGCTGAGCATCTCGTCAGTCTGCTGATCAGTAAGTACAAACAACAGAAGCTCCTTTCTGACAAAAATCAGTGTATCGAGAACTTTTGACAAAAAAAGGGGACGTGGAAACCACGCCCCCTTAGCATAAGCTCGAGTAGATTATCGAGCAACAATCACCACATGGCGATCAGGGTCAGAACCCTCAGAATGGGTATCGACAGCATCATTGCCACGAAGTGCAATATGAACCAGTCGGCGCTCATAGGCATTCATGGGCGGAAGCGAAACACTCTTATGGGTACGGATGGCACGCTCGGCGGCCGACTGAGCCATTGAGGCAACCTTGTCCTGACGACGGCTCTTGTAGCCCTCAACGTCAACCACAACCGGATACCTAAAGCCGAGCTTGCGGCTCACCAGCAAAGAGAACATGACCTGAAGAGCATCAAGGGTACGACCATGACGGCCAATGAGAACAGCAAGATCAGGAGCGGTAACATCCAAAATCAGCTCGCCCTCGTCGCCCTCGTACTCATCAATAGGAGAGTTGGCGGCATCGAAGTGCGAAAGGATGGAACGCAGAATGGAAATCGCAACATCGGCAATGGTGTCGAGCTCCTCATCGGTCAGCTCTTCACCGGCCTTGTAGCGCTGTGCAATCTCGGGATAATCGCCCGCAATCTGCGGGGCAACCTCCTCAATCATATCCTCGATGATCTCTTCAGACATAACGTACTCCAAAAGTTAGGTACCTAAATAAGATTGATATCCCGACTACTTCTTCTTGTGCGGACGCGGCTTCTTCTCGCGACGGGTAACCTCGACCTGCAGCGGAGCGTTCTTGAGGCGCTCCTCCTCATCGGCCTTGGCCTTGTCGATAACCTTCTGCGTCACGAAGATCTGCTGGATAACCTGCCAGGCAGAAGACACATCGTAGTACAGCAGAACGCCGACGGGCAGGCTCCAGCCCATCCAAAGCATCATGACGGTCATGACGACAGCCATCATGCGCATGCTCTGGGCCTGCTGACCAGTCTGATTGCGGGACATATACAGCTGCGGAATCAGGGTCAAGACAGCAAACAGGATCAGGCAGATCAGCGCAGGCAGCGCAACCATAAAGCCATCGGCAAAGGAAGCACTCGGCGTGGTGGTCAGGTCGGGCAGGATGTTGAAGAACGAGAACGTGCCGTCGTTAAAGTACTGCGGCAGGTTGCGCAGCAATGTAAACAGGGCGAACAGGATAGGCATCTGAATCAGCAGCGGCAGACAGCCAGCCATGGGGTTGAACTTGTTCTCGCTGTAGAACTTCTGCATCTCCTCGGCCTGACGCTGGGGATCGTCGGCATAGCGCTCCTGGATCTCGAGCATCTTGGGCTGCAGCACCTGCATGCGAGCCGTCGACTTGGTCGACTTGAGCATGAGCGGCGTCAGCAGCAGACGGATGATGACCACCAGGATGATGATGGACAGGCCCCAGTCGACCGCAAAGGTCTGGATGAGCTTGAGCAGCTCGAAAAGGATGTTAACGATCCAATCCCACATGTAAGTTTTCCTCCGATAGCGAGTGCCCGCTAGGGCACAGGGTCATAACCGCCGACGTGCAGGGGATTGCAACGAGCGATGCGCCTCACGGCAAGCCAGCAGCCTCTCAAAACACCGTACTTCTCAATCGCCTGGATGGCGTATTGCGAGCACGTTGGGTAATAAATGCAGGCGTCAGGCAATAAGGGCGAAATAACCTGTTGATATATGCGAATAGGAGCGATGGCAACACGTCGCAAAACGTGATTGCTCATCGCTCCTCCCCGGCAACGCCGGCGCGCTTCATAAGCGAACGCAACGCCTTGTCCATCTCCTGCGGCGAGGAAACCCTCGTCTTAGGAGTTGCAAACAAGATGATGTCATAACCCGCAACGGGAAATCCACAGCTGCGGGCGGCCTCGCGCATCACACGCTTAGATCGGTTGCGCACGACGGCACAACCGAGTCGCTTAGCACCAACGAAGGCGACCCTTCCGGAGTCGCCTTCGCCAACCGATTCACATATGGTCATTCGAATCAGAGGGTGATTGAAACGACGCCCCTGACTGAACACATGCTCGAAATCTTGCCGAGACTTAATAGTCTTCATGCGAGATGTGTGTATCGCTGCTAGACAGTGAGACGCTTGCGGCCCTTGGCGCGACGACGGGCGAGCACGGCACGACCACCCTTAGTGGCCATACGGGCACGGAAGCCATGGGTCTTGGCACGCTTACGCTTATTAGGCTGATACGTACGCTTCATCTTAAGTTCCTCCTGCTGCATTTCGAGTGTCCGCGGGGACGCGGACGCAGATATAGACACGTGAGCTTGAAGATTGTAGGGAAATCAATGTTCAAATGTCAAGAAATCAAAGGTAAAAGGTTGCGCAGTTCACACGGTTCCCCCATAAGCCAAGCTCGATTTAGCGGCGCATGGCAACTTTTCACGATATTTCATCGAGTTTTCAACAGGTCATGTTGGCAATGTTGAGAACTTTTCGTCCGTTTTCCAAAGTTTTCAACAGGTTTTGGAAAGTTGTCGAAAGATGAGAAACATTGCACGGTGAGCTACTATTTGTTCGAAACCTTTTGGAAGATTGCGAGTGGCATGTCTGACGACTTTTACACCATGGTCGATTCCGGAGACCCGGCACCCGACAACGAGCACATCACCGGCGTGCGCGAAGAGCGTGACGAAGGTGAACAGACGACCACGCAGGGGCCGAAAGCCATGTACGCTGCGCGCATCGCCGTCTATGACGACATGTTGTCGACACCGCGTGTGATCGTCATTGATCCGCAAGATGTCCGCACGTATTTGGAAGAGACGACCAACACCGTCTACCAGTGCATGAAAGAACAAGGCGGCCATATCTCGCTCATGGTCATCCGCGAGATTGTCGAAAATTTTATACACGCGCACTTTGCCGAGCCCATCATCTCGATTCTGGACGGCGGAGACACCATCCGCTTTGCCGATCAAGGACCAGGCATCGACGACAAGGAACGCGCTTTCGACTTTGGCGTTACCAGCGCAAACAGCAAGATGAAGCGCTATATCCGTGGAACCGGAGCAGGGTTTCCCATGGTGCAGGAGTATTTGGAAAACGCCGGCGGTGCCGTTTCCATCGAGGACAACATGGGCAACGGCACCGTGGTTACGGTAAGCCTGAACCCTAAACGCGTGCAGGAAATCGAGCGTGCCGGCGGACGCGGCGCTGCCGTGCGGCCCGAGACGGAACAGCCCACATATCCCCTGCCGGGAGCTTTTGCGCAGCAGCCCATGGCAGCGCAGCAGATGCAGCCCCCCGTGGGACAGATGCAGCAGCCCGGAATGCTACCTACACAAGAACCCCGGGCGGCATCGATGTCGATGCCGACAAACACGCCAGAGACCATGCCGCTGGCGGATCAGGATGCAGCAGCAATGCAGCAGGCGACGGGGGCGCCGGGTGGCCAGCAAATGGGCTATCAGCCGTACCAACAGGGATATCCATATCAGCAGATGCCGCCACTGGGGTATGGCCAGCAGTTCCCGCAGCAGTACCAGCAGGGATATCAGCAGCCGTACCAGCAGATGCCGCAGCAGCAGTACAACCCCTGGGCCCAGCAGATGCCTCCGCAGCCTTACCAACAGTGGCCTCAAAGTTTTCAACAGCAAATGCCGCCGATGCAGAGTTCTCAACAACCAGCAGCTCAAATGATGTATCCTAATGCAGCAAATCAGTATGCGCAGCCACAACCGGACGTGTTCGTAAGCGATCGCGGCAACGCCGCGCTGGGCTATCTGGCGCAAAATCAAGCGTGCGGTGCAACCGATCTGGCGAGGGCGTTTGGAAACTCGGCCCCCACTTGGTCACGCACGCTCAATGACTTGGCGCAGGCCGGCTTGGTCATCAAGCATGGCCAGAAATACCATCTGACCGAACTCGGCGCCGCTCGCGTGCGAGCTCAGAGCTAAAGAACGGGAGAGACAGTGGACGAGGAAGCAAGCATCATCCTGGGGGATGCCATCGCCTTTTGCCAGCGCGACGGCCAAGATGCACGCCTCATCAACATGCTGGGGCAATCGCGCGCCATAAGCCTGACCGAAGATACGCTCACGATCGAGGCACCCTCGCGCTTTGCCATCGCGCAGCTCAAAAAGCATCAGCCGACTATTGAGGCCTATCTGGAAGAAATCGCCTTTGCACCGATTGCGCTCGACGTCTTGGCACCGCAAGGCGCCGCGACGGAATCCGCTGCCACGACGGCGCCCGCCACGGCTCCCGCCGCTTCCCCGGCGGTGCCGGCCTCCGCAGGCGACGTACCGACGATCGAGCACCAGCACAGCGATGTTTCCCGTGAAACCATGGCACCGTTGCCGACCGCGGCGGCGACGTCAACGAACGTACCCGTCACGCACATGCCCATCGCTCACGACGCAGCGGCGGGCGCGGATTCGGGCATTGCAATCAAAAACACGCTCTCGGCCGATGATTTTCGTCGCATGATGAACCAGATGAAGGGCGGAGCGCCGACTAAATCCACGCAAGCTGCGACCCCCGCTTCACCCATGTCAGCACCGACCGTGCCGGCCGAGCAGAATACGGATGGAGCCCCGCTCGCCGCGAACTCAAAATTTACCTTTGAGAACTTTGTCTACGGCCCAGAGAACAGCCATGCCTATCGCTCGGCACTCAAGTTTGCCGCCCTCGCGGACGAGCGCGGCACATGCACATCACTGTTCATCTACGGCAAATCGGGCCTAGGCAAGACGCACCTGCTGCTTGCCATCAAAAACGAGCTCGCCGAGAAGTCGCCTGAGATCAAGGTCAAGTATGCCAACTCCCAGGCGTATCTGGACGACCTGATGACCGAGTTCGACCGTCAAAAGAAGAGCAACGCTCCCATCATGCAGGCGTACCACGGCGTGGACGTACTCATCATCGATGACATCCAAAACATCATCGGCAAGCGCGCGAGCGTGGACTACTTTTTCCAGCTCATGGACGAGTTCATCCGCAACAACAAGAAGGTCGTCATCGCGGCAGACCGCGCCCCCAAGGACCTGAGCATGGACGAGCGTCTGACCAGCCGCTTCAACGCCGGCATGCTCTGCCTGGTCGCAGAGCCCAGCTACGAGATGAAATACAAGATCTTGCAGCGCTATTACGAAAACACCATCGTCGCCGCTCCCGAGGCAGGCGACGACTCGCTGCTGGCGGCCTATGGGGGCGACGGCGGACACCTGACCGACGAGCACTTTAAACACATGGCCGAGGTCTCGGGCACCAACATCCGCGAACTCGAGAGCTTTTGCGAGCGCTGCGCCGGCGAGGCGGGCGACCGCGAGCGCGAGGGCGGAGAGCTCACCTTTGACGATATCGACGCCATCGCCGGCCAGTACTTCGACACATCGGCCAAAAAGATCAACGTGCAAACGGTTCAGTCCGTCATTGAAGAGCAGTACGGCGTGACGCACGAGGAGCTCATCGGCCCGCGACGCAACGCCAATATCGCCAAGGCACGCCACATTGCCATCTATCTGGCCATCGAGATGTGCGAGATGACGACCACGGCGGTGGGCGCCGAATTTGGCAACCGCAACCACTCGACCGTCAGCACGAGCTACAAAAAGGTCCAGAAGATGATCCAGGAAGACCGCACCGTCACCGAAGACCTCAAGTCGCTGCGCGATAAAATTACACTGCGCTCGTAGGGAAATAGAGACACCTGTTGAAAACTTGTCGAAACCACGGGCATAAGGTGTCTAAAACCCAACCCGCGATGATGAAAAGTTTTGCGCAGGTTTTGAACGTGGAAAACCACCCCTGTTGCACACAGGTTGCTGTCGATTCTCTTTCTGGGTCTGACCTGCGTCTTTGGGAGTAATCAACAGTTTCGTCAGTGCTATTACTATTATTAAGATATTTATATCTATAGAAAGGTATTAAAAGATGAAGTTCACCGTCAGCCAGAGCTCGCTTACACAAGCCATCGGCGTCGTTATGAAGGGTGTCGCTTCGGCATCCACCCTTCCCATCCTGTCGGGCGTGCTCGTCAAGGCCCAAGACGGCATCTTGGAATTCCAGACCTCTAACTACACCATCTCGATCCGTCATCGCATCGCGGCGCATGTCGAAGAAGAGGGCGAGATGGTTATCCCTTGTAAGATGCTCTCCAATATCACCAAGACCCTCCCCGATGCCCCAGTCACCTTTGAGCTGTCCGAGCGTCAGGTGCTGATTGGTTGTGAGAAGAGCTCTTTCCGCCTGAACACGCTCGATGCCAATGACTTCCCCGAGTTTCCGGCCTATGCCATCGAGAGCGCCGTGGAACTGCCGACCGATATCTTGTCCGAAATGGTCGGCCGCGTGTGGCGCGTCACCTCGACTGACAAGGCCCGCCCCATCCTGGGTGGCGTGCACATGAAGGTCGAGAACAACACCGTGCGCCTGGTGGCGACCGATTCCTTCCGCTTGGCCGTGTGCGATACGCAGGTCGAGACCTCGACCCTCGAGGGCTCCTTTGAACTCAACGTTCCGGCCGACGCCTTTAACGACGCGCTGAACATCATGGCCAGCCAGGCGACCATCATGATCGGGGCTACCGACACCCAGGTCGTCTTTGAGGCCGGCAACACCACCTACGTGTCGCGCCGTATCGAGGGCGTGTACCCCAACTACAAGCAGCTCATCCCCGATTCGTGCGTGACGAGCGTCAAGATCGACGTGGCGGCTTTTAATGCCGCCCTCAAGCGCGTGGCGGTCATCGCGAGCGCGAACCCCGCCGTCAAGTTCGAGATCGATGTCGAGAACGGCCAGATGGGCCTGTCCTCCATCTCCAATGACCAGGATCTGGCGCAGGAGACAATCGATGTCGAGGCCGAGGGCGAGTCGGGCACCATCGCCTTCAACTACCACTACATCTTCGGGTGCCTCAATGCCCTATCCAAGGAGAAGGAGATCACGCTGGAGCTCAAGAGCTACTCGCAGGCGGGTATCTTTAAGTCCTACGACAAGATCAACTATCTGTACCTGGTCATGCCGGTTCGCATCTAGCGCTGCGCCATGACCATGTTTGCCCGCAACCTTTCCGTCGCGCGCTACCGCAGTTTCGATAGCTACCGTCTTGACCTGGACGAAGGCGTGACGGTGCTTGCGGGACCCAACGCGGCGGGAAAGACCAACCTCATAGAGGCGCTGCAGCTTTTGACGAGCGGCGCCTCGTTTAGGCATCCCACCGCTACCGAGCTCGTGCACGACGGCACGGGCTCGTGCAGGCTCGCGTTGAGGCTCGAGGGCGATGGCCGCGTGCTCGATATGGGGCTGGGTGTTGAGGACGGCAAGCGCTCGTTTAGCCGTAACGGCAAGAGGTGCTCGGCTGCCGGCGTGCGCGGGGTTATGCCGAGCGTGCTGTTTTGCCCCGATCATCTGGATATGGTCAAGCGCGGCGCCAGCGTGCGCCGCGCCGCCCTCGATGACTTTGGCGTGCAACTGAGCGCCCGTTACGCCGACCTGGTGAGCACCTACGGGCGTTGCGTGACGCAGCGCAACGCCCTGCTCAAGGAGACCTGGTGCTGCCGCGAGATGCTCGGTGCGTGGAATGACTCCATCGCCCGCGCCGGGTCAGCCCTGCTCGTGCATCGTTTGGCCCTGCTCGACCGACTGGCGGGCCATGTGCGCGCCGCGTATGGGCAGGTGGCGTCCGGCGAGGACGCAGGCGTGTCCTATGTATCCACACTGGGGGATTTACCTCAAACCGAGGGGCGCGAGGAACTTAAGGGCTGGGCGTACGAGCATATGCTCGCGGCCCTCGATGAGCGTGCCGATGAGGAGATGCGCCGCGGCGTGACGCTTGTGGGTCCGCATCGCGACGAGATTGAGTTTACCGTTGCGGGTCGATCTGCCCGTTCGTTTGCCAGCCAAGGGCAGCAGCGAACGCTGGTGCTTGCCTGGAAGGTGGCAGAAGTGGCCGTGGCGCGCGATATCCTGGGCACCGCGCCACTGCTGCTTTTGGACGACGTGATGAGCGAGCTCGATGCCGGGCGCCGAGGCGCTTTTCTGCAGCTGATCGGTGATGACATCCAGACGGTCATAACCACCACCAACTTGGGGTACTTTACTGATGACCTGCTTGATCGAGCCAAGGTGGTGAGCATGGGTGAGGCGTGCTAATTACGAGCGCGAGAACGGAACGGTTGCCTTTGGCGGCTTTTTGGATGCCGAGCGTCAGCGCATCCTGGCGGCCGCGACACCTGAGCGCCGCGCGCAAATGGAGGCTGCCGAGGAGTCGCGCGCGGTCTATCGTGCCTGGAATGCGGTGTGCTCGGGCACGCGCGAGGGACGCCACGTGACGGGCCTGCGCTACCTGCCCGAGTCCAATGAGCTGCTGGTGTATCTCGATTCGCCCTCGTGGACGCAGGAGATGACGCTGCTGCGCGAGATCATCCGGGCGCGCATGGAGCGGGCCGGCGCGCATGTGGACGGCCTGGTGTTCAAAACGACCGCGCCCGGTCACACGCCGCCGGCTGCCAAGGAGCGCCTGCGCCCGGCCGTGACCGAGCGACCGCCGGTTCCGCACGCCGATCTAAGCGAAGCCGAACGCGGCGAGATCGAGCGCCAAGTGGCGCCCATCGAAGACCAAAAACTGCGCGAGGCCCTCGAGAATGCCATGAGAGCCAGTGCCGAGTGGGCCAAGGGCGTGCAAAGCGAGAAAGAGCCTTAAATCGCATCTGGTGGCCTTGTAGAGCCAAATACCCTCGCTCCCGAGGGTATTTTTTTACGATAAACTAGTAAGGCTGTACACATTTTCTTAGCTGAAGGAGGACGTGTGGCAAACGAAAACGATTACGATGGCGGCGAGATTAAGATTCTCGAAGGTCTCGAGGCCGTTCGTAAGCGCCCGGGCATGTATATCGGCTCGACGAGCGCCAGCGGCCTGCATCACCTGGTGTGGGAGATCGTTGACAACTCCGTTGACGAGGCCATGGCCGGTTTCTGCACCGAGATTCACGTGACGGTCCACGCCGACAACTCCATCACGGTCGTCGACAACGGGCGAGGCATCCCCGTCGACGAGCATCCCATCAAAAAGATCCCGACGCTCGAGGTCGTTATGACGATCCTGCACGCCGGCGGGAAGTTCGATAACTCGGCCTACAAGGTCTCGGGCGGACTGCACGGCGTGGGCATCTCCGTCGTCAACGCACTGTCCAAGCGCGTGGTCGTGCAGGTGCGCCGTGATGGCAGCGTCTACGAGATGGAGTTCTCGCGCGGCAAGACCGTCAAGAAGATGGAGGTCGTGGGCACCTCGGATTCGACGGGTACCACCGTCAGCTTCTGGCCCGACGACGAGATTTTCGAGACCTGTGTCTACGATTTCGATACGCTGCACAACCGTCTGCAGGAGACGGCGTTCCTCAATAAGAATCTAAAGATTGTGCTGACCGACGAGCGCGAGGCGACTCCCCACGTGGAGGAGTTCTGCTACGAGGGCGGCATCATCGACTTCGTCAAGTTCCTCAACGACGGCAAAGACGTTCCCGAGGCCTTCAAGGAGCCCATCTATATCGAGGGCAAGTCGGATCCGGATGCGCCCGTGACCAAGATGGGCGAGGTCGAGGTGTCCCTGCAGTGGAATGCCGGCTACGGCGAGAACGTCATGTCGTTTGCCAACGACATCTACACCCCCGAGGGCGGCATGCATCTCGAGGGTTTCCGCACCGCTCTCACCCGCGTGATCAACGATTACGCTCGCAAGCAGAACCTACTCAAGGAGAAGGAGGCCAACCTGAGCGGCGACGACGTGCGCGAGGGGCTTTCGGCCGTCATCTCGGTCAAGCTGCCCGACCCGCAGTTTGAGGGCCAAACCAAGGCCAAGCTCGGCAGCTCCTACATGCGCGCGCTCACGCTCAAGATCGTGACCGATGGGCTGACCGATTATCTGGAGGAGCATCCCAAACCCGCCCGCGAGATCGTCAAGAAGGCCCAGCAGGCATGCAAGGCCCGCAACGCCGCCCGCAAGGCGCGTGAGGCGACCCGCCGCAAGAGCCTGCTCGAGACGGCGTCGCTGCCCGGCAAGCTCGCCGACTGCTCGGTACGCGATGCCGAGCTGACCGAGCTCTTTATCGTAGAGGGCGACTCGGCAGGCGGTTCGGCCAAGGACGGCCGTCGCCGAGACATCCAGGCGATTCTGCCCCTGCGCGGCAAGATTTTGAACGTCGAGCGCGTGGGTGACCACCGCGCGTTCTCGAGCGACACCATCCAATCCCTGATCACCGCGATCGGCTGCGGCATCACGACGAGCGCCGGCGACGGTGGCGACTTCGATATCAGCAAGGCGCGCTACCACAAGATCATCATCATGACCGATGCAGACGTTGACGGTGCGCATATCCGCATCCTGCTGCTGACGTTCTTCTACAAGTACATGCGCCCGCTGATCGATGCCGGCTATGTCTATGTTGCCTGCCCGCCCATCTTTGGCATTAAGGTACGCAACAAGATCCATTACGTGTATCCCAACGGCCGCCAGCCCGAAGACGAGATTCTGCGCGACACCATTCAGAGCCTGGGCCTGAACCCCGACGACAACGACGAGGACGGCAAGGCCAAGGACGGCAAGATCACCAAGAAGCGCAAGGGCTATACCGTCCAGCGCTACAAGGGCCTGGGCGAGATGGACCCCAAGCAGCTTGCCTCGACGACGATGGACCCCAAGACCCGTATCCTGCAGCGCGTGTCGATCGAGGACGCCGTGGTTGCGGACCGCGCCGTGCGCGAGCTGATGGGCTCCGAGGTCGGCTATCGCCGCGAGTACATTGAAAAACACGCGCATGACGCGCGCTTCTTAGACGCCTAACCTGTTCGGCTTTCCCAGCCACCGCACCTTCGCCCTCAATCGTCGGTCGCGTACCCAAGTACGCTTCCCTCCTCTTTCGAGCGAATCTGCGGCACCTGGAAAAGCCGTCTCCGTGGCAGGGAACTAATGGACCACGCAAACCATGAGGAGGTAACGTGGCAGACGATATCAACAATAACGAGGGTATGGGCGAGGCCGGCATGCCCGACGATCTGAAGCGCCTGCTTGCCCGTGCTGAGCAGGGCGAGGACGGCGACCCGGACGCCTATAACCCCGATGCCGATGATGATGAGGAAGAAGACGACGCCGAGCTCGAGGAGAGCTTTGGCGAAGTCGACCGTGGCGCCTCGGCCGGCGAGGATATCAACGGCGGCCAGCTCCAGATTTCGGAGTTTGGCCGCGAGATGAAGCAGTCGTTCATCGAGTATTCGATGTCGGTTATCACGGCGCGCGCCCTGCCGGACGTGCGCGACGGCTTAAAGCCGGTGCACCGCCGCATCCTGTACGCGATGAACGAGAGCGGCATCTACCCCAACCGCCCGCACAAGAAGTCAGCTTGGACGGTCGGCGAAGTTATCGGTAAGTACCACCCGCATGGCGACTCCGCGGTCTATGAGGCCATGGTCCGCCTGGCGCAGTGGTTCTCCATGCGCACGCCGCTCATCGACGGTCACGGCAACTTCGGCAACATCGACGGCGACGGCGCGGCGGCCATGCGTTACACCGAGAGCCGCCTGGCAAAGCCCGCCATGGAACTGTTGCGTGACTTGCAGAAGGATACCGTCGACTGGCAGCCCAACTACGACGAATCGCTCGCCGAGCCCGTGGCTCTGCCTGCGCGCTTCCCCAACCTGCTGGTCAACGGCAGCCAGGGCATCGCCGTCGGCATGGCCACCAATATCGCCCCGCACAACCTCACCGAGGCGATCGAGGCCACCTGCTACCTGATCGACAACCCCGACGCCACCGTCGACGAGCTCATGCAGATCATGCCCGGTCCGGACTTCCCCACCGGCGCCATCATCATGGGCAGCGCCGGCATTAAGCAGAGCTACGAGACCGGCCGCGGCTCCATTACCGTGCGTGCCAAGGCACATGTGGAGTCCACCAAGACCGGCCGCAGCCGCCTGGTCTTTACCGAGATTCCCTACATGGTCAACAAGGGCACCCTGCAGGAGAAGATCGCCCAGCTCGTCAACGACAAGCGCATCGAGGGTATCTCGGATATGCGCGATGAGTCCAACCAGAAGGGTATCCGTCTGGTCATCGAGCTCAAGAAGGGCGTCATTCCGCAGGTCGTGCTCAACAATCTGTATAAGTACACCTCGCTGCAGACGACCTTTGGCGCCAACAACCTGGCGCTCGTCAACGGCGTTCCCAAATGCCTGAGCCTGCGCGAGATGCTGCAGCACTACATCGACCACCAGGTCGACGTCGTCACTCGCCGCACTCGCTTCGACCTTAAGAAGGCCCAGGCCCGCGCGCATATCCTTGAGGGCTACCTGATGGCCCTCGACCATATCGACGAGGTCATTAGCATCATCCGCTCCTCGCAGACCGACTCCGAGGCCAGCAGCCGCTTGATCGAGCGCTTTGGCTTTACGCCCGAGCAGACCACGGCCATCCTCGAGATGAAGTTGCGCCGCCTGACCGGCCTGGAGCGCGACAAAATTCAGGAAGAGCTCGACGGCCTGCGCCGCGCCATCGCCTACTACGAGGACCTGCTGGCGCATGAGGAGAAGATCCTGGGCGTCATCAAGGAGGAGATGCGCGAGATCTCCAAGAAGTTCGGCGATAAGCGCCGTACCGAGATCAGCCAGGTTGAGAAGGACCTGGATGTTGAGGACCTCATCGCCGACGAGGATATGGTCGTGACCATCACCCACACCGGCTATGTCAAGCGCATTCCGGTGGCCGCCTACCGTGCCCAGAAGCGCGGTGGCAAGGGCGTGTCGGGCGTCAACCTCAAAGAGGACGACGTCATCGACGAGATGTTCATCGCGTCCACGCACGAGTACGTGCTGTTCTTCTCGAGCAAGGGAAAGGTCTATCGCCTGAAGGTGCACGAGCTGCCGGTGGGTACGCGCCAGGCGCGCGGTACCGCGATCGTCAACCTGCTGCCCTTTGAGGACGGCGAGAAGATCGCGAGCGTCATCAGCTGCCGCGAGTTCCCGGCCGACGAGTACCTGATGTTTGCCACCAAGAGCGGCATGGTCAAGAAGACCGTGATGAGTGCGTATGACCGCAGCCGTCGCGACGGCCTGATCGCTATCAACCTGCGTGACGATGACGCGCTGCTGAACGTGCGCCGCGTGCGCGAGGGTGACAAGATCATCCTGGCCACCACTGAGGGCAAGGCGATCATGTTCTCCGAGGAGCAGGTGCGCGCCACCGGCCGCGATACCAGCGGCGTTCGCGGTATCGGTATGAAGGACGGCGTGAGCGTTCTGGGCATGGAAGTCACTAACGGCAACGGCGATCTGTTCGTCATCACCGAGCGCGGCTACGGCAAGCGTACGCCGGTTGCGGACTACCCGGAGCAGAATCGCGGCGGCCAGGGCGTCTACACCATCCAAATGACCGAGCGTAAGGGTAACCTCGCGGCCATGAAGACGGTGGGCCCGCAGCACGAGCTGTTCATCGTGACGGAGGGCGCGACGGTCATTCGCGTCAAGACCGACGAGATCAGCCAGACCGGCCGCGCCACCCAGGGCGTCAAGATGATGACCGTCGACGACAACGACCGCATCTGCGCCGTAGCTCGCATGACGGCCGCCAAAGAGAAGCCCGAGGGCGAAGCCACAGAAGACAGCTCCGCTCCCGAAGAAACCCCTGTCGATCTAGGCGACGGCAACGACATGCCAGAAGATCTCCTAGACGAGTAAGAGGCCCTAACTGGTAGAAAATATCAGACCCCATATATCGGCGGTCGGCGCACTGCGCGCCGACCGCTTTTTTGAAAACCTTGGGACCCTATGGTCGCTGGGCTGGCGAGATGGTTTTGGTTTGTCGCGAGTTCCGCACGCAAAGAAGGCCACTTAATGTGGCCTTCGTCTTGCGCAGGACTGTCCGAGCAGCAAACCAAAACCATCTCGCCAGCCCAGCGACCACCCCTCCCAAAGATTTTCAAAAAAGTTGTTGACGCGCGCGTAACGACTCGTCTAATATATCCCTTGCGCGATGGACCTGTAGCTCAGTTGGTTAGAGCGTCCGGCTGATAACCGGGAGGTCACAAGTTCGAATCTTGTCAGGTCCACCACTTTCTTTCGCAATAAACACCCCAGCGAGAGCCGAGTCGCCGCTGGGGTGTTTATTACTGTCTCCGTGGGGGTTTAGCTCAGCTGGGAGAGCGCGGGCTTTGCAAGCCTGAGGTCAGGGGTTCGATCCCCCTAACCTCCACCATGATGGACCTGTAGCTCAGTTGGTTAGAGCGTCCGGCTGATAACCGGGAGGTCACAAGTTCGAATCTTGTCAGGTCCACCATCAAAACTGTGAAGAGCCCTGGGGCATTGCCTCGGGGCTTTTTTCTTGTCTGCGATAAATCTCATTTTGGTTTTGTGTGCTGTGCGAAAGATTGGGTAGTATAGCTATTCAATGCGGCGACCCTGCCGCGTGTTAACCGCTACGTACCGGAGGTGTTCCATGGTTCGTGTCGACATAGAGACCATCGTCATGGCCGCCGGTCCCGTGCCATCGCTTATCGTGCTTCGCGAGCGCTGCAGCAAATCGGATTCGCCCGCGCCACTGCGTTCCCTTTCCATTCAGACTGGTTCGTTTGAGGCTGCTGCCATTAGCCGTGGCATCGATAGCGGCCGCGCCGAGCGCCCAATTACCCATGACCTGTTGCTCGATACTGTTGGTGCCCTGGGCGCCAAGCTCGAGCGCATCGAGATCGTTCGCGCCGAGCCGCCGGTGTTCTACGCGACGATCGTCGTACTGGCCGATGGTGACGAGCGCAAGATCGACGCCCGTCCCAGTGATGCCATTGCCCTTGCCGTGCGCAGCAATGCTCCCATGTTTGTGGAGGACGACATCATGAATCGCCTGGGCACTGTGTCTACCCACGCCGAGGAAGTCGACGACGAGCAAGAGTTCGAGAAGTTCGACGAGTTCGTCCATACGCTCTCCCCCGATGACTTCTAAATGCGGGGCGGCCAGGATGCGGAGCGTTCGCTGATGGCCGGCGGTATGTCGGCTGAGGCGGCGGCCATTGCGCGCGAGGCCCAGATGCGCTCGGAGGCTTCTGAGGCGGCTCGCATTGCCTATGTGACGCAGGCCCGCACGCTTCGCGAACGCCGCGGCTCGTTTATCAAGATGGTTGTCGTCTCCGCCCTTGTCGCGGCAATCTGCTCGCGCCTTCGTGGTACAGTTGGTGCGCTTGGGTTTTCGATCTCTACGGGCCTCGTGATCTGGGGTGTGGTCGATGCGGTAATGCTGACCAGTCAGATCAAGGTGCTCGACAAGCGCGCGGCGGACATGATGCGCGCCCGCGACGCTGCCGCCAAGATCGCCGCCGAGGCACAAGAACTGTAACGACGCCAGACTCGATGGGAAGGTCTAAAGATGGCACAGGATATGCAGGACGCCGGTAACGTCTCCGCCGAGCTCGACGCCATGGTGTGCGATCTGATCGGTGCGTTCTTGGACGACCTTGCCGCCGGCGAAAACCCTGGCGTGGTCGTGGCAATTGAGGACGCCGCATCCAACCGTTATCTGGCGGCGCTCGATGAGGATGGCGAAGAGGCGTGCCTCGAGGCGGCCACCAACTTTATCTCCGAGCACAAGATGGGTCTTAAGGACGAGGGCCTGGGCCGTATCGCCCGCTATGCCATCGGCTACACCGGTTGTGTCGAGATTGACGGCGGCTATCACGATGCTCTGCTCGTGAGCTTCTTCGAAACCACGCTCGAGAGCGGTTTTTCGGCATATGTGCTGTATGAGGGTATGGGCGCCGGCGATGGTTTTATGTGGAGCGACCCTGAACCTGCAGGTGAGGAAACCCCTCTCATCTAAAATCGCTAAAATAAACGAGTTTTCGGTAAAAGGCTCAATATTCCCGCTGAGCGTTGTATCGCTGGGCGGGCCGCATACGCGTGCCGTTTGTATATGGATAGAAGATAGGGGAACTACATGCGCGTAGACAATCTGAGGAACATCGCCATCATCGCCCACGTCGACCACGGCAAGACGACGATGGTCGATAAGCTCCTGCGTGCCACGGACGCCTTCCGTGCCAACCAGCAGGTCGAGGACCGCGTCCTGGATTCCAACGACCAGGAGCGCGAGCGCGGCATTACGATTCTCGCCAAGAACATCTCTATCGAGTACAAGGACGTCAAGATCAACGTCATCGACACCCCGGGCCACGCCGACTTTGGCGGCGAGGTCGAGCGCGTGCTGCGTATGGCCGACGGCGCCCTGCTGCTGGTCGACGCCTTTGAGGGCCCCATGCCCCAGACCCGCTTCGTGCTGCGTCACGCTATCGACACCGGCCTTAAGATCATGATCGTCATCAACAAGATCGATCGTCCGGGTGCCAACCCCGAGAAGGCCTACAACGACTGCCTGGACCTTATGGCCGACCTGGGTGCCACCGACGACCAGCTTGAGTTCGCCATGGAGCACGTGGTCTACGCCAGCGCCATGAATGGCTTTGCCCGCCTTGACCCCAACGACGGCAACATGGACATGTATCCGCTGCTCGATATGATCATCGACGACATGCCCGCCCCCGAGGTTGACGAGAACGCCCCGCTGGCCATGCAGTGCGTGACCATCGACCACTCCAACTTCGTTGGCCGCATCGGCATCGGCCGCGTGTACTCCGGTACCATCCACCAGGGCGACCAGATCCTGGTTGTGAAGAACGACGGCTCCAGCGCCACCGCTACCGTCAAGCAGCTCTTTACCTTCGACTATCTGGGCCGTACCGAGTGCCAGGAAGTCGGCGCCGGCGACATCGCTGCCGTCGTGGGCATTGACCGCACCGATATCGGCGATGTCTACACCGACCCCGAGAACCCCGTCGAGCTCGAGCCCATCGAGATCGACCCGCCGACTCTGTCCATCGTCTTTGAGGCTTCGACCTCCCCGCTTGTCGGTCGCGACGGCGACATCGTGGGCGCCCGTCAGCTCAAGGAGCGCCTGTTCAACGAGGCCGAGAACAACGTGACCATGAAGATCGAGGAGCTCGAGGACAAGAGCGGCGTCGAGGTCTCGGGCCGCGGCATCCTGCACCTGTCCGTCCTGATGGAGTCCATGCGCCGCGAGGGCTTTGAGTTCCAGGTCGGTCGTCCCCGCGTTCTGTTTAAGAAGGACGAGAACGGCAACAAGATGGAGCCCGTCGAGCAGGCCGTCGTCGAGTGCCCGGACGAGTACTCGGGCAAGGTCGTTGAGGTCTTCGGCACCTCCGGCGGCATCATGACGAGCATGGATACCTCGGGCATCGTGACGCACCTCGAGTTTAAGATCCCGACCCGCGGCATCATGGGCCTTAAGAACCGCATCATGAACGTCACCCACGGCGAGGGCGTGTTCTACCACACCTTCCTGGAGTACGGCCCCTATGCCGGCGAGATCGGCAACCGCCAGAACGGCGCCATGATCTCCATGACCACCGAGAAGGCCGTCGCCTATGCTCTGGGTACGCTGCAGGAGCGCGGCCAGCTGTTCGTTGAGCCGGGCACCGAGTGCTACGAGGGCATGATCGTGGGCGAGCGCAGCAAGGCGGGCGACATGGTCGTCAACATCGCCCGTACCAAGAACCTGGGCAACCAGCGTTCCTCGACCTCCGATATCTCCGTCCAGCTGGTGCCGCCCCGCACCTTCTCGCTGGAGGAAGCGCTGGAGTACATCGCCGACGATGAGCTGGTGGAGATCACTCCCAAGAACATCCGCCTGCGCAAGCGTCTGCTCAATGCCACCGACCGCAAGAAGGCCGCCGTCCGCGCCGGTCAGGTCAACAAATAAGCGCTGGGGCTTATAACCGCCAATAAGAAAGGGCGTCGACCGCAATGGTCGGCGCCCTTTTTGGTGCAAGGGGGACGGGTTAGTTTGCACCACAGCTGGGGCGACTATCCCTCCGATTGGCTTCCCAGCCAAAGTAAAGTTGTTTAAACATATACATAATTCCACTGAATATAGCCGGTATGATGCAAAACTGTTAACAGATAAATATCAACTGGTATTAAATTAAAAGACCTATTGACCTGCGGTTTACATGATTGGTATCTATATATTATTTTATGCATTGTGGCATAGACGAACCGTCTTAGAAGGTGCTCCCCAATGGGTTCTTGCAATGCGCTAGGTAGGTTCTCGTTGATGTTGGGGCTTGTGTTCGATCCGACGATTCGCCGTATTCCACACTGTGTTGTAGGAATTAGGGGACAACTATGGACGTACACCGCTCACGGTCGCTGGGTATGGCGGCTCTGATTTTCATTTTGATTTGCCTCACCGCCGCAGTGTTTTACGGTGCGGCCCCCGTGCGCGCCGATGACGTTGCGAAGCCCGATCCGATTGCGATCGATGGGGATACGGCGACGGTTGATGTCAGGCTGTATACCGATGAGCACCATACTCAAAAGCTCGAGGATCCCGTAACGTCCACTTCGACGCTCTATGGAGCTTTCTCGGCACAATTCAAAGGCGGCAAGGCGCCTACGCCCGAGAAGAACATCGCTGTCTATAAGCTGCCCGACACCATTGTCGTTGACGACAACGACGGCGGCGACCTCATGGAGGGTTCGGAAGCCACTGCCGCCAAGGCTGGCACGTGGAAGATTAAGGACAATAAGGTCATCTTTGCGTTTGACAAAAACTGGCTTGCGTCAAACCCTGCGGAGATTTATGTCGGAGCCAATTTGTCGTTCGAGCTTGCAGACAAGGACACCAGCTCAGGCGGCAACGCATCTGTCGTGTTTCCTGGTGTGGGAACGATCAAAATCCCTATCAAGGACGGCAAAGTCACGGGGACGAAGTCGGGGACCTTCTCCCAGGGCGTAGATGGCGTGGCCAAGGTTACCTGGACTGTTACGCTTACCGTAGAGTCGTATGCTACGGACGTTAGCTTCACTGATACGCTGGGCGACAACTTCGACTTTGTGAACGACAGTTTCAAGCTCGACGGCAAGAAGCTTGACTCCCAGCCGATGATCGACGGCCAGGTCGTAACCCTCGACAGCCTGGGCAACCTTTCCCGGGGCAACCACACGATCACGTACGATACGGTGCTGAAGAGCGGCGTTGCCGCGAACGGCGGCGATTTGATCAAAGCTGAGAATACGGCAACGTGGAATTGGGCTGGCTCAAGCGACAGCGATAACAGAACAGCTACGGCTGAGCCTGTTACATTCGGCTATGACATGATCAAGAAGTCCAATGGCTCAGGCACGCCGTCGGACATCAAGTGGACGGTCAAGCTCAACCAAGGCAAGCTCAAGGCCGACATGAGCGGATACATGTTCACCGATAATCTGGACGGAAAACAGACGTATACGGGCAACTTTGCGGTTTACAAAGGCGACTCGGAGGCGAGCGGAGTCAAGATTTGTGAAAGAAAACTTGAACCTAAGGATAATTTCTTTTCCTATACGTTCCCGAACAACCTTGAGGATAAGTACGCCACCTACTGCATCGTTTATCACACCAAGATGAACGATACGAGCTCGTACGACACCGTGCGCAACAGCGCGACCATCGAGCGCAAAGGTTCCGTTTCCGGTACGGATGATGGCAGTTTCACGCCGCAGCTGACGGGTGTTGTGCCGATCACCAAGAGGCTCGTGAGATACGATGAGGCGGCGACGACGGGCAGGGCGACGTGGGAGACGAAGGTCGCGCTGAAGGCGATCGTCAATGCGGCCCATCCAGGCGAGGTGACGGTGAAGGACACGTTTCAGTCGGCATGGTCGCAGAAACTTGGTGTCGACGAAAGCTCCATTACCATTAAAATCGGCAATACCGAGCTGGTTCCGGGCACCGACTGGAGACCAACGACCAGCTATCCGGGTAATGAAACAAAGAAAAACTACGACCTCAAAATCATCGTTACCGACAACGTGAAAGCCGCTCTCGAGAACGAGGACTACGCCGTTATCACCTACGACACTACATCAGAAGCGCTGTCGGGCTGGTACTCAAACTTCGCAGCGGTCGAAGCACCGGGCCTGAGACTACAGTGGCCGTTCACCGAACCCATCAAGTACGTTGTCAACCGAGAAACGATGCCCGCGGTCGAGAAGCCGGAAGCGGAGTCGAAGGTGTCTTGGGTTGAGAACTTCGATTGGCATACCGTTGACGGCTCGGATGAGAAGGGCGCCTGGATCGTCGACTGGACGGTGTATGCAAACCGCCAAAAGGGTAATAAGGGCGCAAATGGCGAGTTCGAATACTATGGAGCTGGAAAGCTGGGCGGGAAACCGCTGAATATCGTTGATAGCCTTCCGGATGGTATGAGCTATGTTGCGAATTCCGCAAAGTATACGCTCGTGCAGAACCCCTATGATAAACATACGGGGCTTCATCGCGGAGGCGAGGCCAAGGAGGTCGTTACGGGTCGGACGCTCGCCGCCGACAACGTCAGCCGCAACGGCAATACGGTCACCTTCTCCATCCCCACGACTGAGCTTGAAAGCTATGCCGGCTACGCAAAGCTCACGTACAAGACGGCGGTCAAGCGCGGTGAGCTCGATACCTCCACAAACGAGGTGAAGTTCACCAACAAGGCCAGCGCGGGGTCAGGAGTTAAAAAGTTCGATTCCGGTAAAGGTGACGTCATCATTAAGAACAACGTCATCAAAAAGTCCGGCGAGCAGGTTGCCAATAGCAATCGCATCAAATACACCATTCTTGTTAACGAGTCTGCCGTTGCCCTTAAAAATGGCACCGACTTCCTTGAGCTCGTCGATACCATGGATGCCAAGTGCGCGCTGGTGCCGTCGACGCTTAAGGTCTATGAGCAGGTGAATGGTGCCTGGTCACCGCTGGCTGATAAGGACTATTCGTCGAAGATGGAGCAAGTCAAGGATGAATCTGGCTCGCGTACGAAGTTGACTCTTGAGGTGCCCGACGGGAAATACCTCAAGGTCGAGTATGAGGTTATCCCGACCGGAAACCCCGGCGAAGAGGTGTCCCTTTCCAACACCGCCGAGCTTGCGGGGGTGACGGAGGGTTCGGCGATCGACGAGCAAAAATGGAAGATTCAAAATGCGTCCGCCAGCGCGGGCGGCAACGGCTACAGCATCACGATGACCAAGTACGACGCCCAGCAGGTCGGCGCGACGCTCGAGGGGGCGAAGTTCACACTCTACAGCGTGGATATGGGCCAGGTTGCGGATGACGGAAATGTAGAGAACGCCAGAACGCCGTTTGACGAGGCCGCGATCGACGTCCCTACCGACGCCAACGGCAAAATCTCGTTCGGCACAAGCGACAAGAAGATGAGTAATTGCGTGCTCTATCAGCTCGTGGAGACCAAGGCGCCTGTTGGCTATGCCAAGGCCGATCCCACGTGGATCATGCTCAAGGGCAGCGCGAGCGACAAGGATTATCAGGCTGCGCTAACTAAGGCAAAGGACATCGTCGACGGTGCGGAGATCATCGACGATACAAAGAAGGACGAGATCTGGGTCTACGACAACCGCATGACGGGCAAGGCGGTTATTAACGCAGAGAAGGTGCTCGCAGGCGGAACGTTCAAGGAAGGTCAGTTCTCGTTCGCGCTCAAGGATGACAAGGACAGGGTGCTCCAAACGGTGACCAACGATGCCATGGGCAACGTCTCCTTCAACGTCGACTACAACAAGGCCGATACCTATACTTACACCATCTCTGAGGTCGTCCCCGAGGGCGCCGAGAACAACGTCAAGGACCACATCACCTACGACAGGACCCAGCACAAGGTTACGGTTAAGGTGGACAACGGTGAGAGAAATCTCGTCGCCACCGTCACCTACGACAATGGCTCTTCGACCCCGCCGACTTTTACCAACAGATACTCGACCACGCTTCCCGAGGCAGGCGGTGCCGGCTTGACTATGACGTATCTGGCTGGCGCTTCGCTGCTGTGCTTTGCCGCGACATGGATGCATGCTCACCGCCATCGCGATCGAGATCGAGGTGGTCGCCGTGAGTAGGCTTTGGCGCCGCTTGTTGGCCGTGGCGACGATAGTTACGGTCGCTATGCTCTCTTTTGCGATGCTGCCCGGGACGGCCCGCGCGGCGGGCACCGGTGCCATTACGGTAGGCGGTACAGTTGCGACGCGGTATGACGCGTACCAGCTCTTTTCGGCGACCGTTGTCGACGATGACGATGCTGGCCAAAAAATTGCAACTGACGTAACGTGGGCGAATGGCGCGGTTCGTCAAACTATTCTTTCCGTGCTTCATGATGCTGGACTTGATGGCTCGGCATCGACGGCGCAAGAGGCTGCCGAATGGATGAATGCCGACAGACACATGGCGACCGCACTGACGGCAAAACTTGCCCGCGCAATTGTCGAAGCAGGCGCCACCTCCGTGGGCCTTAACGCGGGCACGGCGGCCGAGCTGCCCTGCGGCTACTGGCTCATCGTCGCCGACGACGACGCCATCGCCCGGGGCGAGGCCGGCACCGCGCCGATCATGGCCCTGGTCGGCGGCAGCGCCGTCACCGTCAAGCCCAAGGCGGCGACCCCCAAGGTGTCCAAGCACGTGTTGGAGGACAGTACCGCCGCCTGGCAGAAGGCCGCCGACGCCACGGTCGCCGACGACCTGTACTGGCGCCTCTCTGCCACGGTCCCGGCGGGCCTCACGGCCTACGACACCTATACGGTGCAGTTCGCCGACACCATGAGCGCGGGGCTCGATCCCTCCAAGGTGGCCGCGAGCATGCGCGTGTACGTGGCGGCGGGCGCGGACGGCGGCTTTGACGCGGTCCAGACCGGCAAGGACGGACGCGCCGGCACCGACCCCGCGAAGGGCTGGACCGATATCACGGCCCAGTGCGGGGTCTCGGTCGACGGCAAGACCTTCACCGTGCGCACCGGCGACCTCATCGACGTGCTCGGCGGGGCAGACGCCTTCACCGCGGGCGCCCGCGTGGTCGCCGTGTACAACGCGCCGCTCAACAGCGCATGCAACCACGGCATCGCGAAGGGCAACCCCAACGAGGTCTACCTGCGCTACCCGCGCTCACCCTTTGCCGACCAGTCCGGCGACGCCGGATTCACCCGCACGCCGGGCGATGACGCGTGCGCCTACACCTGGGGACTCAGTCTGATCAAGCGTTCAAGCGCAGACGATAAACCGCTCGCGGGTGCCAAACTGCGCATCATCGATGACCGCGGGCGCATCCTAACGACCGACGGCTCGTGGTCGACGGATGCCGACGCGTGCGTCACCACGGGCGCGGATGGCCATGTGGAATTGACCGGCGTGGACGCGGGCGTCTATACCGTCGAGGAAATCGCGGCACCCAAGGGCTACACCGCCTTTGAGGGCAAACGTACGGTAACGGTTGCGTCCGAGGCTCTGGACGTTAAGCAGGTAGCAGCCGCGAAGCCCAAGGTGACCGTATCGGTCGAAAGCCCTCTGCGGGTTGATACCGCCGATGCCGGGACGGGTTCGATTGAACTGTCGGTGCTCAACACCCCAAGCAAAGAAGCAAGTCGAGGCTTTATGCCCTCGACAGGAGATAGAACGTTGGTGCTGGTGGCGGCTTTGGCTGCCATCGGAGTGGCGGCTATTGTTGTCGCGCTCGTCATCAAGCGGGGAGGAGGTCGCCGTGAAAAATGATTGCCCCCTGCTCGGTGGCGTACTGCCTCCGTAGTGAGTGACACGCAGGCCTACCGACCTGATGATCATTGGTTTTGAAAAAGCTACTAGAGAACCCTCCAAGAAAAGCGGGGCACCCGGTCGATGCGATCGGGTGCCCCGCTTCGTTTGTTGGCGCAAAGTAACCTGACCCTTTTGCACCACCACAAAGGTGCCTGTCCCCTTTGTGGTGGTTGGTGGCTAAGCGGTGGGGAGTCCCGGCGTGTTAGCCGGCTGCTGCGGCTTGAGGCGGGCGTTGTGCCAGATGATTTGGATGATGTAGCCGAGCATAAAGACAAAGGCCACGCCGCTGATGAAGTCACCTACGAGGGGAAGCCCCGTGAGGGCGCCTGCGATTATGCCGCCCACGGCTGCCATGGCGTAGCGGTTCTGGTTGTGTCCGACCATGCGGGCGAGCGCGCACCCCGAAAAGGCACTCGACACCAATGCGATGCCGATAACGCCGCACAAGAGGGTTCCAGCAAGCGACAGACCAGCGATAGAGATAATCAGCAGTAGGACGGCGGGGGCGATAGCAATCGTGCCCAGAAGACCGCTCACCCACAGGGGCATGGGGCGCTGGTGGAGCATGCCGGCGGCGCCGGCGGTCGCGCGCGGAAAGACGAGCTCGAGCAGCAGAGCGACAAAGCAGGTCGAGAGTGCCGCGGCGACGATGCCGCCGATGACATCGTTAACGGTGGAAGTATCCTCGTTCTCGGTGCGGTCGATCTTGAGCGCGCCGACCTCGGCTCCCGCGGCACGCTCGGGGTCCTCGGAGACGTGCGCGTTCACGGTGCCGGTGATGTGGGCGTTCTTGCCTAGGATGAGTTTGTCGGCCCAAACCTCGACATCGCCATCGACGGTGCCATCGATGGTCACCGTATCGCCCGCGAGCGCTGCCGACTTGGTGGAGCCTCGCAAGGCAACCGTCTCGCCTATCGCGTAGAAACAGTTAGCGGTGCTGTCGGAATTGAGAACGATATGCTGGCCAGCAACGGTCACGCTGCCATCAACCGTGGTCTTGGCAATGTCGATGGTGCGTGCCGCCAGACGGACGGCGCCGCCCACCGTGCAGTCGCGGATGGAGAGGCTCTCGCCTGCCGCAATTATGTCGCGGTCGATGGAGGCGTCGTCCAAGTTGAGGGCCTGACCGGCCCAGTACAGGTCGCCCTCGACGCCGGACGGATTAGAGTCGTTGTCGGTTGCAAGTACGTTGTCCGCCGTGTCCGTGCCGGCAAATGACGCCGTGGGAAGAGCGGTGAGCGCGAGCGCGATGAGCGCGAATGCCATAAGCAGGCGGCGACGCATCTTGTGTGACGGCGCCGCCGCGGTTTGATTGAAAGCCATGGTTGATCCTTTTGTTAGGTGTTTGGCATATACCTAACAGGGTACCCAACGCGCGGGCGCTCTAAAAGAACCTCTCGGTTGCATTTCGAAGGATGGGCCCGCGCCACCTATTTTTTGCGGTGCAAAAAGCGTGCGATGTCTTCCTCGGTGGGGCTTTTGATGTCAAAGCGCAGCGAGAGCCAGCGCAGACCCATGGTCACGACAACGCATACGACCAGCGCGGCGACATTGCTCATGATGCCGCTCATAACGAGACACACATAGCTTGTCGATCCGGCGATGGCGGCGATGGCATAAAAGTTAGTACGTTGGAAAATGCCCGGAACCACGCCCATAAAGCCGTCGCGCAACATGCCGCCGCCCACCGCGGTAAAAAAGCCCATCATGATGCACACCGCCGGTGCAAAGCCGTAGACCAGCGCCTTGTCCGCTCCGGTGGCGGCATAGATGCCGACCGAGATGATGTCGAGCAGGGGAATGAGTTTTTCGGGTTTGTCGACGATTGCCGGGAAAATGTAGATGATGGCTGCCGTGGCAATGGAAAGCGGCAGCGCCATTGGCTGGTTGAGGATGTAGACGTTGCCCACCTGCAGCGTCATGTCGCGTAAAAGACCGCCGCCCAAGCCACAGACCACGGCGAGCGCAACTGCACCCACCAGGTCGAGTTTGTGCTCGCGCGCAACCAGCACACCCGAGATCGATGCAGCGACAACAGCGAACATCTCGAGCCAAAACGGAATGGCGACCATGGCATCCGATGCATGTGAGGTAATGGTCATAGCGGCGACGACGGGCAAGATGGGGTCCTTTGGATTACGGATTTGGACAATGCCCGTACATAGTACATGTTCGGCGCCGATTGCGACCCTATTGCTCGGCAAACGGTCGGGACTGGGTGGGGGCATGGCGTTGCTGGAATGCCAGGGGTCCAGAACATGTACGTCACCCTCCAAAAACGACATTTTCCGACATCTTTGGAGGCTGACGTACATGTTTGGATTGAGCTCACAGCATGAGTGAGTTGATTTACTCACATCCGGTATATTTCCCCACTTCAACGGACATAAGAGTTGGATACCGGCTCAGAGCGAGAGGCCCTCAATGGATACCCCTGTTCTCATTTCGCATAAAACCGCATGGCTTGTCCATCATGCACCCCAGAATTTGGTTCAGTCTCTTGCGCGGCACGACTACCAGATAGGCGCACAAGGCATCTCCACCCAGCAACGTGTTGCGCGCATACGACAGGCCCTTACCGACTGCGGCATTCCGTCCGATATGCTTAAGACTATCGATATCGCGGTTGTATTCGAATTTGAGCGAATTCGTACCAAAGGCGTCGTTTGCCACATTCTTGGACAAAATCTTCCCTACGAGCATATTAACGAGTTGACGCCCGGAATCTTCATCACCGACGAAGCCTTCACCTTCGCGCTCGCTGCCGAGTGGATGGATAGGATCGAATATCTCGAATATGGCTATGAAGTTTGCGGCGATTATCGCATGAGGCTCAATCCCGCCGACCCTTATACCGAGCAACCAGCCACCACCTCCAAGGATGAAATAACCGAACTGCTCGATCGGCACCCCGGCAAACCCGGTGCCACACGTGCACGGCTTGCGCTCAGGCACATCTACGATCACTCGGCCTCGCCTATGGAGACCGCTTCGGCAATCGCCCTCTCGCTCCCAACAAGCGAAGGCGGCGTTGGCATCCGAGGTATCGAACTCAACAAACCGCTCGAGATCCCTCAGCGTCTCTGGCATTGCGCCAAAGCTCGAACACTCAAAATCGATGCGCTCGTGACCTATAAGCGCAGGGCGCTCGGTATCGAATATAAGGGCGGTTTTCACGATGAGCTCGAGCGCAAGGGAGCAGATGCGGAGCGAGAGGCCGTTCTCTCCCAAATGGGATATCGAATCGTTACGCTCACTTCGGCTCAGTTCAGTAGTCAGCTCGCCTTTCACCGCGCCATGAACAACATTCGCGAAGCACTCGGCATGCCTCGCTGTGCCGACACCGGGTACCAGAGAAAACAAAACGAACTACGCAAGGCACTTATCCGCAACTGGAAGGGCATGCGAGACGAAGAGGCACCTTCCGAATAGTGCCACTCCCGTGAACTCAATCCAAACGTGTACGTCAGCCTTCAAAGATGTCGAAAAATGTCGGTTTTGGAGGGTGACGTACATGTTTGGGGAAGCGTGGGATCGAGACGTATTTCGATAACAAAAAAGCCCCATTGCTGGGGCTCATACCATCTAATGGCGGAGGAGGAGGGATTCGAACCCTCGTGACCTTATACAGGCCAAACGGTTTTCGAGACCGCCGCATTCAACCACTCTGCCACCCCTCCGCGTGGGGTAAAAACAAAGCAGGCTCGAAGGCCTGCTTTGGAATTAACTGGCGGAGAGTCAGGGATTTGAACCCTGGAGACGCTTTTGACGCCTACACGATTTCCAATCGTGCTCCTTCGGCCACTCGGACAACTCTCCGTTAAATGCGAAAGTCAGTATACACGAGGAATCGCAAAGTGCAAACAGAAAAGTTGGCATTTTTTGATCCACAGCGTCTCGCGCTGTGCCTAAAACGCGCGACACATGCAGTCTGACCAGCAAAATCATGCTATGCGAATTGCTCAAAAAAGGACTTTATAGACCACGAGCAAACGAATTTTAAATCTTTTTGGCGATCAATTAGACCACTGGTATGCATTTTGCGACCACAACCATGCGCCCGTTGACCTGCGACTTGGCTCAGCTTGTCCTCACGGCACCGTATCTTGTCCACAGATCCGTCAAGCTTTTGGTCAGCATTTGGTTGGAATGCGCATGAAACGTCGTGCGAGTATGGGCATATGTGGAGGTCATGAGGTTGTAGCTGCATATTCTTGCAGCCTAGGAGGTTGAAAGATATTATTACCAAGTCTTTTCCTGCTTCAGGCGCACCTTCACGACCTGAAGCCACATTTGCCCAGAGGAGGTGACAATATGAAGGCTTATGAACTGCTGTTCTTTGTTGACCCGTCGCTCGACCCCGAGACTCGTCTCGCTGTCATGAAGCGTATCGATACCACGATCGCTGAGGGCGCTGGCAAGGTCGACTCCGTTGACGAGTGGGGCAAGCGCAAGCTCGCCTACGAGATCAACGACCTCACCGATGGTGACTACACCCTCATCAACTTCCACGCAGATCCTACCCAGATCGCCGAGCTTGATCGCGTCCTGCGCATCACCGACGCTGTGGTCCGCCACATGATCGTCCGTCGCGACGACCAGGAGTAAGACTGTCGTTTTGGACTGGGCTTGTGCCCCAAGAGGAAGTAGTGAGTTATGAGCATCAATCGAGTGAACATCACCGGTAACCTCACCCGCGATCCCGAGCTGCGCGCCACCGCCGGCGGAACCCAGGTTCTGTCCTTTGGCGTCGCCGTGAACGATCGTCGCCGCAACGCGCAGACTGGCGAGTGGGAGGACTATCCCAACTTTGTCGACTGCACCATGTTCGGCACCCGCGCCGAGGCCGTGAGCCGTTTCCTGGCAAAGGGAAACAAGGTCGCGATCGAGGGCAAGCTGCGCTACAGCTCTTGGGAGCGCGACGGCCAGCGCCGGAGCAAGCTTGAGGTCATCGTCGATGAGATCGAGTTTATGAGCTCCCGTGGTGGCCAGGGTGGCTACGACCAGGGCGGTTACGCCCCCGCAGCTCCCGCGCCCGCAGCACGTCCTGCCGCACCGGTGGCCACGCCGCCCGCGGTCGACGTCTACGATGAGGACATCCCGTTCTAAGGGTTGTTCACCTATTTTTGAGTGAGAGGCGGCTTCGGTTCGCCGAAGTTGCCAAACGAAAGGTATTTTGACATGGCTAATGATTTTTCTGCACGTCAGCCGCGTCGTAAGTACTGCCAGTTCTGCAAGGAGAACACTGAGTTCATCGACTATAAGGACACTCAGCTTCTCCGTAAGTACATGACCGACCGTGGCAAGATCAAGCCCCGTCGCGTCACTGGCGCTTGCACGCAGCATCAGCATGACATCGCCAACGCCATCAAGCGCGCCCGCGAGATGGCTCTCCTGCCGTACACCGTCCCCGTGGTTTCCTCTCGTGGCAACCGCGACCGCGGCTAAGAAGGGAGACGCATCATGAAGGTTATTCTTCTCGATGAGATCAAGGGCAAGGGCGGCGAGGGTGACGTCGTAGAGGTCGCTCAGGGTTACGCTGAGAACTTCCTGTTCCCCAAGAAGCTCGCTGTTGCCGCCACCAAGGGCAACCTCAAGCAGCTTGACGAGCGTCGCAACAACATCGCCAAGCGCGAGGCCGTCCGTCTGGCTACCGCCAATGAGACCAAGGCTGCCTTCGAGGGCAAGACGGTCACCGTTGACGTCAAGGTCGGCGACGAGGGCATCCTCTTTGGCTCCGTTACCGCCGCTATGATCGCTGACGCCATCAAGGCTCAGCTCGGTATGGACATCGACCGCAAGCGCGTCGAGCTCGGTAAGCCCATCAAGGTTGCCGGTGCCCACACCGTTGCCATCTCGCTGTACCGCGAGATCAAGGCCGAGGTTGTCGTTCTCGTCGGCGTTACCGCCGAGGAGCTCGCTGCCGAGGCTGAGGTCGAGGAGGCCGCTGAGGTCGCCGAGGCCGAGACCGCCGAGGTCGAGACTGAGGCTGCTGCTGAGTAGCATTTGCTGCAACGCAACAATCTTGTTCTAAGAAGGGCGCTCTGGGAAACCAGGGCGCCCTTTTGTTTTTTGCGCTGAGTGAGTGTCATGGTGGACGTTGCATCGAAGTCCTATATACAGGACCGTTCATCCGTTTGGTTCGGTGATGATTGGCGGCGCGCGGCGCGTTTTGGGGCCGTGGCTGATACTATGGATGCTCGCAAGCGATATGAATGAGGATGCTCATGGCATATGACGATAGGGAGACCGGGCTGACGGTCGAGGACCGCGGCTCAAAGGTGGGTCTTCCCCAAAACCAAGATGCAGAGGCCAATGTACTGGCCGCTATGCTGCTATCGCCCGAGGTGGTCGAAGAAGCCCAGGTCGAGCTGCAGCCCGATGACTTCTACCGGCCCATTCATAAGACCATCTATACCGCGATGGTCGATATGTACAACAGCCGCATTCCCATCGACTCCATCTCGCTGATCGATTACCTACGAAGCATCAACAAGCTCGATGCCGTGGGCGGCGAAGCGTACATTTTGGAGTTGATGGGTCAGACCCTGTCACTCGTCAACTGGCAGCACCATGCCGCCATCGTTCGCCGCGATTCGATGCTGCGTGAGCTGATCGGCGCCACCAACGAGATCAACGCGCTGGCATATAACGCCCCCACCGACACCAAAGAGGTTGTCGAGCTGGCCGAGAGCAAGCTGCTCAAGGTTACGGCGCGCGAGGTCAAGTCGAGCTACAAGACGCTGACCGAGTTTATGGTCGAGGCCTATAACGAGGCCGAGGAAGTGTGCCAGGCCGGTGGTCAGGCGGCGGGCGTGCCCACGGGCTTTCCGTCACTCGACCGTATGCTCATGGGCTTCCGCGAGGGCCAGCTCATCATTATCGGCGCCCGTCCTGCTGTAGGTAAGACGTCGTTCGCTCTGAACCTGGCGCTCAACGCCGCCGCTGCTGGCTATACCGTCGGCTTCTTCTCGCTGGAGATGTCGGGCAAGGAAATTGCCCAGCGTCTGATTTGTGCCTACGCCATGATCTCGATCAGTGACTTCCGCATGGGCCGCATTAGCCCCGAGCAGTGGGCCAATATCAACGAGGCCACGCAGACCTTGTCCAAGCTCGATATTCTGATTGACGATACGCCCGGCACCACAGTGACCGAGATTCGCGCCAAGAGCCGCCGTATGCTCCATAACAAGGAGAAGGCAATCATCATCCTGGACTACCTGCAGCTGGTGAGTCCTCCGCCGGGACGCCGCTCCGAGAGCCGTACCGTCGAGGTTTCGGAGATGTCGCGTGGTCTGAAGATCATGGCCAAGGAGCTCAAGATCCCGCTCATCGCGCTGTCGCAGCTCTCGCGTCAGGTCGAATCCCGTACCGGCAAGCGCCCGCAGCTTTCCGACCTTCGTGAATCGGGCTCCATCGAGCAAGACGCCGATATCGTTATGTTCTTGGACCGCTCCGCCGACGAGGCCGAGGCCTCGCGCGACGATCGACCCGACGAGGGCGTTACGCGTATCGTCGTGGCCAAGAACCGTTCGGGCCCGATCGGCGACGTCGACCTGATGTTCCTGCCGGCATCCACCAAGTTCTATGAGCTTGATGGGGCACATGCCGAGGAGTAGGACAGGCGCCCGTTGCACGGGTATACTGGGAATGTTTTGTGCTTCTGCGTGCCGGCGTGGCGCGTAGACAGTCCATGAATGTAAGGAGTAAACATGCCGTCAACCGTTTTGGTCGGTGCCCAGTGGGGCGATGAGGGCAAGGGTAAGATTTGCGATCTGGTCGCCGGCGACTTCGATGCCGTCGTGCGCTACTCGGGCGGCAACAACGCCGGTCACACCATCGTCGTCAACGGCAAGAAGTACGGCCTGCACCAGGTGCCCTCCGGCATCATGTATTCCGACCACGTGTCGGTGATCGGTAACGGCTGCGTCGTCAACCCCAAGGTTGTTCTTGAGGAGATCGACATGTTCGAGGCCGACGGCATCACCACCAAGAACCTCAAGATTAGTGGCAACGCGCATGTCATCATGCCGTACCACATCGATCTGGATGGCGCCTTTGAGCAGAAGCTCGGCAAGAAGAACATCGGTACCACCAAGCGCGGCATCGGTCCGTGCTATCAGGACAAGATGGCCCGCATTGGCCTGCGCATGCAGGACATGCTGGACGAGACGCTGTTCCGCGACAAGTTGGAGACCGCTCTCGCCCGCGTGAACCCCGAGCTCGAGCTCATCTACAACCTGCCCACCTACACCGTGGACCAGATTTGCGACGAGTACCTGCCGATGGCCGAGCGCCTGCGTCCCTACATCACCGAGACGAGCCTGCTGCTCAACAACATGATCGATGAGGGCAAGAACCTGCTGTTTGAGGGTGCCCAGGCGACGCTGCTCGACATCGACCACGGCACCTATCCGTACGTGACGTCTTCCAACTGCACCGCCGGCGGCGCCATTACCGGCTCCGGCGTCGGCATGAAGAACGTCGATCGCGTGCTGGGCGTCATGAAGGCTTATATCACCCGCGTCGGTTCGGGCCCCATGCCCACCGAGCTTTCCTATGAGTCCGAGGCCGGCCACACGCTGACCGAGGAGGGCTATGAGTACGGCGTGACCACCGGTCGTCGTCGTCGTTGCGGCTGGTTTGACGGCCCTATCGCCAACTATGCTTCGCGCGTCAACGGCCTCACCGACATCGCCGTGACCAAGCTCGACGTGCTTTCGGCTTTCGACACCATCAAGGTGTGCGTGGCCTACGACGTCGATGGCGAGCGCTATACCAGCGTGCCCGAGCATCAGGTTCGCTTTGAGCACGCCAAGCCCATCTACGAGGAGCTTCCTGGCTGGAAGTGCGATATCACCGGCTGCCGCAGCTTTGAGGAGCTGCCGCAGGAGGCTCAGGACTACGTGGCGTTTATCGAGGATCTGGCACACACCCGCGTGACGTTCATTGGCGTTGGCGCTGGTCGCGAGCAGATCATCAACCGATTCTGGAAGTAATCGGGACTATTTGGTTATTGCGATATACCCCTTTGCAGCCCGGACGGGCGGCCGAGGGGTATATTTGCTTGCAAAGGGCTCGCGCGGAGCGGGCCATTCATCCATAGAGGAGGCACCCTTGAAGGCGGACACTCAAACCATCGACATCCTGTTGTTGGGCAGCGGCGGCCGTGAGCATGCTTTGGCAGCTAAGCTCGCAGCATCACCGCGCGCCGGCAAGCTCTACATCGCGCCGGGCAACGGCGGCACCGCGAGCTGCGGCGAGAACGTTGTTCTCGACGACTGCGATCCTGCGGCCGTGGCGGCGTTTGCGCAGAGCCACGGATGCGGACTCGTGGTAATTGGCCCCGAGGCTCCGCTTGTGGCGGGCGTGGCCGACGCCGTGCGGGCGGCGGGTATTCCCTGCTTTGGCCCGGGTGCCGAGGGTGCCCAGATGGAGGGCTCCAAGCTGTTCTCCAAGCAGCTCATGGAGCGCGCCGGTATTCCGACGGCAGCCTATGGTTCGTTTACCGACGAGGCTTCGGCTCTCGCCTACGTACGCGAGCAGGGCGCCCCGCTGGTCGTGAAGGCTGACGGCCTTGCCGCCGGCAAGGGCGTTATCGTGGCGACCGAACTTGAGCAGGCCGAGGAAGCCGTGCGCGAGTGCTTTGGCGGCACCTTTGGCGATGCCGGCAACACCGTGGTCATCGAGGAGATGCTGACCGGCCCCGAGTGCTCGCTGCTGGCCTTTACCGACGGCAAGACCGTGCGCCCCATGGCTACCTCGCAGGACCACAAGCGCGCGCTTGAGGGCGACCTTGGTCCCAACACCGGCGGCATGGGCGTCTACAGCCCGGTGCCCATCGTGACTGACGAGGAGCACGCCACCATGGTGGCGGTCATGGAGCAGACCGTGGCCGAGCTCGCTGCCGAGGGTATCGACTACCGCGGCTGCCTGTACGGCGGCTTTATGCTCACCCCCGCCGGTCCCAAGGTGCTGGAGTTCAATGCCCGCTTTGGCGACCCCGAGACGCAGGTCGTGCTGCCGCGCCTTAAGAACGACCTGGTCGAGGTCATGCTGGCTTGTGCCAACTGCGAGCTCGATCAGATTGAGCTCGACTGGCGTGACGAGTGGGCCGTGGCCGTTGTCCTGACGAGCGCGGGCTACCCCGGCAGCTACGAGAAAGGAAAGGTCATCACCGGTATTGAGGATGCCGAGGCCATGGAGAACGTGACCGTGTACCATGCGGGAACTGCCGTGGTGGACGGTCAGCTCGTGACCAATGGCGGCCGCGTGCTTGCCGTGACCGCTCTGGGCGACACGTTCGAGAACGCTCGCAACCTTGCCTACGAGGCCTGCGAGAAGATTGATTTTGAGGGCAAGACCCTGCGTCACGACATCGGCCTGCGCGCGCTGCGCGGCCGCGACGCCTGGGATGCCTAAAATCCGAGAGGAATGAGACGGATGGACGAGAAGAACGAAGAGCTCGTGGACGCGCAGATCGTCGAAGAGGACAGCCGCGTGTATGGGCACGCCGAGGGCGAGCCTGGTGGCGAGGTCGCTGACGAGCCGGCGCTGGTGCTGGGCGATGACGACCCGCACGATGCCGAGCTGCACGAGAAGATTCTTTCGGAGGAGTGCGCCTGGAAGGGCAAGATCCTCGACGTCCACCGTCTTGAGGTCGAGCTGCCCAACGGTCGCCGCAGTGCCCGCGATATCGTTCGCCATCCGGGTGCGGCGGCCGTTGTGGCACTGACCGAGAGTGGCAAGATCGTGCTGGTGCGTCAGTACCGCACCGCCATCGACCGCGTGACGGTCGAGATTCCCGCCGGCAAGCTCGATCCGGGCGAGGACCCGCTCGATTGCGCCAAGCGCGAGCTGCACGAGGAGACGGGCTTTAAGGCCGGCCGCATTCGCTTTTTGACGTCGATTGTCACGACCTGCGGTTTTTGCGACGAGATCATTCACATCTACCTGGCTACCAAGCTCGAGTTTGATGCGCCCGATCCCGACGATGACGAGTTTGTCAACGTTGACCTGGTACCGCTGCACGAGCTGATCGACGCCGTGCTCGACGGTAAGATCGAGGACGCCAAGACCGTCGTGGGCGCCTTGGCCTGCGATAGCATCGCTCACCGACTAGGCGGGGCTGAGCTGTAACGAGCGGGAATGATCTCGCAGGTTTGTGTAAGTCAGCGAAAGCGCCCCATTTGAGACAAGGTGGCCTAAAAGAGGAGGGAAGCGTATGGATATACGCGACCGACGATTGAAGGCCAGATTGTCCAAATGGGGCGCTTGCAGCGTCGAGACGAAACGCGGTTTGGTAAAACCGCGTAAGGTGATTATGTTTAGAAGGTTTTTGTCTTATTACAAGCCCCAGATGGGGCTTTTTGTTGCTGATACTATTTGTGCCCTGGTGCTTGCCGCCATTGACCTGGCGTTTCCCATTATCCTGCGCAATCTGACCGGAGGGTTGTTTACCCAGGGCCAGGCTGCCATTATGCAGGCGCTCGGCATAATCGCGGTGGGACTGGTGCTGATGTATGCCACCCGCTGCGCCTGCCGCTACTTTGTGAGCTATTGGGGCCACGTGATGGGCGCGCGCATGGAGTCCAAGATGCGTGAGGACCTGTTCGATCAGTACGAACGGTTTAGCTTTGCATACTTCGATCGCAACAGCTCGGGTGACATGATGAGCCGTGTGGTCAACGACCTGTTCGATATCTGCGAGGCGGCGCACCACGTGCCCGAATGGATCATTATCTGCGGTATCGAGATCATCGGCTCGTTTGTGATTCTGTTTACCATCGCGCCGGTGCTCGCACTCGCCATGGCAGTGGTGACGGCGGTGTTCGCGGTCATTATGTTTTGGCAGAACATGCGCATGCGCGAGGTCTTTAGCGATAACCGCAAAAAGATTAGCGGCATCAATGCGCAGCTGCAGGATTCGCTGGCGGGCATGCGCGTGGTCAAGAGCTTTGCCAATGAGCAGACCGAACGCTCTAAGTTTCGCGCCTCGAACAATCGCTATCTTTCGTCCAAGGAGAACATGTATCATGCCATGGGCGTCTACACTGCGACGTATGGCCTGCTCTCGGGCGTGCTCTATGTGATTGTGGTGCTGCTCGGCGGTTGGCTCGTTGCCCAGGGTCAGCTGCAGGCGGTCGATATGGCAACCTTTGCGCTCTACATTTCGCTGTTCTGCACGCCGCTCGAGACGCTCGTCAATTCGGCCGAGACGTATCAGAAGGCCATCGCCGGCTTTAAGCGCATGGATGAGGTACTCTCGACTGTCCCCGATATTCAGGATAAGCCGGGTGCTGCGGATCTGCAGGTGACGGCTGGTGCCGTGGAGTACCGCAACGTGTGCTTTAACTACGAGGATGTTGAGCTTGGCTCGGACGATGGGGCACGTCCCGTTATCGACCATATGGATCTGTCCATTAGGCCCGGTCAGACCATCGCTTTGGTTGGCCCCTCGGGCGGCGGCAAATCGACGACTTGTTCGCTGTTGCCGCGCTTTTACGACGTTGCCGGCGGCTCCATTAGTATCGACGGCCAGGATGTGCGCGACGTGACGCAGCAGAGCCTGCGCCGTGCCATCGGCCTGGTGCAGCAAGATGTGTACCTGTTCGATGGAACGATCGGCGAGAACATCGCCTACGGCAAGCCGGGCGCCACGGCAGAAGAGATCGCCGAGGCGGCCCGCCGTGCCAATATCGATACCTTTATCGAATCGCTTCCGCAGGGCTACGACACCGTGGTGGGCGAGCGCGGCAGCCGTCTTTCGGGTGGCCAAAAGCAGCGCGTCGCCATTGCGCGCGTGTTTCTCAAGAATCCCAAGATTCTTATTTTGGATGAGGCGACGAGTGCCCTGGATAACGAGAGCGAGGAAGCGGTGCAGGAGTCGCTCGAAGAGCTGGCGCGCGGCCGCACCACGATTATCATCGCCCATCGTCTCTCGACCATTAAACACGCCGATGAGATTGCGACCGTTGAGCATGGTCGCGTTGTGGAACGTGGCACGCACGAGGAGCTTCTCGCCCGCGGCGGCACCTATGCCCGTTACTATCGAATGCAGTTCGAAGGTGCGCGTGCGCACGAGCTCGACTGATTGATATGACAGGAAGATCATGGCTGATAAGAACCCTTTGACTCCGGAAGAAGTGACGGAGTTATTCTCCGAAATCGATGCATCCGGCGTCTTGGATCCTACGCTTGCCAAAAAGCGTACCGAGCGCATGCGCGAGAAAGAGACCGCCGTCAAGCACGGTGACAAGGCGACGCTGGCGCGGCTGCGCAGCGAGGACCGCGCGAGTCAGGCAAAACATATCGACCCGCTGTCCGAGGACGACCCTTCGGGTTCGCAGGTGAGCCATACCATTACGAAGACTGCCATGGCCGTGGTTATCGGCATCTTGGTGCTGATTGTGGGCATGCAGATTGGCTACGGCGTAATGCGACGTCTGAACACCGCAAACCTCTCCGACAGCGTTTCGGTGGATACCGTCTCGACCGCGCTCAAGGGTGGACTTGAATGGGGCAATGGCTTTACGCAGTTCCCGCTCGATTTTACCGTCGACGAGGCAGATGAGCGCACGGGCACGGTTGAGGTGACGGTGCTGGACACGTCTTCTGCCAATGAACTCGAGCTGCTGTCCAACGGTCAGATTCAGGCGGCGGCGCTCGCAACCAATGCGCTGCTCAACGACAAAATCGACCGCGTGGTGTATAACGTTCACGCCTATATCGACGAGGACAGCAATATCCAGCATGATTCCTTCTTTGGCATGTTTCCCGCTCAGGGCCACCAGAGCGCCATCCTGACGTTCGTCTGGACCAAGAGTTCGTCCAACGCCACGAATATCGACTGGAAGATGCGCATCGTAAGCATGGACGATACCATTGCCGAGCGCATTCAAAAACAGGTCAACTCGGTTTCGTCGCTTATCGAGGACCCGGTGGTGAGCCAGACCAAGATTGCGGAGGAACAGGCCGAGCGCGATCTTGAGCATCGTCTGCACGGTCGAGAGATCTTCCGCGGCGGAAAGCCTGATCGCACGCCGTCCGAGCTGCTGGAGCAGGACAAGCAAAAGTAGTCCGCAGCCATATAGAACGATGCCATCCCGCGTGAGTCACAAGACCACGCGGGATGATTTTTCTGGGACGGGGATTAAAAAATCATTATGCATAGGAAGTCATAATTATCATTTTGTAAACAATTCTATGTAATTAATGCCATGGGCGATGCTTGCGGTTAGAATACCGCGAGGCCTAACTACACACCTTTAAGCCGGTCCTGTGAGACCGGGAAGGAGAACTATGGCGAACAACCATATTGCGGGCGCTGCCGCCCGCACCATCGCGCCCAGTGAGCTGTGCCAGCGTATGCTGGCTAAAACCAGCAAGGGCACCTGCGGTCCCTGCATCCTGTATCTTGAGGATGGGACCATTTTTTATGGCCGTGCATGTGGTGCCGAGGGTACCGCAGCCGGCGAGGTCTGCTTTAACACGTCGCTCGAGGGCTACTTTGAGGTCATGACCGATCCGAGCTATGCCGGCCAAATCGTAACCATGACCTATCCGCAGATCGGCAACTACGGCATTGACGAGACCGATGTTCAGTCGGCCTTCCCCGGCGATACCGCTCGCCCCGCGAGCGCTCCCGCCATGCGCGGCATGGTCGTCCATGACATGTGCGCCACGCCTTCTAACTGGCGCTCGACTGTCAGCGTGCCGGAGTACCTGCGTGCACACGGCATCGTCGCTATCGAGGGCGTCGACACCCGCGCTCTTGTGCGCCACCTGCGCGACAACGGCTCCAAGATGGGTATCATCTCGACCGAGGTCTTTGACGTCGACGAACTTGCCGAGCGTCTGGCCGCAGCCCCCACGTTGGTGGGCGAGAACTTGGTCAAGACCGTGAGCTGCCCCGAGTCTCATGCCTTTGCTGCGAGCGACCTGCCTGCTACGCATGACTTTGCGCTCACCCCCGCCGCCCCTGCCCGCCACAAGGTTGTTGCCTACGACTGCGGCGTGAAGCGCGGCATTCTGGAGGGCCTGGTCCGCGCCGGCTGCGATCTTACCGTCGTGCCGTGGGATACGCCCGCGAGTGAGGTGCTCGACATGAATCCCGATGGCGTCTTTTTGTCCAACGGCCCCGGCGATCCCGATGCCGTGGTGGAGACCTACGAGCAGGTGCAGCAGCTGATCGGCAAGGTGCCGGTCTTTGGTATTTGCCTGGGTCATCAGATGATCAGCTTGGCGTGCGGCGCTCAGATGGAAAAGCTTAAGTTCGGCCACCGCGGTGGTAACCAGCCGGTTATGAACCTGGTGAGCCGCCGCGTGGAGATCACCGCGCAAAACCACGGCTTTGGCCTGCTGTTCCCCAGCTTGGGCAAGCTCGTCCCCGAGCTTTCGGGCGACGAGACCGAGCATACGGTCGATGGCGATCTGCGCGCCTGGGTGCGTCGCGGCATCGCGCCGGTCGTGATGAACGAGCGCTTTGGTCGCATTCGTCTGACGCACGTGAACCTCAATGACGGTACCGCCGAGGGCATCCAGCTGCTCGACGCGCCGTGCTTCTCGGTGCAGTACCACCCCGAGGCCTCACCTGGCCCCACCGATGCTCACTATCTCTTTACCGCCTTTACGCGACTCATGGACGGCGAGGAGAACTACCTGGACATCGACACCGCGAAGGACCGCCTGCAGGGCTGGAACTTTGCCGACAATGGTTCCGCTGCGACCGAGACCGAGGAGAACTAACATGCCGAAACGTACTGACATCAAGCGTATCCTCGTCATTGGCTCGGGCCCCATTGTCATTGGCCAGGCCTGTGAGTTTGACTACTCCGGCGCCCAGGCCTGCAAGGTGCTCAAGGAGGATGGCTTTGAGGTCATCCTGGTCAACTCCAACCCGGCGACCATCATGACCGACCCGGGCTTGGCCGACCGCACCTATGTCGAGCCCATCACTGCCGAGTTTATCGAGCGCGTAATCAAGAAAGAGCGCCCGGACGCGCTGCTGCCCACGCTGGGCGGCCAGACCGGTCTGAACGCCGCCGTCGAACTGGCAAAGGACGGCACGCTCGACAAGTACGGCGCCGAGATGATCGGCTGCGACCTTGCCGCCATCGAGCGCGGCGAGGACCGCAAGCTCTTTAACGAGGCCATGGCCGAGATCGGCCTGGAGGTCGCGCGCTCGGGCTATGCCTACAGCGTGGCAGACGCCGAGGCCATCGCCGAGCGCGTGGGATATCCCTGCGTGCTGCGTCCGAGCTTTACCCTCGGCGGCGCCGGTGGTGGCATCGCGCATACTCACGAGGAGCTCGTCTCCATCGTGAGCCAGGGCCTGGAGCTCTCACCTGCCCACGAGGTATTGGTCGAGGAGTCCATCGAGGGCTGGAAAGAGTATGAGATGGAGGTCATGCGTGACCACGCCGGCAACGGCATCATCGTGTGCTCCATCGAGAACCTCGACCCCATGGGCGTGCATACCGGCGACTCCATCACCGTGGCGCCGGCGCAGACGCTCTCCGACCTTGAGTATCAGCGCATGCGTGTCGCCTCGCTCGCCATCTTGGAGAAGATCGGCGTCGAGACCGGCGGCTCCAACGTACAGTTTGCCGTGAACCCCCAAACCGGCCGCCTGATTGTCATCGAGATGAACCCGCGCGTGAGCCGTTCGTCCGCGCTGGCCTCCAAGGCCACGGGTTTCCCCATCGCCAAGGCCGCCGCTCGCCTGGCCGTGGGCTACACGCTCGACGAGATCGTCAACGACATTACCAAAGCTACGCCCGCCTGCTTTGAGCCCACGATCGACTACTGCGTGGTCAAGGTGCCGCGCTTTGCCTTCGAGAAGTTCAAGGGCACCGACCCCACGCTCACCACGCGCATGAAGGCCGTGGGCGAGATCATGGCGATCGGCCGCACCTTTGAGGAGGCCTTTGGCAAGGCCATGCGCTCGCTGGAGGATGGACACCAGGGTATTTGCGCCGGTGGCAAGGAGGGCGCCGATAAGCTGAGCGACGAGGAGCTCGCCCAGGCCGTGGGTACCCCGACTGAACACCGCATCTTCTTTGTGGTCGAGGCCCTGCGCCGTGGCTGGGACATCGCTCGCATCCATGCCATCTGCGGTATCGATCCGTGGTACCTCAACCGTATCAACGATATGGTGCAGGTCCAGGAGAGCATCCGCGGCCTGCGTGTGGAGGATATCGACGCCGACGCGATGCGCCTGCTCAAGCAGTACGGCACGAGCGACGCCGAGATTGCCACGCTGACCGGCTCGGACGAGCGCTTTGTGCGCGCCTATCGCAAGGGCCTGGGCGTGGTTCCCAGCATGAAGACGGTTGATACCTGCGCTGCGGAGTTCTCGAGCGCCACGGAGTACCACTACAAGACGTACGAGAACATCTACCGCACGAGCCCGGATGCCAAGAAGTGCGTGGCTCCCGACGAGACCACGCCGGCGGACAAGCCCAAGGCGATGATCCTGGGCGCCGGCCCCAACCGCATTGGCCAGGGTATCGAGTTCGATTACTGCTGCGTGCACGCGAGCTACGCGCTGGCAGCCCGCGGCTTCGAGACCATCATGGTCAACTGCAATCCCGAGACCGTCTCGACCGACTACGACACGTCCGACCGCCTGTACTTTGAGCCGCTCACCTACGAGGACGTCATGGACGTTATCGATGTTGAGCGACCCGACGGCGTCGTGGTGACGCTCGGCGGCCAGACTCCGCTTAAGCTGGCGCGCATGCTCGAGGAGAGTGGCGTCAACATCATGGGCACCAAGCCCGATGCCATCGACTTTGCCGAGGACCGCGAGCGCTTCGCCGCTCTGCTCGACAAGCTGGGCATCATGTACCCGCCGGCGGGCCAGGCAACCTCGTTTGAGGAGGCCGAGGCCGTGGCCGCGCATATCGGCTACCCGCTGCTGGTGCGTCCGAGCTACGTGCTGGGCGGCCGCGGCATGATGATCGCCTACGATGCCGAGCATCTGCGCGATTACATGGCCGAGGCCGCGCGCATTAGCCCCGACTACCCGGTGTATCTGGACCGCTTCTTGGAGGGTGCGATCGAGTCCGATGTCGACGCCCTGTGCGATGGCGAAGAGGTCTACATCGGCGGTATCCTGGAGCATATCGAGGAGGCCGGTATCCACTCTGGCGACTCCGCGACCTGCATCCCGCCGTTCAGCTTTAGCGAGAGCCTGCAGGCAAAGCTTCGCGAGACCACGCGCCGCATCGCGATGGCGCTGGGCGTACGCGGCCTGGTCAACGTGCAGTACGCCATCAAGGGCGAGACCGTCTACGTGATCGAGGCCAACCCGCGTGCCAGCCGCACCGTGCCGTTTATCTCCAAGGCCACCGGCGTGCCGCTCGCCAAGTGTGCCGCACGTATCATGGCGGGCGATTCCATCTCGAGCTTGGGCCTGCCGAGCGACGAGCGTCAGCTGGACTGGTTCTGCATGAAGGAAGCCGTTATGCCCTGGGGCCGTTTCCCGGGCGCCGACGTTATCCTGGGTCCCGAGATGAAGTCGACGGGCGAGGTTATGGGTATCGCCAAGAGCTATCCCGAGGCATACGCCAAGACGCAGCTGGCAATTGACTACAAGCTGCCCGACCCGAGCGCCGGCAAGGTGTTCATCAGCGTGTGCGACCGCGACAAGCGTCATATCCTTTCGGTCGCTCGCATCCTGCGCTACCTGGGCTTTGATATCTGCTCCACCGAGGGTACGGCGCGCGTTCTGCGTGGAGGCAACGTGACGTGCGAGGTCGTGGAGAAGATCAGCGGCCCGCACGACGGCGAGCGTCCCAACATCGGCGACCTCATCGCCGATGGCAAGATTGCGGTAATCATCAACACGCCGTACGGCCCGGGTTCGCGTGGCGACGGCTATCTGTTGCGTACCGAGGCGGTGCGCCGCGGCGTGACCTGCGTGACCGCGATGTCTGCCGCCAACACGTACGTGAGTGCCATCGAGGCGGTGCGCGAGGACCAGCAGGGTCACGGCAGCGCCAACGACATGGGCATGGACGTCATCGCCCTGCAGGACCTGCCGCAGCACGCGGTGTAGTGTGACCTGTCCGGCCGGGGTGGGAGGGGCCGAGATTTCCCCCTTTCGCTCCGGCTGCAAGCAGAGTCGCTCAGGAGGAAACTCGGCCCCTCCCGCCCCGGCCTGCGGTGACTTGGCTGCACCGTGTGCTGCGGAAGGGGCTTTGCGCGATGACTAGGGCTGAATAAAAAGTGAGTGTGGGATCCGCCGTTCGTTCGAACGGCGGATCCCACGTTAATATTTCAGCCAACGTACGTCATGGCAATCCCCGGTAGGTCCCCGGGTGCCCCGCGGCAGGCTGGGTTTATTGTCCGAGCGACTTTGCGAAGCAAGGGGAGCGAAGATAAAAACCCAGCCCGCCGCGGGGCACCCGGGGACCGCAGGGACGGGAGCAGCTATACTACTCTCAGTAGTTAAGGGTCGCGGATTGGCCGCGTCACCGCTCTCAACAGGAGGTCTTTGTTTATGGCAGATCAAAAGCCGGTTGTCGGGATCATCATGGGCTCCAAGTCCGATCTGGGCGTTATGGAAGGCTGCACCGCCGAGCTCGAGGCGCTTGGTGTGCCCTATGAGCTCGTCATTGCGAGCGCACACCGCACGCCGGCGAAGGTCCACGAGTGGGCCTCGACTGCCGCCGATCGCGGTATCAAAGTGATTATCGCCGCCGCCGGCAAGGCTGCTCACCTGGGCGGTGTCGTGGCTGCGTTTACGCCGCTGCCGGTCATCGGCGTGCCTATGAAGACGAGCGATCTGGGTGGTATGGACTCGCTGCTGTCGATGGTGCAGATGCCTTCGGGCGTGCCCGTTGCCTGTGTGGCCATCAACGGTGCCAAGAACGCTGCCATTTACGCCACGCAGATTCTGGGCGCATGCGACCCCGAGTACCGCAAGGTTATCGAGAAGATGAAGCAGGAGATGGCTGACGCCTAAGCGCTCTGCCAGTCCATTTGCAGCATAAGGAGAGCCATGTCCGACTATCAGGGAAAGCGTTTTTCGGCTTCTCGGATTCCCGATCCAGCCAAGTCGGGAGCAGCCCGCGCGCCGCAGCAGGGTCGGACATCCTCTCCTCAGCAGTCACGTGCGCCGCGCCCCGTGACGCCGGCGAAGCATCGCCGTCAGGATACACCTGCTGCATATCGCCCTTCGTCATACAGTACGGCCAAGAAGTCACCTCGCTCTTCGGCGCATGCCGCGCCATCGAGCTATACCGAGCCGCCGCGCAAAAATCGCCGCTCCGTCATTCCCATTCTGCTCATCATCATCGGTATTGGCCTGATCGTTGCTGCGGCCGCTATCTTTATCAACGCGCAGATTGGCTACAAGCAGGCGAGCGAGTCGTATCAAAAAATCGAAAAGCAATATGTGAGCGACAAGGACGCCAGTGGCGTGCCAATTATCGACTTCAATGCGCTTGCCCAGACAAATCCCGAGGTTGTGGGTTGGATTTACGCGCCCGGCACCAACATCAACTACCCCGTGGTGCAGACCAACAACAACTCCAAGTACCTCAACACGCTGTTCGACGGCACCGCCAATGCGTCGGGTGCCATCTTCCTGGATAGCGACGACACCGCGCCGGGCATGGTGGATCAGCAGACCACGATTTACGGTCATCACATGAACGACGGTTCGATGTTCAACGTGATTTCGGATACGACCGATCAAGCGACGTTCGACAGCATGGACTACGTGTACTACATCACACGTGACGCGACGTATAAGCTGCGTCCGCTGGCGACCAAGGTGGTCGAGGACACGTATGCCAAGGCGCGCACGCCCAACTTTGAGGGCGATGACGGACTGAAGAATTATCTGTCCGAGATGCTCGACGGTGCCTCTGCCGTGGCGAGCGATGCCACCGATCGTGCCGCTTCGGCAACCAAGGTCGTAACGCTTGTGACCTGCCGTTCGTTATCGCTGAGCAACACACGTGCCGTCATGGTGCTCACGCCGGTCGAGGAATAAAGTGTCCGGGAGCCCCGTCCCAAAAAGACTACCCTGGAAATCAAAAGGAGATATGATGCTTGAAAGCGGCAAATCGATGCCTTCGGTTGATGCTTGGCTGCGCGAAGCCAAGGCCGATGTTTCGGCGGCTGATTGTGGGATGTACCTGACACACAATGGCGTGGTGCGTGCGACGCCTAAGTCCGAGGTGCGTGGGGTCGAGACAGATGGTGTGGCGCCTGGACATAAGGTGGGCGGCATGGTGTTTGGCTTCGATGCCGAAAAGGTGCAGGCTGCTATCGAGGCCACGAGCGCGATGCCGGGTATCGGCTATGTGCGCGTGTGGCTGGCGAGTGGCGAGCTTACCGTGGGCGACGACATCATGCTCGTGCTCATTGGCGGAGACATTCGCCCGCATGTGGTCGATGCGCTGCAGGCGCTCGTCGGTACCATCAAAAATGAGTGTGTGAGCGAGGTCGAGCGCGAGGCGTAAGGCCGGCAGCAGCACTCGACAACAAAAAGCCCGCTGGCAGTTCATCAGTGAACCGCGCCCCAAATCTTGGACGTCCTAAATAGCGACTAGGCCGCAAGGGCCTGATTCCGGTACTCCTCCGGGGTCAGGCCCTTCAATCTTACCTGCCTCCGGCTCGTGTTCCAGTGGACTATGTATTCCTCCAGGTCGCGTTTGAAATCCTCGAACGTCTTCCA
>JAUMMZ010000051.1 GCA_031296755.1 Collinsella sp.
TGACCACGCGCTTGACGCCGGCAACCTTGGCGGGAATGGCATTCATGAGCACCGTGGAGGGATACTGCGCGCGACCGCCCGGCACGTAGATGCCGGCCGCCGCGAGCGGGGTCACCTTAACGCCGAGCATCGTGCCGTCCGGGCGCGTGATAAACCAGCTCTGCTCGACCTCGCGCTGGTGGAACTCACGAATCTGACGCGCGGCCTTCTCGAGCGCGGCGACATAAGCGGGATCGAGGCCCTCGAGCGCGGCATCGATCTGCTCTTGCGGTAGACGGAAGCTCTGCAGTTCAACGCCGTCAAAGCGCTGGCAATAGTCGCGCACTGCGGCATCGCCGTTGGCACGCACGTTGGCCACAATATCGCGGGCGGCGTCGACGATGTTTTGCGGCAGCACGCCCTTACGGTTGAGCTGGTTGGTAACGAGGCGCTCACCGGGAGCAAGCTTGATAGTCTTCATATCGGTATCCCCTATCGGTCGAGGTTTTGTTCGAAAAACGAGAGACCGGGCGGCGGCACCAGTCGGCCCGCAGCCCGGACGTTGGGGCGCCCGTTGCGTGCTCGCGCTATTGTGCCGAGCCCGCAACGGGCTCAAAATGCTTGTCCTTCACGGCTGCCGCCAAGCGATCTGCCAGATTGCGTACGCGCGGATCCAGACGTGCGGCGCCTGGATTGACAAAGAAGCGGGCCGTGCAGTCCATGATGCGGCCGGTGATGACCAGGTCGTTATCGCGCAGCGTGGCGCCCGTGGCGGTAATATCCACGATACGGTCGGTCATACCGACGATGGGGCCCAGCTCGATGTTACCGTGCAGCGAGACGATATCGACATTCACGCCGCGCTCGGCATACCAAGCGCTCGCGATGCGCGGGTACTTGGTGGCCACGCGAAGCGACCCGCGGCGGGCATAGTTGCGCTCGGCCTGGCCAGCGCGCCACGCGGGCTCCGCCTCGATGAAGGTGCACAGGCCGTAGCCCAGATCGACCAGCTGCAGCAAGTTGAGGCCTGCCTCGATGAGCGAGTCCCAACCGCAGATGCCGCAGTCGGCACCGCCACAGCCCACAAAGGCGGGCGCGTCGCTGGGTCGCACGATGACAAACTCGATATCGCCGACCGCACCCTCGCCGGCACGCGTGTCGCGGCCGCGCACGATCAGGTGACGGCCGGGGTCACGCAGCTCAGAGACGTCCAAACCTGCGGCCTCGAGCACGTCGAGCGTGTCGGCCTTGAGCGAGCCCTTGGGCACGGCGATGCGCAGCGGACCCTCGGTGCCGCGGCCCACGGCATGGTCACCATCGGAAGCAGCGTCCTCGGCCGAGGTGCGCGCGGCCTCCAGACGCTCGAGCGAAAAGGCAAAGCCTGCCGCCGGCACCTCGATGCCGTCGCCAAATGCACCGGTAAAGATGGAGTCGTAGCGACCGCCCGAGCCCACCGGATCGGGCAGGCCACCGGCATAGGCCTTAAAGACCAGGCCCGTGTAGTAATCAAACGAGTTCATGATGGAGAAGTCGAAGGACAGCACCTGAGCGTCCTCGGGAGCCAGGCCCTCGACCAGGGCACGCAGCTCGCGCGTGAGCGGCGCGACAATGCCCGCCGCCGCCAGCAGCGCGTCGACGCGGTCGAGCACCTCGGCACCACCGTGCAGGCGCGGCAGCTCGCTAATGGCGGCCTTGACGGCCTCGGGCTCGACACTTGCCGCCACGCGGGCATCGAGGCCCACAAAGTCGTTGGCGTGCACGCAGCGCAGCGCCTCGGCAGCCAGCTCGCGATCTTCGCACGCCGCAAGCAGTTCCTTAAACGGACGCACACTGCCCGCGATAATGCGCGCACCGGGAAGTGCCAGCTTGCGCACGGCCTCGGCGACCAGTGAGACAATCTCGACATCGCCCGCGGTGTCGCCCGCGCCGATGAGCTCAAAACCCAGTTGCGTAAACTGACGCGAGCCACCGGCATTGCGCTGACACTCGCGAACCACCGGCGCCTCATAGCGCAGGCGCAGCGGCAGATCGGCCGCGCGCATGCGAGTCGAAACCAGACGAACGATCGGCAGCGTGTTGTCGGGACGGACCACCAGCAGGCGACCGTCGTCATCAAAGAGCTTAAACGGCGTGTCCGCAATGCGGCCGCCCTCCTCGAGCGAGCCCTTGTCCTCGAGCAGCGGCGTCTCGACCGGCAGGTAATGATGCTCCCTAAAGCAGCCCTTCACCGTACATGCAATCTCCTCGCGCGCCTGAGCCTCCTCGGGCAATATGTCCCGGAATCCCCACGGTGTGGCCGTCATCTGGTGAGCCTCCTCATGCTGTGTTTCATATAGAACAGAAGACCGGCATAGCTCCGCCGGTCTTCTGGGTACTTTAGCATACTAGAGTGTTTGCGGGGAAAATCCGTCGTAGCCGCTCACACCGTATTCATTTGGAAACATAGGGTAGGTTGCCGCAACCCAACCCCACCTAGGCGCCAATCGCACGACGATACTCTGCCATTACCTGCGCATCGGCAGCTGCGGGGTCGGCAAAATAGCGCCAGTCATAGGTCTCGGCCGAAACAACTCCGCGATAGCCGCGCGCCACCAGCCTATCCAGGTCGGCGCGCATATCGCGGTCCCCGTCACCCCAGGCAAGATGCGTCGTGCCGTCTGTCGCAACATCAACAAAATGCACGTGGGCGACATCATCGCCAAGCAGATCGAAATAATCGTCGATGGTATCCCCCGCCACCGCCATAGCGCCCAAATCCAGACACGCCTTAAGTGCCGGATGATCAACCGCCTCGATCATGCGCTTCGTGTCGGCCGCCGAGTTCACGATCATCGACTCAACCGGCTGTAGGGCCTCGAGCACCAGTCGCACACCGCGCTCTCCCGCATGCTCGGCAATCGCACGCAGCATCGAGGCGCTGCGACCCCACGCGTCCTCGATTGGCTCATTCAAAAATGCCCAGCCGCTCGAGACCATGACCTGCTCGGCTCCAAGTTCCGCCGCGATATCCACAACGTTCTTAAAGTACGCGAGCGTGCGGGCACGCGCCTCATTCCCGCGCGCCGCGATATTCCACGGCTTGGGGTTGTTCTGTTCGGGACAAAGCCCCACAATCCGAACCCCATACCGCTGCGACAGCTCCCGCACCTGCTCGAGCGAATCGTATCCATGGCAATCGACATACAGATGCATCGCCCCGGTCCAAAGCTCGCAACACGTGTAGCCCGAGGCCGCTGCCGAAGAAAAGAATTCCTCAAGGTCAAAATAACGATGGCTGATATTCATGACGGCAAGCTGCGGATACTCCATCTTGTCCACCTTTCGGCAAAAGGGCGCCGCAGCACAGTGTGCGCGACGCCCCCTCTTACATTGTTCTCATTATGACGGATACTCTACTGGACACCAAGCACTCCAAAGAACGCGCCAGCGATACTCACGAGCAGGATCACGAGCATGATAAGCAGCGGATTCATCTTCTTCTTGAGCATGAGATAGACGATTCCAAACAGCCCCATCGTGACAAAGCCCGGGAAGATTCCGTTGAGCAGCTCGGCCAGCGTCTGAGCACCATCGCCCGCACCGACCATGAGCGGAATGTCCACGGTGACCATCTCCATGGTCATAGCGCCGATCACCATGGCGCCCATGATAGAGGCCATCTTGACGATCGTGTCCATAATGCCCGATTCCTGGACCTTGCTGATCATGTCCGAGCCAAAGCGATACCCCACAAACGTCAGCAGGTAACGGATGATGTAGTGAGGGACATTGAACACGAGCAGGAACAAAATCGGGCCAAGAATAGAGCCCTGTAGCGCCAGCGACGTGCCGACACCCGTTGCCAAAATTCGCAGCGTGCCCCAGTAGAAGGCATCGCCCACACCGGACAGCGGTCCCATCAAAGCAAGCTTGACATTTGAGATCGCGCTCGTGTCAAAGCTATCGTCAGTAGCGTTGACCTCTTCCATTGCAGCGGCGATGGACATGGGGAGCGTCGAGATGTACGGCGTGACGTTATAGAGCTCCATATGGCGCTTAAGGGCGGCCTTAAAGTCCGCATCCTGCGGATACAGCTTGCGAAGAATCGGCATAAGGGCCCACATAAAGCCGATATGGCCCATACGCTCGTAGTTCCAGGAATGCTCATAGGGAATCGAGCGCCAGAACAGCTTCTTAAGGTCTGCGCGGGAAATCAGCCCGTCGTAAGAAGACTCAAACTTAAAACTCATCGAACCCACTCCCAATCGCAGGATCCTCGGTTGCCACTGCGGGCTGCTCCGCTTTTTTCTTATCACCCAAAACCGTCATCGCGACGACGATGATCGCGGCAAAGATCGCCACGCCCGTCGTGCTAATGCCAAAGTAGGCGACGAGGAAGAAGCCAGCGAAGAAGAACGGAGCCACCGTTTTGTTCATAATCATCTGCGCCAGCATCGCAAAGCCGAGTGCGGGCAAGAAGGCGGCGGCGACATCCATGCCGGTCTGAACGAAATCGGGGATGATATTGAGCAGGCTGGCAACAGCATCGGCGCCAAAGAAGAATGCCAGGGGAATAATCAGCAGGCCGCACCAGCTCTGCGCGTAACCGGCGATGAGCATGTTGCGCGTGATGGCCTTGGTGTCCCCGTCCTCGACGTTTTTGTCGATACGGTGCACCAGCAGTAGCATCACCGGCTGGCCCAGGGCCGTATCGAGCGCCAGGACGATCGTTGCGATGGGAATGCCCAGGGTCAGGGCCGCCGAAGCGTCCGCGCCGGCCTGCATGGCAAGCGACACACCCAGGATGGTTCCGGAAATCGTATCGGGCGGGTTATACGCGCCGACCGAGATGGCGCCGACCATGGCAAGCTCCATCGTGGCGCCCATGATCGTGCCGGTCACCATGTCGCCCATGACAAGGCCAACCAGAGGTCCGAGCACAATCGGGCGCTGGAGGTAGCTCGTACCGGTCAGCCACTCGGAATAGCCCAAAAGGGCAATAAGGAAAATCAGGATTGTCTTGATAACCATGATGGCCCCTAACCGATGACCTTCGCGGCGTCAGTCTTCGCATCTGCCGGAATCATCTGAATGAACAGCTCGTAGCCCTCGCCGAGCAGCTCTTTGACGTATGCCTCGTTTTCGGGCGTAAGGAACACGCTCGTCGAGACCTGGCGGGCATCCTCGCTAAAGGCAACATTGCCGAGGTTGATCTTCTTGACGCCCATCGCCTTGGCGACGGCACCGGCCTGCTGGATCGTCTCGCAAACCACGAAGAGCTTGTACTTATCGGTCACACCGCTCTGGAGCGCCTTGACGGCATCCTCGGTGTTTTTGACGACAACCTTGCAGCCCTCCGGTTTTGCAAGGGACAGGGCCTGCAGACGAAGCTTGTCATTGAGGACCGTGTCGCTTACCAACAGGATGCAGTCGGCACCCAGAGCCGAAGTCCAGCTAACGGCAACCTGGCCGTGCAGCAGTCGATAGTCCACGCGAATCATCTGAATCATGATGTGCTCCCTAGCGATTAAAACTCATCGAGTTCGGCCTGCCCCAGCAGGTCGTTGACGTACTTGACCTTGGTGTCGTCCGCCTCGACGATCTGGCGAATGGCCTCATCGATCGGGGTGGATTCGGACACGAACAGCAGCTGAATAAGGAGCGGCAGGTTCATATTGGTCACCAGGTGCGTGTTGGGACGCGTCTGGACGATCTTGGTGAACTCGTTGTTGACGCTGCCGCCAAAGAGGTCGGTGCAAACGACGACCTCATCGTCCGCGGCAAAGCCGTCCAGAATCGCTGCGGCCTCCTTGGTCAGGTCCTCGTTTCCGTCGACATACATAGAGAGCGCATGGACGTTTTCGCGCTCGCCGGAGAGCAGCCCAATGCTCTCGACGATTCCAGACGCAAAATGGGCATGGGATGCAACGATAAACTGCCTCATTCGATTCCCCTTTCTTGCGAATTTCGGCATAAAAATGCCCGGACGCATGCGCCCGGGCAGGGTGCTTCTTGATCAGTAGCTTATTTGTCACCGATTAGTAGTCGAACTGGTGATAGTAACGACGGTAGTTGAGGTTGTGCTTGGTGACCGTCTCGTAGTAAGCGGCAAGGCGATCGGTGATCAGCGAGGAGAGGATCCACGGAGACACGATGACGCGGAACTCGTCGTCAAGGCCGGGGATCGCGAACTCGGCGGTGTCGATGATGTTGATGTCGGTGTCGCCGGTCACGCCGCGGTTGAGGAAGGCGCGGACGCGCTCGTCGAGCTTGCGGTTCTCGTCCTCGCCCATGAACAGGAAGACCGGGACGCCGGGCTCCACGAGCTCGAGGGTGCCGTGGAAGAAGTCGGCCGAGGTGATGTAGCGGGTGCGCTTCCACTGC
>JAUMMZ010000052.1 GCA_031296755.1 Collinsella sp.
TGCCGCTGCCGCGGGTGCCGTCGTCGAGCTGGCGAGCGGGTTTGTAGACGCGCACGGACTCCAGCACATCGGCCATGCAGGCACCGTAGGCACCGGCGTTCATGTAGCAGGCGCCGCCGACCGATCCGGGGATGCCCGAGAGGGGCTCCATGCCGGTGAGGCAGGCTTCGGCGGCAGCCGCGGCGACATCGGAAAGCAAGACACCGGCTGCCGCCGTGACGTGCGTGCCGTCGACGGTGATGTCGGAGAGGCCCTCGCCCAGCGCTACGACGACGCCGCGGATGCCTTTGTCACCGACGAGCAGGTCGGAGCCGTTGCCCACGATGGTGAGTGGCAGATCGCAGCGATAGCAGGTATCGAGCGTGGCGACGAGTCCCTGCTCGGTATCGGGCGTGACAAAGACATCGGCCGGGCCGCCGATCTTAAACGTGGTGTGCTCGCGCATGGGCTCGCTCATGAGCACGTTGTCCTCGCCGGCAACACCGGCGAGCGCGCAGAGCAGGTCCTCGTTAAAAAAGTCGTTCTCGTGCATACGAATATCCGCCTTATGGTGGTCGTTTTCATTAATCGAATGCAATATACCCCACCCGGATGGATTTGGCGCAAAGTAACCTGACCCCAATGCACCACATGGTGCAAAGGGGTCAGGTTACTTTGCGCCAATCGCGGCGATAAAACAGCCGTCTACCGGATTGGTAAAGTGTTTATCATCAAGGTAGAGGGACGGTCGCTATACTTTCAAGAGATTGCGCGAATACTCGGAAGGAGCGAGATGGGCAACAAAGTTACTCTCAAGCAGATTGCCCAGGAGGTGGGGCTTTCCCCTTCGTCGGTCTCGCTTGTTCTCAACAATCGGCCCTGTCGCATTTCGGAAGAAAACCGCAAGCTCATCAAGGAGGTTGCGGCGCGCAACCACTATGTTCCTAACCAGATCGCGCGCAGCCTGGTCATGCGCGAGTCGCGCACACTGGGCCTTATCGTTCCCAATATCGAGAGCCGCTTTTTTGCCTCGCTCGCCGGCAGCCTGGAAAAGCGTTGCCGCGAGGACGGCTACGCGCTCTTTATTACCAGCTCGGGTGGAAGCGCCGAGGACGATCTGGAGCTCCTGCGCCAGCTGGTGACGCGCGGCGTCGATGGTGTGTTCTTGGTCGTGGGCGACGAGTTCTCGGACGACCGCGCTTTGCGCGAGGAAGTCAGCCATCTACCCATCCCGGCGGTAATGGTCGACCGTGCCATTGAGGGGCTCGAGTGCGACAAGGTGATGTTCGACCACGAAATGGGCGGCTATATGGCCACCCGCTATCTGGTCGAGCAAGGCCACCGTCGCATTGCCTGCTTGGTTAATGCGCGCCGTTCCAATACGGGTCGTAAACGTCTTGCCGGCTACGAGCGTGCGCTGCGCGAGGTGGGGCTGCCCATCGACGCGCGCCTGGAGTTTGAGAGCGAATATTACATCCCGAGCGCATACGAGGCCTCGGAGGCGGTGCTCGCAACTGACGCCACCGCCGTGTTCGCAAGCTCGGATAACATTGCCCTCGGTCTGCTCAAGCGCTTGCACGAGATGGGGAAGAGCATCCCGGGCGATATCTCGGTCGTAAGCTATGACAACTCGGCCGCCGACGTTCTCTTTGAGCCGGCGCTGACCGCGATTGAGCAGGATCCTGGTGTCCTCGCGGAGCATGCTTTTGGCTGCATGTCCAAGCGTCTTGCCGGTAGGGGCGGTAGACGTGCCGAAGAGGTCGTTCTGGAGCCGGCGCTTATCGTGAAGGGCAGTGTGCTTGACCTTACCGAATATAGCTAAGCGCACTGGTTTGTTTGCATAGATTGCATGCGGAGTGTCCGCTATTTGCCGGCGGGGCCGGGGCGCCTGCTTTGTTTTGAGAAGTTCGCGAAGCCCACTTCTCAAAACAAAGCAGGCGCCCCGGCCCTCGTCCGTGAACTTTTCCGCTGGGCGAGCCATAGACGCCGCGTACCGATAGGGTAAGGCGGCGGCTTGAAATTGGTGCTATATTCAGCTTGAGTTGTTTAATGCTAGTACGGGAGGCTGATATGGGGCTGTTCAAGAAGAAAAACCCGCAGGATGCCTTTGATCCCGATGTGTTTACCATCACGGATACGATTTTGGACCCGCCGCGGTTTACGTTTTTGCCGGCTATCTACCAGGATGCCACGCGTCGCAAGTGGGCCGTGCATCAGCGCGGCGGCGAGCCGAAGATTTTTGACTATGCGGACGTGTTGCAGTGCGAAGTAGCCGAGGCGGGCGATCCGGAGGCCGATGAAGCGGTCTCTAAACAGGAATTTGCCCAGCGCATTCTGGCAAATCCCGCTAAGGCGGCAAAAATGAACGCTGCCAAGCGTAATATGTGTCTTGGTATGGGCGTTGTTGTGGCGGTTCAGACGGGAAAAGACGAGGTTTCCAAATTAGAGATTCCCGTTATGACCGACGAAGTTAAACGCGATTCAAGTCTATATAAGTCGTATCGGAATGTCGCCGAGAAGATCAAGGCCGAATTTGATGCCATGGGAGGGCTGGCCTAATTTTGGCGGCATACGTTTCTGAATGAGGAGTCTGTGCAATGGCAGGCGAATCTTATGCAATTCCCCCCAAAGATCGTGCTGTTGAGGGAATTCTTTGGTATATCCAGCACCATCAGCTTGCCGGCGGTGATCGCCTACCGGCCGAGCGCGTGCTGTGCGAAGAGATTGGCGTTTCGCGTACGGCGTTGCGCGCCGGTATCACGCGGCTCATCTCGTGTGGAACGCTCGAGAGCCGACGCGGATCGGGTACGTATGTGTGTCCTCCCAAGCCGCTGAACATCTTCCAGGAAACGTATAACTTTTCCGATGCTGTGCGGACTGCCGGCCTGCACCCCTCTTCTCGTCTGGTTTCCACCGGGACCATCGAGGCGGATGAGGCACTTGCCGACAAGCTTGGGGTGTCTGTAGGCGCTCCTTTGCTTCGCATGCAGCGCGTTCGACTTATTGAGGGCGAGCCGGCGTCAATCGAGACGGCTCACGTTAACCAGTCCCTGTGCCCATCGCTTATCGAGCACGATTTTGAGTGCGAGAGCCTTTACGATGTCTTGCTCAAAGAAGGTGGCGTGCGTGTTGAGCATGGACGTGAGCATATCTCCATCTCGCGTTTGAACGCCGAAGAGGCCGAGCTGCTCCAGCAAGAAGAGGGAACGCCGGTGTTCTATGAGAGCACGATCGAATTGGATAAGGACATGCGTTTTGTGGAGCATTGTAAATCGGTGATTTTGCCCACAAAGTTCCGCTTTGCCGATAACGGCGAAGAGAACGGCATGAGGAGCGTGGCAGGTGAACAATGGCTGAAACAGTAGTTGCCACCCCGGTTTATATGCGCATTCGACGCCGCATCGAGGAGCGTATCGAGCGCGGAATATATCCCACGGGTTCCATGATTCCGTCCGAAAAAGACCTCGCCGAGGAATTTGGTACGACACGTTTGACCATCCGAAATGCTGTCGATGAGTTGGTTCGGCGTGGGCAGATTCGACGCGTCCGCGGAAAGGGCGCGTTTGTGGCACAGAAAGTGTCCGTTGCGTACGAGCGAACAGGAGGCTTTCGCGAATCGGTTCGTGCTTCGGGTGGCGAGCCGTCCGTCCGTATCCTCGCGCGTTCCAAGCGTTATGCGGGCCCATATTATGCCAACCTGTTTGGCATTGCCGAGGACGATTTGCTGTATTCGATTCGGCGTTTGAACTGCGTCAACGGCGACCCCGTATCGATTGAGACGGCGTTCATCCCGTGCCTGCTGTTTCCCACAATCGAAGATATTGACGTGTCGGTCTTCAGTTTGTACGAGACATATGAGATGTTGGGCCGAAAGCCGGTCATGGCACAGGAAAAGCTCGATATCGAAGCGCTGGGCGCGCGAGATGCCGGCCTGCTTGGACTGGAGCAGGGCGATCTTGCCTTGACGCTTGAGTGCGTGAGCTTCGATGCGAGCGGCCAGGCGATCGAGTACGTCAAGTCGTTTAACCGCGGTGATGCGGGTGGATATACCTATACGTACTAGCTGGTTTTTTTGCATAACGGGCTGAAAAGCTGACGGAATTTTGATTCGTTGGGTCAGCTGTATATACAACCTTACAGGGCTCAAAATCGACCGTTCGCCGATGGGGATAAATTAATCGACAAAGAGGTATCAAAAAGCCGTAACCTGTAACTGTGATTGGTATCAAATACTAATGATTTATTACGAGGTGAGACGATGAAGATGCTCGATTACGTTCAACTTGCCAATGTGCGTATGGGGGAGAACCTCGAGCGTTCGTCTGAGCTGGTAGCGCAGCTCGTTGATATTTTCCAGTCCGGTTCTTTTGACGCGCTGCGCATCGTTGCTTCGGGTTCGTCGCGCCATGCCGCCGATTGCGCCCGCGATTACCTGCAAGATGCCCTGCAAATGCAGGTGTCCGTTGTGACGCCCGAGGCCTTCGTCGATTTTGAACACACCTATCCGCAGCATGCGCTCAACATTGCCGTTTCGCAGAGTGGCTATTCGACCAATACGATTGCGGCGCTCGATTACATGCGCGCACACGATATGGCTGCAGTTGCGCTCACGGCAAACGTCGAGGCGCCCATCAAGGAGCACACTGACATCGTTCTTGACTACGGTGTGGGCGTCGAGTCGGTGGACTTTGTGACTCTGGGCGTCGAGGTGCTCGTTGAGTACCTGGTGCTCTTTGGTATTTACGGCGGTCAGGCGCGCGGAACGATTGACGCCAAGGGCGTTGCCCAGCGTCTTGACGACCTGCGCGAGGCCATCCAGGCCAATGCCGTGATGTGCAAGACCGCCGAGGCATATGTCCAAGACCACATGCTCGAGCTTTCTGAGCACACGCCCGCCATGGTCGTCGGCAACGGCCCCAACTATGGCGTTGCCGAAGAGGCGGCCCTCAAGCTGAGCGAGACCATCAAGATTCCTGCCATGCATCACGAGGGCGAGGAGTTCGTCCACGGTCCCGAGATGCAGATCGTTCCGGGCTATCTGGTGTTTATCGTCGACGATCCGCAGGGGTCGGAGCGTCTTGCGAATATCGCTGATGCGCTATCGAACGTTACGACAAAAACGGTGCTGCTCACGGTCCATCCCAAGGGTAGGGCTCACGAGGTTGCGGTGCCTCAGGTGGCTCCGCTGCTCAGCGCAATTCCCAATCTTGTGTTCTTCCAGACGATTGCGGCCATAATCGCCGAGCGTCTGAAGTCATGGGACGTGCACCCGTATCTTGATGCCGTCTCCAAGCAAATGGAGGTCAAGGCAGAGGGCTACGAAGAGTCAGTCAATGCGCTTAAGGCCAAAGCGGCCGAGTGTTACGGAATGTAAGCGGGTTTTGATGCCCGTTGGCATGGGGGATGTGGAAACAACCCCAGAAAGGAGAGACAAATGAAGGAAACCGAGAAGATCGAGATCATGCATTTCGACCAGGAGGGCTATCTCGAGGACGGCAAGGCGCTCTACGAGACCGGCAAGAAGATGACCGCGCTCGCCGACAAGGTCGCCGACGAGGGCTACGACGCCGTGTTCCTGATGGGCGTCGGCGGCACCTGGGACGAGCTCATGCAGCTCGAGTACCTCATGAACAAGTTCGGCGACC
>JAUMMZ010000053.1 GCA_031296755.1 Collinsella sp.
CCCCCGCCAAAACCGCCGCGTCCTGCCTTGGCCGTAAAGGCACGCACGACGTTCTCATCGAGCAACTCATCGGTATCGACATGCTCACGCGGAGCAGCTTCTTCCACAGCAGGCACGTCAGCGGAATCCTCGACGACAAAACCCTCGACGGACTCGGCAGGCTGCTCTTGGGCATCGCGGATCTCGGCATTGATGGTATAGAACGCCGGGCGCCCGTTAATGCCGCTACCCTCGATCTTGGTCACGATCTTTGCCGCGATAAGCTCATCGCGCATCGCCTTGGTGTCGCACTCCTTATCGACGGAGCGGAAAATCTGCGCCAGCGCACTCGACTTAATCTTGAGCGCCTTGCGGCAGAGCAGGTCGTAGGCAACCAGCTTGGCGCGCTCGGCAGAAAGCGACGTCTGGCTGCTCAGGCGCTCAGCCAAAGCATCGACATTGTTTTGATTATCGGAATATACCGTCTTGGCCACGGGGCCCCTTTCATATGTACACATATACGTCTATATGGTACAACGCACGCCCTTATCCACGCAAAACATCTGCGAGAACACTCGAGCGTCACCCGCTTTCGCATGAAAAAAAGACCGAGTCCGCGTCGTTGCGGACCCGGTCTTTCCGAGTCATATGGATGAGAGATTCAACCCGTCCGACCGACTAGGCCTTGACGGCCTCGGCGTCGGCAGGAGCCTCGGCGGCAGCGGCGCGACCGTACTCGGCCTTGCCCATATCGGACCACTCGGGCTCCTCATCAGGCATGGAGCCAGCCTCCTTGCCGAAGAACTCCTTGAGGCAGTTGACGGCGACGATGAGGCCCAGGACCATCAGCAGGACGGCAAAGACGAGCTGCAGGCCCTTGGTGGCGGCGACGGAGACGGCGGCCGTGGTGGCGGTAGCCGGGATGGTACCGAAGAAACCGTAGGCCTGGACGGCGGTCATGCAGCCCATGGCGCTCTGGACCAGCGAGGTGAAGGTGCAGCAGAGCAGGAAGACGACGGGCACGTAGAGCATCCAACCCTTGCGGCCGGTGCACTTGCAGAACACGGCGAGGGTGATCATGGTCATGCCGCCGAGCAGCTGGTTGGAAGCACCAAAGAGCGGCCAGATGTTGGCATAGCCACCAAAAGCGAGGGCGAGACCGGGAAGCAGGGTGACGACCGTGGCGAACCAGGGGTTGCCGAGGACCTTCATGTAGCCGGCCTTGGACTCGATGGCCAGGGCGTCGTTGGTCTGGGCAAAGAACTCGGAGAACGAGGTGCGGGCGATGCGGGCGACGGCGTCGAGCGAGGTCAGGGCCAGAGCGGAAACATTCATGGTCATGAAGACGGTAGCGAGCGTGCCGTCAACACCGAAGGCCTGCATACCGCGGGAGATGCCAGCGGCGAAGATCTGGAACGGGGTGGAAGCGACACCGGCGTTGAGGGCGCCGGTACCGGCGGTGTTCATATCGGAGAACATGATGCCGGCAACGATGATGGCAAGGATGCCGACGAAGGACTCGACGATCATTGCGCCGTAACCGACCTTGACGGCGTCCTGCTCCTTCTCGACCTGCTTGGAAGAGGTGCCGGAAGAAACGAGGCTGTGGAAACCGGAGAGAGCACCGCAAGCGACGGAGACGAACAGGACCGGGAACATCATGCCGGAGGCAGTGGAGAAGCCGGTGAAGACCGGAGCGGTGATAGTGGCCTGACCGTTGACGCCCAGGACGACGATGCCGAGGACAGCGCAGACGATCATGACGATCATCATGATGGAAGTGAGGTAGTCACGCGGGGTCTTGAGCATCTGGATGGGCATAGCGCCAGCGAAGACCAGGTAGACCATGACGACGGCGAACCACTGGAACTTATCCAGGTAGACCGGGAACTGCATTCCGACGGCGAACATGAGAACCATGAGGACAACGCCGGTGACGAACTCGGCAGCGCCGGTGAGGTTGAACTTCTTCTGGGCCCAACCAAAGGCGATAGCGACGAAGGTGAACAGGATGGAAATGGTACCAGCGCAGCCGGCGGCATAGGACTTGGTGAAGTCGATGGCACCGGTAGCAGCACCAGAAGCGTCAACGGCCGGGGTGAACATGAACGTCTTGCAGACCATGTCGGTGAAAGCGGCGATGACGATGATGCAGAACAGCCAGCAGAACAGCAGGAACAGGCGACGGCCGGTCTTGCCGATGTACTTCTCGATGAGCTGAGCGAGCGACTTGCCGTTGTTCTTCATCGAAGCGTACAGGGCACCAAAGTCGTGGACGGCACCAAAGAAGATGCCGCCGACGAGGACCCAGAGCACGACGGGCAGCCAGCCAAAGGCCATGGCGACGATCGTACCCGTAACAGGGCCAGCACCGCAGATCGAGCTGAACTGGTGCGAGAACGCGGTGAAGGCGGAGACGGGCGAGAAGCTGTTGCCGTCCTTCATGCGCTTGGCCGGCGTGAGGGCCTCTTTGTCAACGCCCCACTTGTTGGCCAGCCAGCGGCCGTAGCCCAGATAGCCGCAGGCGAGCACCGCCGCGGCCACAACCATGAGCAAAACTCCGTTCATTACATTTCCTCCTCTAAAAAGAACTTCCTAGACATAAAAAATGAGGGCCGTCGGTTGCGCTCGACGGCCCTCATCTTCATCAGCCGCCCGTTATCGTACGGGCTAGCTGTATGTGCTAACCCGCATCAGATAATTACTACGCTGATAATGTTTAGCTGATGCGTGAACATGTCTAAGAAATCCTCTTCAATCATGATGTGAACGATCCGTGCGTGTTCACATCCCCCAGTGGTTGAAAAGGAGTATGAAACTTTAGTTACCTAAAGTCAACGCAAATATGTAATGAATTTTCAACTTTTTTTGAATTTCTCGGTACAAAACGCCATTGACCTCGGACTTTACCCCACGACAGTTTTTGCATGAGAGATGCCCCTCGGGAGCGGGCGGGCGTATGCAAGGTTTCCTGCTCTACAGTCCTGCGCAAGACGGAAAGCACATTAAGTGCTTTCCTTTGCGTGCGGAACTCGCGATAAAGTTCATATGCGCCGCCCGGCTCCCGCGGCTCTCAGGGGCTCCCATCCCAAATGCGGAGCAAAGCTCCGCACACCAACTTTTTCTTTCAGCTAAAGAACGCCGAAAATTCGACGCTGGCTTGTTAACCTTGTTGGACGTTGTCGACGCCAATCCGGCTCAGAAGCCGCATCGATACAGAAAGGTCCCCGGACGGAGGGGCCGGATATAAGGTTTATCGCGAGTTCCGTACGCAAAGAAGGCCACTTAATGTGGCCTTCGTCTTGCGCAGGACTGTAGAGCAGGAAACCTTATATCCGGCCCCTCCGTCCGGGGACCGCGCCGTACCAGCTACAGCGTCATGTTCGGATCGGCGTCGACGTCGAACGGCGAGATTTCACCTCGGTCGAATTTACGGCGGGCGACCTCCGCGATCATGGCTGCGTTATCGGTACAGGCAGACAAGGGCGGCACCGTTACGCGAATCCCCTGACGCCCAAGCTTCTTGATCATCATCTCGCGCAGATGCGGGTTGGCCGAGACGCCGCCGCCGATGCAGTATTCCTTGCATCCGGTAGCGTGCAATGCGTTTTTGGCCTTCTTGTACTGCACGTCAAAGACAGCTGCCTCAAACGAAGCTGCCAGATCGGGCAGGTGAATCGTGCGCCCGGCCTTGGTCTCCTGCTCGATGTAGAGCGTCACGGCCGTTTTAAGGCCCGAAAGCGAGAAACGATAGTCTCCCCTGCTGTTGAGCGCACGGGGGAAATCAATCGCGCGGGGATTGCCTGTCTCGGCCAGCTTGGAAATGATGGGGCCACCGGGATAGCCCAGGCCCAGCGCCTTGGCCACCTTGTCGAAGGCCTCGCCCACGGCGTCGTCGAGCGTCTCACCGAGCACCTCGTAGTCGCCCCACGCCTTCACGTGCACGAGCATGGTGTGCCCGCCCGAGACAAGCGTGAAGATGAACGGCGGCTTGAGGTCGGGCTGCGCCAACAGGTTGGCAAACAGGTGCCCCTCCAGATGGTTGACGCATACGAGCGGCTTGCCGGCAGCGTAGGCAAAGCCTTTGGCAAAGGCAACGCCCACCACGAGGGCGCCCACCAGGCCCGGACCCTGTGTCACGCCCACGGCGGCAAGCTCGCTGGGGGCAATGGCTCCACCCTCAAGACCAAGCGATGCTGCGGCATCCTCGAGCGCCGCATCCACGACACTCACAATCACCTCAACGTGTTTGCGCGAGGCGATCTCGGGCACCACGCCGCCAAAGCGGGCATGAAAATCAATCTGTGTCGACACCTGGTTGGCCAGCATATTGCCATCCGCATCGATAATCGCCACGGCCGTCTCGTCGCAGGAACTCTCGATAGCGAGCACTAGGCGGCGGCGCTCAATTTCGGCACGCTCCCCCTCGGAGCGCCCAGGCGCAGGCAGCGGCCATACGCGCTGCTCTGCCGCCGTCGGCTCGGGCGAAGCATTGTCGACCGGAAGCACGAGGGGCAGCGGAGCCGTCATGACGATGGCATCCTTGCCGGCACCATAGTAGCCGCGGCGACGGCCAGCCTCGGTAAAGCCCAGAGCGTTATAAAGCGCAATCGCTCCCTCGTTGCCGTCCTCGACCTCGAGCGAAGCCGTGGTGCAGCCGAGCATCTGGGCATCATAGCTCACGTGCGACAGCAGTTTGCGGGCAATGCCCTCACGGCGATGTACCGGGTCGACGGCGACATCCAGAATCTGCACATCACCGTCCACGACCATACCGCCGGCAAGGCCCAGCAGCTTGCCGTCGTCGTGTGCTACCCACCAACTACGCGGCACAGCGACGTCCTCGCCCAGTTCGGACAGGAACATGCCCGGCGTCCACGCCTCGTGTCCGGCACCTTCAAAGCAGGCAGCCTCCAGCGCGCTCGCGCCCTCGGCATCCGCCGCGCCCATGGGACGGAACTGCAGATGACGACCGGCGAGCTCATCGGCAACGCCCGTAATTTCACTCTGCGCACTCTCGGCAAGACCAAGACGCTTGCGCTCGTTTTCCTCGGCATCCGAAAGGCGCGTGTAAATCGGCAGGACGCGAGCCGGATCGCCGTCACCCGCAGCGTGCGCGAGCAGCAAGCCCTCGCCCGAAGGCCACCACAGGTCGCGCTCCACGCAGCGGGCGGTCTCGTCCTCACCCAGCAGCTTGCCATAGCGCACGAGACCGTCACCGGTCAGCTGAACCTGGTCCCAGTCCGCCGCTTGGCGCCACTCATCGAGCGCCACGGCGGTCTTGACCACGTGTTCGCGCTCAAATTGGCGCTCGGGACCCTCATCGACCAGCATATACAGCGCCGGATATACCTCACCGCGCATAGCATCGGCCAAGATACCAAGCTTGCCGCGCACGCCAGCCTTCCACGCCGTCCAAGCGCAAGCGTCGAGCGTCGACACGCCCAGCAGCGGAACATTGGCACCACGCGCGAGGCCCTTGGCAGTGGAGATGCCGATACGCACACCCGTAAACGACCCCGGGCCGCGGCCGACCACGTAGTAACCAACATCGCTGCGATCCAGACCGGCTTGAGCCAGCACGCCATCAACGGTATTCACGAGCTCAACGTTGGCGTGGCGGCGACACATGTGGTCGCCACTCACGAGCTTCGTCTCGCCCGTCTGTCCATCAATCCAGCTTGCCGCGCAGGCAAGCATGTCGGTCGAGGTATCGAGCGCCACCACCAGCGCGTTGTCGTTATGCAAGCTCATCTTGTACAGCCTTATCAATCAAATGGGAAAGCTCCATTGCGCGGTCACCGTGCGCCTCAAGCGTTATCGTTCGCACATCGCTGTCGCCCTCATCACGCTTGAGCGTCACCGAAAGATACTCATCCGTCAGCTCGTCCTGGAATTGTTCGCCCCATTCCAGCAGGCAAGCACCCTCATAGCCCAGCACATCGAAAATGCCCGTATCCTCGAGCTCGTAGGCATGCTCCAGGCGGTATAGATCAAAGTGAAACAGCGGAATACGACCTTGATCGTGAACGGCCATGAGCGCAAACGTAGGGCTCGTAACCATATGCCCATCGCCCAGCCCGCGCGAGACGCCCTTGGTAAAGTGAGTTTTGCCCACTCCCAGGCCACCGGTCAGGATGAGCACATCTCCGTCCTCAAGGCACGGTGCAATTAGCTCGCCAAAGTACTCCGTATCGGCAGCGCAAGTCGTTTTGTAAGTACCTACCCCCAGGCGCTCCAGGGACATATATGCTCCTTATTATTCCGAGGCGTCCTCTGGTGCGGGATGTCGCTCCAGATAATCGCCCAGCATCTTAAAGTCTTCCTCCAGCAGCTCCTGCCACGCCGGATTGCGCAGCGCTGCTGCCGGATGAAAAGTGGGCATTACTACAAAATGCCCCATCTGGTGGAACCTGCCGCGCAGCTTAGTAATGCCAATCTCGGTCTTAAGCACAAAGTGCGTCGCGGGGTTGCCGAGCGTCACGATAATATCAGGCCAGATGCTTCGAATCTGCTCACGCAAAAACGGCGAGCAAGCCAGCACTTCCTCGGGACGCGGATTGCGGTTTCCCGGCGGGCGGCACTTAAGCACGTTGGCAATGTAGACGTCTTCGCGTTTGAGCCCCGCCAGCGACAAAATGCCGTTGAGGTCCTCGCCTGCCGCCCCCACAAAGGGCTCGCCCTGCAAATCCTCATTGCGGCCCGGCGCCTCACCAATAAACATCACGCGAGCGCGGGGGTTTCCCACGCCAAACACGATATTGTGACGCGACTGGTAGAGCTGGCAGAGGTGACAATCGCCCAGAACGGCCTCAATTTCCTCGAGTGCGACCTCACGTGGTGCCTGATGGGTATGGCCGGGGATGTGCATGACGCCCATAGCGGCTCCTACACGTAGACCTTGTCGAGACGCATGCCAAAGCCGCAGGCGACCTCGTAGTTAATCGTTCCGCGCAGTCGGGCCATCTCGTCCATAGTGATCTCGGCATCGCCATCGCGGCCGACAATAATCATCTCGTCACCATACTCGGCCTCGGGAATCTCGTGTGCCGGGTTGGACTGAATGGCGACCATAAACTGGTCCATGCAGATATTGCCAACCTGATGCACGCGCTCGCCGCGATACAGCACATCCATACGATTGGAAAGCGTACGCGATAGGCCATCGGCATAACCGATCGGCAGCGTGCAGATCTGAACGCGCGTACGCGGTACGCGGTAGGTAAAACCGTAGCCCACGCCCTCACCCATCGCAGGGTGTGCCACGCGCGTCACACGCGCATGGACGCTCATAACGGGATCAAGCTGCATCACGCGGCCACTCAGCTCGCACGGCTGCATGCCATACAAGCCAACGCCGGCGCGAATCATATCAAAATGCATCGAGGGGTCGAGCATCGAGGACGGAGTGTTGGCGCAGTGCACGATACCGCACTCAAAACCCGCATCCTTAATGGCTTGAACGGCCTCGGTAAAGCGCTGACACTGCAGCTTGTAGTCCCAGCCCGAAGGTTCATCGGCCGTGGCGAAGTGCGTAAATACGCCGTCGCACTGAATACCGCGATGGAAATTTATACCGCGGACAAAGTCGAGCACCTGCGTGTAGTGAACGCCGATACGATTCATGCCCGTCTCGATGGCGAGATGATACTTGCCCACTTTGCCCGCCGCGACGGCACATTCGCCATACGCAAGAGCAAAGTCAGACGTATAGACCGAGGGCATGATATCAAACTCGAGCAACGTCGGAATGGCCTCGATAGGCGGCTCGCTTAGGATGAGGATGGGTTTCGTAATCCCGCCCTGTCGGAGCTCAACGCCCTCGTTAACCGTCGCCACGGCAAACATGTCGGCACCGGCCGAATACATGATCTTGGCGCACTCAACAGCTCCATGACCATAAGCATCGGCCTTGACCACGCAGCACAGGCGCTGACGTGGATTCAGCAAGTTCTTATAGGCCCTCGTGTTGCGACGGAGCGCCCCGCGGTCGATCTCGACCCAGGACCAGCGCGTCAAATCGGCTTTATTCATGATTAGTCATCCGACCCTTCGTCCATGATTCCCAGATCTTCGAGCGCATCCTTTGCCGCCAGTTCCATGGCAGGACCGATCAAGTCGATAAGATCGGTCGCGATGACGCTCTTCTCACCATACTCCGTCGCCGCGGCAAAACCGGCGTAGCTGTGAAGTGCGACGGCGTACGAATACAGCAACTCCCAACGATCCATCTCGTCGCGCATGGTGGCAAGCGTGCCGGCCAAAATACCCGCGAGAACATCACCCGAACCGGCAGTTGCCAGAGAAGCCGGACCCGAGAGCGGCAGCAGCACACGCTCAACGCCACAGATAGCCGTCGTCGGCCCCTTGGCAATGACAACCAGGTTGTCGGAGCCTGCAGCCCAGACAACCTTCTGCGCGGCCGCAATCGCGGTACCAAGGTCGTTCACCTCGTCACCGGCAACCAGACGCGAAAGCTCACGATAGTGCGGCGTCATAACCAACGGCTGCTCGCGACGATACATCTCGGGGTTACTATCAATACCGTCAATGGCAATCTTAGCAAGGCAGTTGAGTGCATCGGCGTCCAAGATAAGCGGTACATCAAGCTCGAGCAAGCCCGAAACCACCTGCATAGCGCCGGCAGACGTCGTCATACCGGGACCGCACAGTACGCAGCTGTACTTCTTTGCAATCTCGCACACCGTCATGCGCGCAGCGGCGCCAAAGGAGCCGCGGGAATCAGACGGAATAGCAAAGACGGGAATCGAAGGAAGTGCCATGCGAATAAGATTAGCGCAGGCGTCAGGAGCCGCGACTGCCACGTAACCAGCACCCGCGCGAGCTGCAGACTTGGCCGCCATAATGGCAGCACCAGGATATTGTGCAGATCCGGCGACAATAAGCACGGAGCCACGGGAATACTTATCGATATTCGTAGGTAGTGGAGCAAAGTAATCAACTAAGTCACCGGGCTCGACAATCTCGGCGGCGTGGTCGACATCATCGATGACCTCGTCAAGACGGTCGTAAAGATTGCCGCAGATCAAATCGCCAGCATACTCAGGGCCATCAGCGCTATACAAACCAATCTTGGGCGCAATCATCGTCACCGTATGCTCGGCACGAATGCAGTCGTCATCAACAACGCCCGTCTCGGCATTCAGGCCCGAGGGGACATCAATGGATACGACACAATCGGCGCATTCATTGACCGTAGGAATCCAGATGGAGAACGGCGCACGCAGATTCCCGTGGAAACCGGTACCAAATATGGCATCGACAACAACATCGGCCTTATCGATCAAAACCTCGAGTTCGTCACGCGAGGGGCCGACGCAAACGTGCACATCGCGGCCGGCAGTACGACGAGCAACATGACGTGCCAGAGCAGCAGGAATCTCATCCGGCTCAACCGGAGAAACGATATCGACGTCCACACCCTTATGGCTCAGAATATCGGCGGCAACCCAACCGTCGCCGCCATTATTACCAAAACCGACCAGAACGAGAACCCGATCGGGATTGAGCTTCAAGACCTCGTTGGCGGCAAACTCACCCGCTAGCTCCATAAGCTCGGCCTTCGAAGTCCCTTCGCGTTCGATGATGTCCTCGAGACGAACGACTTCTTCGGTACTCAAAACCGGTTTCATCTATGCTCCTAGCGTATCTTGCGAAGCATCGCCCAGGTGCTCCGTCAATGCTGAATTCTGCAGCTGCTCAAGCTCATCTAAAACAGAGCGAGCCTCTTTAAATGTCTGCGCAACGCGTTTCTTGGTGCTCACCTTTTCCTCTTTTGGCTTAGGCCGAGCATCTTCGGTAATCGCGATTGCATTCGCAACGGCTAAGTCTCCTGTAAGCGTAATGGAAAGAGCGACCTCAACAATACCCAGCTCTTGAGCGATCTCGAGAGCACGGCCCGAAAGCAGCGCCTTCGGTTTGCCGAGTTTATCACGCGTAACCGAAACATCCTTGCGACCAACGCCTTGACTAAAACCCGTGCCGAGAGCTTTAAGTACCGCCTCGCGCGAAGCAAAGCGGCTGGCATAGTGAGCAGCGGGACGCGATGATGCATCACAATACGCACGCTCTTCTTCGGTAAACACACGCCGAGCAAACGACGGCGTCTTTTCAAGAATTGATTTCATACGGGAAATCTCGACGATATCAACGCCGATACCAGCTTCAGCCATGTTCACCTCCATATCGCACAGACTAAGTTATTGTAGCCCGTTCACAGAAGATGCGACAAACGAGGGTTATAAAACACAGCTACTATGTGAGACACAATCCCGCAAACGCAAAAAAGGGGGAGGCCGCGAGGCCTCCCCCTTCCAAGTTCGATGGCGGCTCGGTGCCGTCCACCGGTCAGCGGCGCCCTGGCCTCCCACGGGCTGACCCCGCAGTACTCTCGGCGCGATGGGGCTTAGCTTCCGGGTTCGGAACGGGACCGGGCGTGCCCCCCATGCTCTGGCCGCTGACCGGTGG
>JAUMMZ010000054.1 GCA_031296755.1 Collinsella sp.
ACATAGGCGCCCCCACATCAGAGCAGGACGCCCTGGCCGTCTTAAACAAGGCCATGGACAACGTCCGCCCCCCGCTCGAACGCAAGCCCAAGCGCGTCGGCGGCGCAACCTACCAGGTCCCGATGGAGGTCAACTCCCGTCGCGCCACCCAGCTCGCCATCCGCTGGATCGTCAACTTCTCCCGCGCCCGCAAGGAGCGCAGAATGGCCCAGCGCCTCGCCGCAGAGATTATGGACGCTTCCAACGGCCTGGGCGCTTCTGTCAAGAAGCGCGAGGGCGTCTACAAGATGGCCGAGTCCAACCGTGCGTTCTCGCATTATCGTTGGTAGGGAGTGTTAGCAAGTAATGGCAAAGAAGACCCCACTTAAAGACACTCGCAACATCGGCATCATGGCCCACATCGATGCCGGCAAGACCACCACGACCGAGCGCATCCTCTACTACACCGGCAAGACCCACAAGATCGGCGAGGTCCACGACGGTGCTGCGACCATGGACTGGATGGAGCAGGAGCAGGAGCGCGGCGTTACCATCACCTCCGCTGCAACCACCTGCTACTGGGAGAAGGACGGCGAGCGCTACCGCATCCAGATCATCGACACCCCAGGCCACGTCGACTTCACGTCCGAGGTAGAGCGCTCCCTGCGCGTCCTCGACGGTGCTGTTGCCGTTTTCGACGCCGTCGCAGGCGTCCAGCCGCAGTCCGAGACCGTGTGGCGCCAGGCATCGCGCTACAACGTCCCGCGCATCGCGTTCATCAACAAGTACGACCGCGTCGGCGCTGACTTCTTCCACGCGATCGACACCATGAAAGACCGCCTCGGCGCCAACGCCGTCGCAGCGCAGGTTCCCATGGGCGCAGAAGACCAGTTCTGGGGCGTCATCGACCTCACGACCATGACCGCATGGGACTTCAAGGCCGATGAGAAGGGCATGACCTACCCCGAGCCCATGGACGCCATTCCCGAGGAGTTCCAGGCGCAGGCAGAGGAGTGCCGCACCGCCCTCGTCGAGGCTGCTGCCGATTTCGACGACGAGCTCATGGAGAAGGTCCTCATGGACGAGGAGTTCACCGTCGCGGAGCTCAAGGCCGCTTTGCGCAAGGGCGTCATCGCCAACGAGCTGAACCTCGTCTTCGTCGGATCAGCCTACAAGAACAAGGGCGTGCAGGAACTGCTCGACGCCGTCGTCGACTACCTGCCGAGCCCGCTCGACATTCCGGCAGTCGAGGGCACCAACCCCGACACCGAGGAGACCGAGACCCGCGAGGCTGACAAGAAGGCGCCGTTCTCCGCTCTGGCGTTCAAGATCATGACCGATCCGTTCGTCGGTAAGCTCACCTACATCCGCATCTACTCCGGTCGCCTGGATTCCGGTACTTACGCGTACAACTCCGTCAGCGGCAAGCGCGAGCGCATCGGCCGTCTGCTCGAGATGAACGCAGCCGAGAAGATCGACGTCGACTACTGCGAGGCAGGCGACATCGTCGCCGTCGTCGGCCTGAAGAACACCACCACCGGCGAGACGCTGTGCGATGAGGACCATCCCATCGTCCTCGAGTCCATGGACTTCCCGGACCCGGTTATCGACGTCGCCGTCGAGCCCAAGACCAAGGCAGAGCAGGACAAGCTGGCTATCGGTCTGCAGAAGCTCGCCGAGGAAGACCCGACCTTCCAGGTCCACACCGACGAAGAGACGGGCCAGACCATCATTGCCGGCATGGGCGAGCTGCACCTCGAGATCATCGTCGACCGTCTGCTCCGTGAGTTCAAGGTTGACGCTAACGTTGGTAAGCCCCAGGTTGCCTACCGCGAGACCGCTGGTCACGACGTCGAGAAGGCTGAGGGCAAGTTCGTCCGTCAGTCCGGCGGTCGCGGTCAGTACGGCCATGCCGTCATCAAGCTCGAGAAGATGGAGGAGGGCTTCGGCTACGAGTTCGTCAACGCTATCGTCGGCGGCGTCGTGCCCAAGGAGTACATCCCGTCCATCGACAAGGGCATCCAGGAGGCCCTGAACACCGGTGTTATCGCCGGCTTCCCGGTCCTCGACGTTAAGGTCACCCTGTTCGACGGTTCTTACCACGAGGTCGACTCCTCCGAGGCCGCCTTCAAGATCGCCGGTTCCATGGCTATCAAGGACGCCCTCAAGAAGTCCGATCCGCAGCTGCTCGAGCCGATCATGGCTGTCGAGGTCGAGACCCCCGAGCAGTACATGGGCGACGTTATGGGCAACCTCTCCGGTCGCCGCGGCAAGATCGAGGGCATGGAGGATCGCAAGAACACCAAGCTCATCCGTGCCAAGGTGCCGCTGGGCGAGATGTTCGGTTACGCTACCGACCTTCGCTCCCAGACCCAGGGCCGTGCATCCTACACGATGCAGTTCGACTCTTATGAGCCCGCGCCCAAGTCCATCGTGGACGAGGTCATGAGCAAGAACGCCTAAGTTCGAGCTCCCTGTTACGTAATCCGCGAGAACATCTCTCGCACTCTTTGGAGGTTTAAGTTGGCTACCCAGAAGATCCGCATTCGCCTCAAGGGCTATGATCACGAGGTCGTCGATCAGTCCGCGAAGCTCATCGTCGAGACCGCTCAGAAGACCGGCGCTCGCGTTTCCGGTCCTGTCCCCCTGCCCACCGAGCGCAACCTGTACACGGTTATCCGCTCGCCGCACGTGAACAAGGACTCCCGTGAGCAGTTCGAGATGCGCACTCACAAGCGCCTCATCGACATCCTCGACCCCACCTCGGGCACCGTTGATTCGCTCATGCGTCTCGACCTCCCCGCTGGCGTCGACATCGACATCAAGCTCTAAGCGATATCGCTCATAGCTTAAAGGGCCCCGCTGCCGTTACGGTAGCGGGGCCCTTTTGTTTAGCATGATGGGATTGGACCGCCGGATAAGGCTGCCGAGCGGCTGGCTGTGGCGCCCTATTCGCTCGCGGGACGCAGCGATGCCTCCTCAAAATGGAAGGATCGCAAACCGCCTTCCGTTTCGATACACGCGCGACCAAAGCCATCGACGGTTTTAAAGATGCCGCGTGCCAGCTCGTCGCCGGCAGGGGAACGGGCGATAACGTGCTCCCCAATCCAATTGAGGTGGGCGATATATTCGTCGTGGACGGGCGCGAGCGGACCGGCATCTTCTTCCTTGGCGTTGAGGCGCTCTGCCCAGGCATCTGCAGCGTCTATAACTGCGTGATAGACCTCATCGAGGAGCATGTCGACGGCAGGTACGCTCTCGTTGAGATCCGAGAGACCGATTGCCGGCAGGCCGCCATCGGGCACCTCTTGGGGCGCATAGTTCACATTGACGCCAATGCCGCAGACGGCGAAAGGTTTGCCTTCGTTATCGCGTGCGGCCTCGACCAGAATGCCGCCGAGCTTGCGTCCTCGCGCGACAAGGTCGTTGGGCCATTTAAGGCGAATCTCGTTTGCAAGACCCTGCTTTTCGAGTGCTTCAAGCACCGCTAGGCCGCTGACGGCGGCAAGACCAGAGAACTTTGCAGGATTAACGCATGGGCGCAGGACAATCGAAAGCAATAAGTTGCCGACGGTTGAGTCCCACTTGTGCCCGCGCCGGCCGCGTCCTGCTGTTTGAGCCCGGGCGGCAAGTCCTGTGCCGTGCGGCGCTCCCTGTTTTCCTGCTTCGAGCAGGTCATCGTTGGTCGATCCGGTTACGTCGACTATCGTTAATTTGGCATCCATAACGGTTGCTACCTCCTAAGTTAATAAGGCAATCGCGTAATGGTGTCGAGAGATAGACACAATGTGAAGCCTTTGTCGCATTTGGACAATTTAATGTTAACACGTCAACAACGACTAAAATGCGCTATCCTCTCTTGGTCGATGTAAACACGTCAACAACTCAAAGGAGGCTAGTGATGGGTTTCACGATTCTTGGAACAGGCTCGGCGCTTCCTGAGCGCAGTGTTTCCAATGACGAGCTGTCTGAGTTCCTCGATACCTCGGATGAGTGGATTTTTACCCGCACAGGTATCAAGAGCCGCCACGTCTGTACCACCGAGTCACTTGACGACCTTGCCGTAGCGGCGAGCGAGCGGGCACTCCAGGTGTCCGGAATCGACGCGAGCCAGCTGGATCTGATCGTCTGCTCGACGACGACGGGTGACCACCTTGTTCCCGCTGAGGCGTGTGCCGTTGCTGAGCGACTAGGAGCGGCGTGCCCTGCCTTCGATGTCTCGGCGGCCTGTGCCGGCTTCGTGTTTGCGCTCGATGTCGCCGAGGGCTATATCGAGCGCGGTCGTGCCGAGCGCGTGCTTATCGTTGCTGCTGAGCAGATGACGCGCGCGCTCGACTGGACCGACCGCGCCACCTGCGTGCTCTTTGGCGATGGGGCAGGCGCCGCAGTGATTGGGGCTGGGGGAGACAGTCCCCTTGCCGTTGAGCTTTCGACGGCGCCCGACGTCGAGACGTTACACGTTCCCGGTCTGGTCGGCACCTCGCCGTTTAAGGCTTCCGCAGATAGCAAGAGCGTGCTGTCCATGAATGGCCGCCGCGTGTTCAAGTTCGGCGTCAACGCCATCTGCGACACGGTCCATAAGCTTGCGGGCGATGCGGGCATTTCGGTCGAAGACATCGACCATTTTGTATTCCATCAGGCTAACGAACGAATCCTGAGTCAGGCGGTCAAGCGCCTCGGCGTGCCAGATGAGCGCGTGGTTCGAACGCTGCGCGAGACCGGCAACATTTCGAGCGCCTGCATTCCCTTTGCGTTTGACCGTCTGGCACGCACCGACGCACTGAATGCGGGCGACACCATCGCCCTCGTTGGATTTGGCGCCGGCCTGGATATAGGTGGCTATCTGCTTCGTTGGAAGTAGTTGCACATAGGAAAAAACGCCCCTAGGGCACAAACAAAGGAGAACTACCATGGCAGATCAGAAGACCTTCGAGCGCGTTTGCGACGTTATCCGCGAGACCGCCGGTCTTGACGATGTCGAGATGAAGCCCGAGTCCACGCTCGAGGAGATTGGTCTCGACAGCCTGGGCACCGTCGAGATCCTCGTCGCCGTCGAGGACGAGTTTGGCATCCAGCTCGATACCGAGGAGAACCCCAAGACGGTCGGCGAGTTCGCCGATACGGTCGAGGCGGCATTGGAGAAGTAGAGATGCTCAAGACTCCTCTCTGCGATCTGCTCGGCATCGAAAAGCCCGTGTTCCAGGGCGGTATGGCCTGGATTGCCGATGCCTCGCTGGCGTCCGCAGTGTCCGAGGCGGGTGGCTTAGGCATCATCGCGGCCATGAACGCCGACGCCAACTGGCTTCGCGACCAGATTCATGAGCTGCGCGCCAAGACGGATAAGCCCTTTGGCGTCAACGTCATGCTCATGAGCCCGTTTGCCGACGAGGTCGCGCAGGTCGTGATTGACGAGCGAGTGCCGGTCGTCGTGACGGGCGCCGGCAATCCCGCCAAGTACATGAAGGCGTGGAACGAGGCGGGCATCAAGGTCATCCCGGTCGTTGCCTCGGTGGCGCTGGCGCGTCTCGTGGCGCGTCGCGGGGCCACGGCGGTTGTTGCCGAGGGTACCGAATCGGGCGGCCATATTGGCGAGACCTCGACGATGGCACTGGTGCCGCAGGTCGTCGATGCGGTCGACATTCCCGTTGTGGCCGCCGGCGGTATTGCCGACGGCCGCGGCGTGGCGGCCGCCTTTATGCTGGGCGCCGAAGGCGTGCAAGTGGGTACGCGCTTTCTGGTCGCAGACGAGTGCACCGTCTCGGAGCAGTACAAAGAGATGGTCCTGAAGGCCAACGACACTTCGACGCGTGCGACCGGTCGCTCGACGGGACATCCAGTGCGCGCCCTCAAGAGCCCCTTCACCAACGCCTATGCCAAGAGCGAGGGTTCCGGCGCGAGTGCCGAGGAGCTCGGTGCTATGGGAACCGGTGCGCTGCGTAAGGCCGCCAAGGACGGCAACTACGAAGAGGGTTCGTTTTTGTGTGGACAGATTGCCGGCATGGTCAACGAGCGCCAGAGCGCACGCGAAATCGTTGACGACCTGGTCGATGGCGCCGAGCACGTCCTGAAGGGTGCGTGCGCATGGGTGGCGTAGCGTTTTTGTTTGCCGGCCAGGGTGCCCAGCACCCCGCGATGGGCGTCGACTTGATCGAGACATCGCCGGCGGCTGCCGAGGTGTTCGCCATTGCCGATGAGGTGCGCCCGGGGACGAGCGAGCAGTGCCGGAGCGCCTCCAAGGAGGAGCTCTCGCAGACCGAGAACACGCAGCCTTGCGTGTTCGTGCACGACCTGGCAGCGGCTGCCGCCCTGCGTGAGCGCGGCGTGGTACCTGCCGCCTGTGCGGGATTCTCGCTGGGCGAGGTCGCCGCGCTCACCTTTGCGGGGGCGTTCGATACGCGAGCGGGCTTTGAGCTCGTGTGCGAGCGCGCGGCGCTGATGGCCGCGGCTGCCGAGCGCCATCCGGGCGGCATGCGCGCCGTCATCAAGCTCGATGCGGCGCAAGTCGAGGGCCTGGCAAAACAGGCCGGCGAGGACTGCTGGCCAGTCAACTACAACAGCCCACAGCAGACGGTTGTGGCCGGAGCGCCCGAGGCGCTGCAGGAGCTCGACGTCCTAGTAAAAGAGGCTGGCGGCCGCGCCATGAAGGTCGCGGTGTCGGGTGCATTTCATAGCCCCTATATGGCCGAGGCGACCTGTGGCCTTGCCGCATATATTGAGGCCGGTCACGCGCCGTCCCCGTTGCTCATTCCTGTTTTGGCAAATATGACAGCGGCGCCCTATCCGGCGGATCCCCAGACGGCATCGGATGTCTTGGCCAATCAGGTGAGCCATGCCGTACGCTGGGTCGATACGCTGCATGCTCTGCAGGATCAAGGCATCGACACATTTATTGAGGTCGGCCCCGGCAAAACGCTGTCCGGCCTGGTCAAGCGTACGTTGAGCGACGTTCGTGTGTATTTGTGCGAGACGGCCGAGCAGGTCGCAGCTATTGCCGACGAGCTCGCATAGTCCACAGGGCTGTAACCCGAAAGGAATGACATGGGCAACTTGAACAATGGCGCGCTCCAGCGCAACGACTCACGTCACGTGGCACTGGTCACGGGCGGCTCGCGGGGTATCGGCCGCGCCTGCGCTATCGGTCTGGCGGAGGATGGCTACGATATCGCCGTCGTCTATGCCGGCAGCGTCGATGCGGCGCGCGAGACGTGCGACGCCTGCGAGGCGGCTGGCGCCATGGCGCGCTCATATCAATGTGACGTGGCCGACCCCGCTGCCGTCAACGCGTGCGTGGAAGCGGTCCTCAACGACTTTGGCTCCATTTGGGCGCTCGTCAACAACGCCGGCATCACCTGCGATGGCCTGCTTATGCGCATGGGCGATGACGCCTTCGATCGCGTGCTCGATGTCAATCTCAAGGGCACGTTCAACACGACGCGTGCGCTCACCAAGACCTTTATGCGCCAGCGCGGCGGTTGCGTCATCAACATGAGCTCTGTCGTGGGCCTGATGGGCAATGCCGGGCAAGCCAACTACGCTGCCTCCAAGGCGGGCGTCATTGGTCTGACCAAGGCGGTGGCGCGCGAGCTTGCGCCCCGCGGCGTACGAGTGAACGCGGTCGCTCCCGGGTTTGTCGAGACCGATATGACGGCAAAGCTCTCGGAGAAGGTGCGTGCGGCAACCGAGGAGCAGATTCCCCTTAAGCGTATGGCGCGCCCCGAGGAAGTGGCCGGCGTGGTGCGCTTTTTGGCGAGCGATGCGGCTGCCTACATTACGGGCGAGGTCGTGCGCGTCGACGGCGGAATGGCGATGTAGAAACCAGGGCCGAAGAACGGCTTGGATGAGGAGACCATGATGGAACAGAGAGTTGCAATCACCGGCATCGGTGCCGTATCGCCGCTCGGCAACACCGCGCTTGCCACCTGGGCGGCCATGTGCGCCGGCACGTGCGGCATCGGCCCGATCACGCACTTCGATACCGATGCGTTTACCGTCAAGGTGGCGGCCGAGGTCAAGGGTTTTGACGGTAACGAGTACTTTGGCAAGCGTGACGCCAAGCACCTGGACCCCTGCGTTCAGTTTGCACTGGCGGCTTCGGACGAGGCCATGCACGATGCAGGCTTCGATGTCGAAGGCGCCATCGATCGAGAGCGCCTGGGCGTCTACGTGGGCTCGGGCGTGGGCGGCATGCAGACGCTCGTCGACAACGTCCATACGATCGCCGACCGGGGGCCCCGCCGTGCATCGCCCTATATGATCGCGATGATGATCCCCAACATGGCATCGGGCAATATCGCGATTCGCCACAAGGCAAAGGGCCCGACCCTGCCCGTGGTGACCGCGTGCGCGACCTCGGCCCATGCGGTGGGCGAGGCGTTCCGCGCCATCAAGCACGGCTATGCCGATGCGATTCTCGCCGGCGGTGCCGAGGCCGCAATTATCCCCGATGCCGTTGCGGGCTTTACGTCCTGCCGCGCATTGACCACCAACCCTGATCCCGCAACGGCTTGCCGCCCGTTCGATGCAGACCGCGATGGCTTTGTGATGGGCGAGGGCGCCTGCGTGCTGGTACTCGAGAGCATGGAACATGCGCAGGCGCGCGGTGCGCACATTTATGCCGAGGTCGTGGGCTACGGCAACACCGATGACGCCTACCACATCACGAGCCCCGATCCCGAGGCTGCCGGCATTGCCCGTGCGATATCGCTGGCGGTTGCCGAGGGCGACGTCAAGCCTTCCGAGGGCCTCTACATCAATGCCCACGGCACCTCGACCAAACTCAACGATTCGTCCGAGACGGCGGGCATTAAGCGGGCGCTCGGCGAGGACGCGGCGCGCGCCGCGCATGTCTCGTCGACTAAGTCGATGACCGGCCACATGATCGGTGCCACGGGCGCCATCGAGGTCATGGCCTGCGCCATGGCGCTCGAGCAGGGCGTGGTGCCGCCGACCATTAACTACCGCACGCCCGATCCCGCCTGCGATCTTGACTACACGCCCAATCGCGCGGTTCGCGCCGACCTTACCTGGGCGCTTTCGACCAACCTGGGCTTTGGCGGGCACAACGCCGCCATCGCGCTGCGTAGATATACGAGGAGCTAGAGCATGGATTCCAAAAGACTTGCCGAGATAGCCGATGTTATGGAGGACCGCGGCCTCACGCGCGTACGCGTTGAGGAGCCCGATGGCACCGCGGTCGAACTCGAGCGCGCGAGCGCCGCACAGCCGGTTGCCGTGCCCATGCCTATGCCGGGTGCCGTGACTGCTCCGGCGGTGGCTCCTGTCGCCATGCCTGCCGCCGCACCGGAGCCCGCCGCGCAGACGCCTGCCGCCGCACCGGAGCCCAAGGGCATCGAGGTGACCGCTCCCATGGTCGGCGTGTTCTATGCTGCCCCGGCGCCGGGCGACGAGCCGTTTGTGCACGTGGGCTCCAAGGTCAAGGCCGGTGAGACCCTCTGCATCATCGAGGCCATGAAGGTTCTCAACGAGGTGACGGCCGAGGCAGACGGCGAGGTGCTCGAGATCTGCGTGGCCGACGGCGACCTCGTGGAGTTCGGCAGTTGCCTTATGAGGATCGGATAGGTGATGTCCATGAACAAAGAAGAGCTCAAGAAGCTGTTACCGCATCGCGAACCGATGCTTTTGCTCGACGAGGCCGAGCTGGTGGGCGACGAGGCCCACGGCAAGATCACGATTACGGGTGACGAGTACTTTTTGCAGGGGCATTTTCCGGGAAACCCGGTAGTCCCCGGCGTGATTCAGTGCGAGATGCTCGCCCAAAACTGTTGCGTGCTGCTGATGGGCGATGAGGAGGCGCGCGGCGCGACGCCGTTCTACGCGAGTCTGGACAAGGTGCGCTTTAAGCGTCCGGTGCGCCCGGGCGACACGGTTGATCTGGTGTGCTCCATCACGCGTGCGCGCGGGCCGTTCCGCTTTGCGACGGGTACTGCGAGCGTCAACGGTGAGGTTTGCTGCCGCGCCGATATGTCTTTTGCACTCATGCACGAAAGTTAAGGAAGGCTTCATGTTCGACAAAGTGCTCATCGCCAACCGCGGCGAAGTCGCGGTCCGTGTTATCCGCGCGTGCCGCGATATGGGCATCAAGACCGTCGCCGTTTATTCCACGGCCGATGCGGACGCGCTGCACGTGCAGCTTGCCGACGAGGCGTATTGCATCGGCGGTCCGCGTCTTGCCGAGAGCTACCTCAACGACGATGCTGTGCTCACCTGTGCCGTAAAGTCGGGAGCTAAGGCAATTCATCCCGGCTATGGCTTTTTCTCCGAGAAGGCGAGCTTCGTGCGCGACTGCGACAAGTATGGCCTGGCGTTTGTTGGTCCTTCGGCCAAGGTGATCGACAGCATGGGCGACAAGGACGCCGCACGTCGAACGGCTGCCGCGGCGGGCGTGCCCATCGTGCCGGGCTGCGATTTGCTCAAAAGTCCCGAGGAGGCAACGGCCGAGGCTGAGCGCATTGGCTGCCCCGTGCTTATTAAGGCGCGTGCGGGCGGCGGCGGTCGCGGTATTCGTAAGGTCGAGCGCGCGGAAGATGCGGCAAAGGCCTTTATTGAAGCACGCGCCGAGGGCGAGGCCGTTTTTGGCGACGGCGAGTGCTACATGGAGAAGTTCGTCGCGCCGGCGCATCACGTTGAGGTACAGATTATGGCCGATAAGCAGGGCCATGTGTTTTCGCTCGGCGAGCGCGAGTGCTCGGTGCAGCGGCGCAACCAAAAGCTAATCGAGGAGAGCCCCGCGCCGTGCCTCGACGGACACGACGACATTCGTGCTCGCATGCACAAGGCGGCACGCGACCTGGCTCGTGCCGTCGGCTACGAAGGAGCCGGTACCATCGAGTTCCTGTATTCGGACGAAGGCAATTTCTACTTTATGGAAATGAACACGCGCTTGCAGGTGGAGCATCCGGTTACGGAGTTTGTGACCGATACCGACTTGGTCAAGTGGCAGCTGCGCGTGGCAGCCGGCCAGCCTCTGCCCTTTGAGCAGGAGGACATGCCGGTCCGCAACCACGCCATGGAGTGCCGCATCAATGCCGAGACGCCGGACTTTCTGCCGTCATGCGGAACGGTCACCGCGTTGCGTGTGCCGGGTGGTCCGCGCGTGCGCTGGGATTCCGCCATGTTTACCGGTGCGAACGTTCCGCCGTACTACGACTCCATGCTTGGCAAGCTCATCGTGTGTGCGCCCACGCGTGACGGCGCCATTCGCAAGATGCGCTCGGCCCTGGGCGAGCTCGTGATTGAGGGCGTGAGCGAAAACAGCGAACTGCAGCTCGACGTGCTGGCAAACGATGAGTTCTTGTCGGGCATGTACCACACCGATCTGATGGGGCATCTCTATGCTGATGAATAGAAAAGCGAAGACGGTCAACGTCCTCGAGGGGCCGATGACCGAGTCGTGCGCCGAGTTTCCCGCGCGCCACGTGTTTATCAAGTGTCCGGAGTGCCGCCGCGTGATCGATGAGGCGCGCCTGCACGACAACCTCGAGGTCTGCCCTCGTTGCGGCAAACACTTTCGCGTGAGCGGGCGCGACCGCATGCGCATGACGATTGACGAGGGCACGTTTGAGGAATGGGATGCCAGTCTGGCGCCGGAGGACTTCCTTTCGTTTCCCGGCTATGCCGACAAGCTCAAGAGCGTGAGCGAACGTTCGGGCGAGCGCGATGCCGTTGTGTGCGGCAAGGGCAAAATCTGCGGTTGCGATACGGCGCTCTTCTTTATGGACGCCAACTTTATGATGGGCTCGATGGGTTCCGTGGTGGGCGAGAAGATCTGCCGCACATTTGAGCGTGCGACCGAGCTGGGACTGCCGGTCGTTGGCTTTACCGTATCGGGTGGCGCCCGCATGCAGGAGGGCGTGACCTCGCTCATGCAGATGGCCAAAATCTCTGCGGCGGTTAGGCGCCATAGCGAGGCGGGCGGCCTGTATATCACGGTGCTCACTGACCCCACGACCGGAGGCGTAACCGCGAGCTTTGCCATGGAGGGCGATATTATCCTGGCCGAGCCCGATGCCCTGACGGCATTTGCCGGCCCGCGCGTGATCGAGCAGAACATGCACAAGCGCCTGCCCAAGGGATTCCAGCGCTCCGAGTTTTTGCTGGAGCACGGCTTTTGCGATGCCGTTGTACCGCGTGGCGAGGTTGCGCTCACGGTAGGCGAGCTGCTGGCGCTGCACGAAGGGCACGCGCCCGGCCTGGGGGCACCGCACGAGATTGTGCATACGGGCCGCCGCGGCAAAAAGCTGGGACATTTGTTCAAGCGCTCGGCCGCACCAAAAACCGCGCTCGAGATTGTCAAGCAGACCCGCTCGGCAGATCGCGCCACGGCAGGCGAGATGATCTCGCTGGGCCTGGATGGATTTGTGGAGCTGCACGGCGACCGCTACTTTGGCGACGACGCCGCTGTGGTGGCTGGCATTGGCTGGAAAGACGGGCGCCCCGTAACGGTCATCGCCATCGAGCGCGGCACCACGACCAAAGAGCGCATGCGTCGCAACTTTGGCATGGCACATCCCGAGGGCTACCGCAAAGCGCGTCGCCTTATGCGCCAGGCCGAAAAGTTTGGTCGACCGGTTCTGTGCCTGGTCGATACTTCGGGCGCGTTTTGCGGCATCGGTGCCGAGGAGCGCGGCCAGGGCGAGGCGATTGCTCAGAATCTCATGGAGATGAGCGGCCTTAAGACACCGATTGTCTCGGTGGTGACAGGCGAGGGCGGCTCTGGTGGCGCGCTGGCGCTGTCCGTGGCCGACCGCATCCTGATGCTCTCGAGCTCGGCCTATTCAGTCGTGAGCCCCGAGGCCTGTGCGTCGATCCTGTGGAAGGATACCGAGCGTGCGGATGAGGCCGCCGAGGCGCTTAAGCTCACGGCCCCCGATCTGCTGGCGCTCGGCATCATCGACGGCATTGTTGACGATAAGGGCCTGTCGCATGAGGAGATCGCCGGTGCCGTCATGTCCTCGGCATTTGATGCCTTCGATACGCTTGGGCAGCTCGACGACGCGACCCTCACAAACCTCCGCTACGAAAAGTACCGCGCAATCGGTCGATACCGCACGATGTGACAAAGGGACAGCCCGCATGTCATATTGGGAAAGGCGTTCCATGCTACAAGTTTCTAACACCTCGTTTACAACGTCGGTTTCATCAAACGCCATGGCCGTGGTGGACTATCTGTCCAAAAGCATGATGTCGGCGCTGCCGTTTATTGTCTGCGCGGCGTTGTTCCGCACCGTCGCTGTCATTATGGGCGAAGGCATGCTGGGCCTGTGGTCTGCCGATTCCGATATCTATCGCCTGTTCTACAGTTGGCTCTATAACGCCGGCTACTACTTTTTGCCCATTTATCTTGGTTGGGCGGCCGCCCGCCAGCTCGGTTGCTCGGAGCAGCTGGGCATGATGCTGGGCGGCGTATTGATTGCACCCGATTTACTCAAGCTTGTCGATGCCGCATCGACGACGGGGGCATCGATGACTTCCGTGTATGGTCTGCTTCCTGCGCCGGTCAACGATTACACGACGACTGTTATTCCGGTTCTCATTTCGATGCCCGTGCTATGGCGAGTGGAGTGTTTCTTTAAGCGCGTTATCCCTAAGGCCGTGGCGTTTTCGTTTGTTCCGTTTGCGACCATGCTCGTCATGGTTCCGGTTTCGCTGTGTATTACGGCACCGGCGGGCAGCTATCTGGGCATGCTGTTGGGCCAGCTTATGTTTATGCTTGGCAATTCCGGTGGCATCGTGTCGCTGCTCACGCTCATGGGGCTTGCCGCGGGCTGGGAGTTCCTAAAGATAGCGGGCGTCAGCAACGTCGTTCTATCGCTTGCGTACGCGCAGTTTATGAGTGTGGGAACGGATTCGTGCATCCTGATTGCCGCGACGATGGCGACGTTCGCCGTTTGGGGCATGCCTTTTGGCGCGTCGCTCCGCGTTGCGGATAAGGACGAGAAGGCGCTCATGCTGGGCTACTCAATCTCGGGTGTTCTTGGCGGCGTAAGCGAGCCGGCGCTGTACGGTTGCGGCTTTAAATATGGCAGGTGCCTGACGTGCATGGCCATTGGCGGCGCCGTCGGAGGCCTTGTTGCGGCCGTGGGCCACGTTACGGCCTATACCATCGGCATGACGAATGTCCTTATGGTCATTGGCTTTGCCACGGGCGGCATCTCGAACCTGCTGTGGTGCTGCGCTGCCGGCGGTGTGGCATTTGCGGTGTCTGCGGCGCTGAGCTACTGCTTTGGCGTGGTGCCGGCGAAGGGACAGACGACGGGGGACGGAGCCGATTCACCCGAAACCTCGAAGAGCGTGGCCGAAGTAAGCGCGTAAACCTGTGCGACACAAGGACGATTCCTTTGCCATATTCCAAGGCCGTGGCCCGTGTGGGTTGCGGCCTTTTTTGTATCTGGGGGACAAAGTGGCTACACTACAATCCGTTTGAGCAATAGATATATAGGTAGTACCGTGGGGGCGGATGTAGATGGTCGAGTGGATTGTTAAGCGTGCGCAGGGCGACCGTGCGCGCGTGGGCACGTTGACGGGCGTGGTGTGTATTCTCGCCAATGTGGCACTATGCGCTGCGAAGGGCGTAATTGGCGTGCTGTCGGGATCGGTTTCGATTGTGGCGGATGCCATGAACAACCTGTCCGATGCCAGCTCGAATATCGTGAGCGTGCTGGGCTTTAAGCTGGCGAGCAAGCCGGCCGACCCCGAGCATCCTTACGGCCACGGTCGCTACGAGTATCTCTCGGGTTTGGTCGTGGCGGCGCTCGTGCTGCTTATTGGCATCGAACTGGTGAAGTCCTCGGTGGAGCGTATTGTCAACCCGGAGCCTGTCGAGTTCTCGCTTGCCCTGGTGGCAGTCCTGGCACTTTCGATGGTTGTAAAGCTGTGGATGGCGGCCCTCAACCAAAAGCTCGGCGATCGCATTGAGTCCGAGACGCTGCATGCGACCGCGCAGGATTCCAAGAACGATGTCCTTGCCACAGGCGCCGTGTTGGCGTGCGCAATTGTTTCGCAGGTGACGCACATCAATCTTGACGCATGGGTCGGCCTTGCCGTTGGCGCCTATATTGGCTGGAGCGGTTTTGAGCTCATCCAGGATACGGTGAGCCCGCTTTTGGGCCAGTCGCCCGATCCTAAGCTGGTCAAGCACATTCGAGACAAGATCATGAGCTATCCCGGCGTTTTGGGCGTTCACGATTTGATGGTTCACGACTACGGCCCGGGCAGGAAGTTTGCAAGTGCGCATGCCGAGATGGCGGCCGAGGACAGCCCGTTGGAAAGTCACGACACGCTCGATAACATCGAGCAGTCGTTTAGGGACGAAGACGGCATGATCGTTACGCTTCACTACGATCCCATCGTGACCGATGACCCCAAGCTGGCGAGCATGCGCTTGCGCATTCACGCCATGGCCCAGGAGATCGATAGCCGCCTCTCGATTCATGACCTGCGCTGCGTGCCGGGTCCTACGCACACCAACGTGATCTTTGACTGCGTGCGTCCCTCGGATCTGCAGATGAGTGCCGAAGACGTAAAGCACGCGCTGACACAACGGGTCGAATCGGAATATCCCAAGTCGATTGCCAAGATTACGATCGACGAAGACTACGTAGGGCATACCCACGAGTAAGGCTATGCCGGCAAAGCAGGTTATGCAGAAGGGGAGAGCATGAAGAAGCTGTATCTACTCCGCCACGGTCAGACGGAGTTCAACGTCAAAAAGCTGGTCCAGGGCCGCTGCGATTCACCGCTCACCGACTTAGGCCGTCAGCAAGCCGGGATGGCAGCCGCATGGCTCAAAGCCCACGGCGTCGTCCCCGACAAAGTGGTCTCATCACCTTTGGGCCGAGCCATGGACACGGCAAGTCTCGTCGCATGCGAGCTCCTCGGCCCGGACGCAGCAGTCGAGCCCTGTGAAGGCATTATCGAGCGCAGCTACGGCACCTTCGAAGAAGGCCCCCACGACGCCCTGCCCACCGACGTCTGGGATCCAGGCGAGGACTTAATCCCATTCGGAGGAGAAGGAAGCCAGGCACTGCAAGAGCGCATGGTAGACACCCTCACCAATATCATGGGCGCCGAGGGCATCGAAACCCTCCTAGCAGTAAGCCACGGCAGCGCCAGCCGCCAATTCATCAAGGCTGCAGCCCCAGAGGGCTTCGGGCTCCCAACAAAACTCCCCAACTGCGCCATCATGATCTTCGATTTTGATGAGGCAAAGCCACAAGCAGAAGGCGAGTCAATGCAACGCAAGTTCACCCTCCAGCAAATAGTGGATCCCCAACAAAGTAATTAGCTGAGCGAGCAGAGTTAAGCAGACATCACCGTGGCGTTCCCAGTGTGCGGCGGAGGGGGCGGACCTGAGACATATTAAGGTTGTCGCGAGTTCCGCACGAACAGGAGAGCACTTAATGTGCTCTCCGTCGTGAGCAGGACTGTAGAGCAGCAACCTTAATATGTCTCAGGCCCGCCCCCTCCGCCGCACACTGGGAACGTGCCACGCACTTTACCTGCGTAAACAATGTGAGTGAAATATGAATCTCGATGGATACGCCCGCAGCCGTGTATACTAAACAGCTGTGTGTAACCAGGGGAGTATTCTGGCTGGACAAAATGCCTGCTTAATAGGGTTGTCAGGTAGTCCGGGCGAAATACAAGGCTGGGGAGCACGTCGTGTAAGTAGTGGTCCTCTAGGGGCGTACGCTCGGTGGTGTACGCATTGTCCCAAGACCACGCGAGAGTTGGGATCATATCTTGATCAGCATGATTCTCGGCCGCAAGATTGGCATGACCCAGGTTTGGGACGAGGACGATAACGTCGTTCCCGTCACGGTCATCCAGGCTGGCCCCTGCGCTGTCTCGCAGGTTAAAACTCAGGCAACCGACGGCTATGACGCCGTCCAGATCGGTTTCGGCGACATCAAGGCCAAGAACGTGAACAAGCCCATGGCTGGTCACTTCGCTAAGGCTGGCGTCGAGCCTGTCCGCTTCCTTCGTGAGGTCCGCGTCGAGAACGGCGAGGAGCACAAGGTCGGCGAGGTCGTTACCGTCGCTGATTTCGCTGATGTCGAGAAGGTCGACGTCATCGGTACCTCCAAGGGTAAGGGCTTCCAGGGTCGCATCAAGCGCTGGGGTCAGCGCCGCGGTCCTATGACGCATGGTTCTCACTTCCAGCGTCACCCCGGTTCTATCGGTCAGTGCGCCTATCCTGCGCGCGTCCTCAAGGGCGTCAAGATGGCCGGTCACATGGGTAACGAGCGCGTTACCGTCAAGAACCTTTCCGTTGTCCGCATCGATGCCGAGCAGAACCTCATCTTGGTCAAGGGCGCTGTCCCGGGTGCCAAGAATGGTCTCGTCGCCATCCGTATGGCCTAAGGGCCCAGCCCATTTAGCCCAGCGTCATACCAAGGAGAACACTTAAATGGCAAAGTTTGAAGTAAAGAACAGCGAGGGCAAGAAGGTCGCCGAGGCCGAGCTCGCCGCTGAGGTGTACGGCATCGAGCCGAACATCCACGTTATGCACCACATCGTCAAGTGCCAGATGGCCTCTTGGCGTCAGGGCACCCAGTCTGCTAAGGGTCGCTCTGAGGTTTCCGGTGGCGGCAAGAAGCCTTGGCGTCAGAAGGGCACCGGCCGTGCCCGCCAGGGTTCCATCCGTGCTGCCCAGTGGCGTCACGGTGGCGTTGTCTTCGCCCCCAAGCCCCGTTCCTACGCTAAGCGTATGAACAACAAGGAGGTCAAGCTGGCTATGCGCTCCGCGCTGTCCGCCAAGCTGGCCGATGGCGAGCTCGTGCTCGTCGACGACTACGGCTTCGAGAAGCCTTCCACCAAGGCTGCCGTCGCCATGCTCAAGGCTCTCGGTCTTGAGGGCAAGCGTCTGACCATCATCGTTCGCGATGAGGACGTCAACGCCTACCTGTCGTTCCGCAACATTCCCAAGACGTTCATCATCACCGCTGACGAGGCCAACACCTACGATCTCGTCAACAATAACGCTGTGCTGATGCCCGCCGACATCGCCGCTCACTTCGGGGAGGTGCTTGCATAAATGACCGCCCACGAGATCATCATCCGTCCGATCGTGTCCGAGCGTTCCTTCTCCGGCATGGAGCTGAACAAGTACACGTTCGAGGTCGCCAAGGATGCTAACAAGTATCAGATCAAGGACGCTGTCGAGGAGATCTTCGGCGTCAAGGTCGTTCGCGTGAACACCCTGACGGTCAAGCCCAAGACCAAGCGCGTGCGCTATGTCGCCGGCAAGACCCGTTCTTGGAAGAAGGCCATCGTCACGCTGGCCGAGGGCGACACCATCGAGGTCTTTGGCAACCAGGCCTAAGACTCGCTGCTGTTGAGTGAGCTCATGCCTCCCAAATAGGGGAGGCGGGAGCTCAAGGTTTTGGGCGTATAAAATGGACACGCCCGGAACCGTGTATACGTCCGGTGTCATCGCACCCGAGGCAGAACCTCGAATCCCTGTCTGCGATGGCTAACGGATTCCTATTGAAAGGGATTGTAATGGCTGTAAAGCACCTTAAGCCGACCTCCGCTGGTAGGCGTTGGCAGACGATCTCCGACTTCTCCGAGATCACCTGCACCAAGCCCGAGAAGTCTCTTCTCGAGCCCCTGCCCAAGAAGGCCGGTCGTAACAACAACGGCCGCATCACCACCCGCCACCAGGGCGGCGGCGTGAAGCGTCGTTACCGCGTGATCGACTTCAAGCGCAACAAGGACGGCGTGCCCGCCAAGGTTGCCACGATCGAGTACGATCCGAACCGTTCCGCTCGCATCGCTCTGCTGCACTACGCTGACGGTGAGAAGCGCTACATCCTGGCCCCCAAGGGCCTCGAGGTCGGTCAGACCATCATGTCCGGTTCTGACGCCGACATCAAGCCGGGCAACGCTCTGCCCCTCGCCGACATCCCCGTCGGTACGCTCATCCACGCCGTCGAGTTCCAGCCGGGCAAGGGCGCCGCTATCGCCCGTTCCGCCGGTAACTCCTGCCAGCTGATGGGTAAGGAGGGCAAGTACGCTATCGTCCGTATGCCTTCCTCCGAGATGCGCCGCATCCTCGTTACCTGCCGCGCCACCGTCGGTGAGGTCGGCAACGCCGATCACTCCAACATCGTCATCGGCAAGGCCGGCCGTAAGCGTCACATGAACGTGCGCCCGACCGTCCGCGGTACCGTCATGAACCCTGTCGACCACCCGCACGGCGGTGGCGAGGGCAAGAACCACACCTCTGGTCGTCCCTCCGTTACCCCCTGGGGTAAGCCGACGAAGGGCCTTCGTACGCGCAAGAAGAAGAAGGTCTCGAACCAGCACATCATTCGTCGCCGTAAGAAGTAATTTCGGATACCGAGTTTTAGGAGAAAGCACTTATGAGCAGAAGTCTCAAAAAGGGCCCGTTCGTGGAGACTCGCCTTCTCTCGCGTATCACCGCGATGAACGAGGCTGGCAAGAAGGACGTCGTGAAGACCTGGTCCCGCGCGTCCACCATCTTCCCCGAGATGGTTGGTCACACCATCGCCGTCCACGACGGCCGCAAGCATGTGCCCGTGTATGTTACCGAGTCCATGGTTGGTCACAAGCTCGGCGAGTTCGCGCCGACTCGTACGTTCCGTGGCCACAAGGCCAAATAGGGGGTTAACCGTAAATGGCAACTAAGTCTATTGAAACTGAGGCCACCGAGGTTCGCGCCGTCGCTAAGTACGTGCGTGTTTCCCCCAGCAAGGCCCGCCTGGTGGTCGATCTGATCCGCCGCAAGCCTGTCGCTCAGGCCTTCGACATCCTCCACTTCTGCGACCGCGCCGTCGCCGTGGATGTCGAGAAGGTTCTCCGTTCCGCCGTTGCGAACGCCGAGAACAACAACGGTCTGCGTGCCGACAACCTGGTTGTCGCCGCTGCCTATGTTGACGAGGGTCCGACGCTTAAGCGCATCCGTCCCCGCGCCAAGGGTTCCGCTTCTCGCATTCTGAAGCGTACTTCCCACATCACCGTCGTCGTTGCTCCTCGAAAGGAGGCGTAAAGCTGTATGGGTCAGAAAGTCTACCCCACCGGCTTCCGTCTTGGCATCACCGAGAACTGGCGCTCCCGCTGGTTCGCAGAGAAGGATTACGCTAAGACCCTCGGTAACGATCTCGAGATTCGCAAGTACCTCGAGAAGCGTCTTTCCCGCGCAGCTGTCTCCCGCGTCGAGATCGAGCGCGCTGGCGACAAGGTGAAGGTCATCATCCTCACCGCTCGCCCCGGCGTTGTCATCGGTAAGAAGGGTGCCGAGATCGATACCCTCCGCACCGAGCTCGAGAAGGTCGCTGGCGTCTCCAAGGGCCAGCTCTCCGTCGACGTTGTCGAGATCAAGCGCCCCGAGCTCGACGCCAACCTCGTTGCTCAGTCTATCGCCGAGCAGCTTGAGGGCCGCGTTGCCTTCCGTCGCGCTATGCGCAAGGCTGTCCAGTCCGCCCGCAAGGCCGGCGCTAAGGGCATCCGTATCCAGTGCTCTGGTCGTCTCGGCGGTGCCGAGATGGGCCGTCGTGAGTGGTACCGCGAGGGTCGCGTGCCTCTGCACACCCTCCGTGCCAAGATCGACTACGGCACGGCTGTCGCCAGCACCACCATGGGCGCTTGCGGCGTGAAGGTCTGGATCTACCTGGGCGAGAAGCTCCCGGGCCAGCCTGTTCCCAACCCTGCACTCGAGGGCTCTTCCCGTCCTCGTCGTCGTAACTCCGAGAGGAGGGGTCAGTAGTGCTTGCCCCTAAGCGTATTCTTCACCGCAAGGTGCAGCGTGGCTCCATGAAGGGCCAGGCCAAGGGTAATACCGAGCTGCATTTCGGCGAGTTTGGTATCCAGGCTCTCGAGGCCCATTGGATCACCAACCGTCAGATCGAGGCCGCTCGTATTGCCATGACCCGCTACATGAAGCGTGGCGGTCGTGTCTACATCACGATCTTCCCCGATAAGCCCATCACCAAGAAGCCCGCCGAGACTCGCATGGGTTCTGGTAAGGGTAATCCCGAGGAGTGGGTGGCCGTCGTCAAGCCCGGCCGCATCATGTTCGAGGTCAAGGGTGTTCCCGAGGAGGTCGCTCGCGAGGCTCTGCGTCTTGCGCAGCACAAGCTCCCCATCAAGACCAAGATTGTTGCTGCTAAGAACGCTGAGCAGCGCATCGAGAAGGAGATGGCTGAGGAGGCCGCTCTCGAGGCCAAGTGGGCTGCTGAGGACGCCGCCGCCGCCAAGGAGGAGAACTAATGAAGCCCGCAGAGATTCGTGAGCTCTCGGACGCTCAGCTCGTTGAGAAGCTGAAGGAAATGCGCGCCGAGCTCTTTAACCTTCGTTTCCAGATGGCCACCAGCCAGCTGGACAACACCGCTCGCGTCAACACCGTGAAGAAGGACATCGCTCGCGTCCTCACGGAGCAGCGCGCCCGCGAGATCGCAGCGGAGAAGTCCGCTGTCGCCGAGTAGGACCTAAGGAGAGAACATGACTGATTCGCGTAACTCGCGTAAGGTCCGTACGGGTGTCGTTACCTCCGTCTCCGGTGCCAAGACCATTGTTGTCACCATCACCGAGCGCAAGCGTCACCCCAAGTACGGCAAGATGATGACCAGCTCCAAGAAGCTGCACGCTCACGACGAGGAGTGCACGGCTGGCGTGGGCGATACCGTCCGCGTTATGGAGACCCGTCCTATGTCCAAGATGAAGCGTTGGCGCCTCATCGAGGTCGTCGAGCGCGCTAAATAAGCAGTCGCTCTTACGACTTGTACGTTTCCGAAGATGTGCGTATGCCTGGCTTGCATACCACGAGCCGCATAAAGGCTGCGCACCTCTCTTCGGTTCTTAGTTCGGAGGAACATCTACCATGATTCAGATGCAAACCATGCTGAACGTCGCCGACAACTCCGGCGCTCGCAAGATTCGCTGCATCAAGGTGCTTGGCGGTTCCAAGCGTCGTTATGCAGGCATCGGCGATGTGTTCATCGGTGCTGTCCAGGAGGCTACCCCTGGCGCCAACGTCAAGAAGAAGGACGTTGTCCGTTGCGTCGTCGTTCGCACCGTTAAGGAGATCCGCCGCAAGGATGGCTCCTACATTCGCTTTGATGAGAACGCCTGCGTTGTCATCAACAACGATGGTTCGCCCGTCGGCACCCGTATCTTCGGGCCTGTCGCTCGCGAGCTTCGTGACAAGAAGTACATGAAGATCGTCTCGCTCGCTCCCGAGACCCTGTAGTTAGGGGAGATATATGTATATCAAGAAGGGCGATAAGGTCCAGGTTCTCTCTGGTAAGGATCGCGGCAAGCAGGGCGTTGTCCTGCGTGCTCTCCCCGCCGAGAACAAGGTCGTTGTCGAGGGCGTTTCGGTCGTCAAGAAGGCCGTCAAGCCCAACGCTGCCAACCAGCAGGGCGGCATCGTTTCGCAGGAGGCTCCCATCGACGCCTCCAACGTCAATCTCGTTTGCCCCGAGTGCGGTAAGGTTACCCGCGTCGGTCACGAGAAGGACGGCAAGAACAAGCTGCGCGTCTGCAAGAAGTGCGGCCACAAGTTCTAAGCTGCCCGCAACATCAAGTTGCTAGCAAAGGCCCGGATGCCCCACGGCACCCGGGTCTTTTTCTATCCCCACTCATTTGGGACAGACTTAAATGAGTACCCTAACTGGGTAAGCATAAATGAGCGGGTCGTACTGTATAAATTGCTTGTGTGCGCGTTTATGCGCGTTAGATTGCGTTTAATTACGCACCTATGCGTATATATGCGCCGTTTACGGGGCAATAATGACCGTTTAGCGGTGAGATACGCAAAAACGCGCACAGACGCGCGTGTTTGTGCGAATATAGAGCTGTCAGAAATGCAAGACGTTCTATGACACAGGAGACACATAATGGCAGATTCCAAGCAGGCTCCACTCGACGCCGCGGCAGCCGCCAAAGCGGCATTTGCTTCGGTCCAGGACAAGCCGTTCCCTAACGACATCTTTACGGCTCCCGAGCTCCGTTGGGCTGTGATCGGTTGCGGCGTTATTGCCAACCAGATGGCTCAGTCCCTTGCCCTGGCCGGCCGCAAGCTTACGGGTGTTGCCAACCGCACGCTCACCAAGGCTCAGACTTTTGCCGACCAGTACGGCGTCGAGAAGGTCTATGACACGGTTGAGGATCTCTACGCCGATCCGGATATCGACGCCGTCTATATCACCACGCCGCACAACACGCATATCACCTATCTGCGTGCCGCGCTGGCCGCCGGCAAGCACGTGCTCTGCGAGAAGGCCATTACCCTCAACTCTGCCGAGCTCGACGAGGCCCGTACCATCGCCGACGAGCACAACGTGGTCCTTATGGATGCTACCACGGTGCTCCACATGCCGCTGTATCAGGAGCTGCGCCGTCGCATGGATGCGGGCGACTTTGGCCGCATGAACCTCGCCCAGCTCAACTTTGGCAGCTATAAGGAGTACGGCGACCTGACCAACCGCTTCTACAACCGCAGCCTTGCCGGCGGCGCCATGCTCGATATTGGCGTGTATGCCCTGTCCGTCATGCGCCTCTTTATGGCAAGCCAGCCCGCTGAGGTCGTTTCGCTGGGCAATACCTGCGAGACTGGCGTTGACGTCGCAGGTGGCATTGTCTGCCGTAACGCCGAGCAGCAGCTGGGCGTCGTGAGCCTTACGCTCCACTCCAAGCAGCCCAAGCGCTCGGTTATCAGCTTCGATAAGTGCTATATCGAGGTCAACGAGTATCCGCGTGCCGATCACGCGACGATCGTGTGGACCGCGGACGGTCATCGCGAGGAGGTCGCCGCGGGCACCGAGGCTTATGCCCTGTGCTACGAGATGGCTGACCTCGAGCAGGCCGTCGCCGGCGACGATTCCAAGCGTGAGCTTCTGGATTATGCTTCTGATGTGATGGAGCTCATGACCAAGCTCCGCGCCGATTGGGGAGTCGTCTACCCCGAGGAGGAGTAAGCGATGCTTGCGGAAGATAGGCTCAATACGATCGTGTCGATGGTGCAGCAGGCTGGCTCGGTAACGGTGCCCGAGCTTGCCGATGCCCTGGGCGTGACGGCCTCTACCATTCGACGCGACCTACAGACGCTCGACCGAGCGCACCGCATCGCCAAGGTGCACGGTGGCGCGACAAGTCTTGAGCGCGCGCACGTGACGCGCGACCTAACGATCAGTGAGCGCAGTGATCTCCATAACGACGACAAGGAGCGTATCTGCGCCCGCGCCGCGGCGCTCGTGGAGCCCGAGAGTTTTGTGTACATCGATTCGGGTTCGACAACGCTCAGACTCATCGAGCATCTTCCGCATCTCGAATCGGTCACCTATGTGACTGATTCCGTGCTCCATGCTCAGCATCTCGCTGTGCGCGGCATGCGCACCGTGGTGCTGGGCGGCGAGCTTAAACCCGAGACCGAGGCGCTCGTTGGCCCCGATGCTCTGGCAACCCTAGACCGCTACAACTTTAACTGCGGCTTTTGGGGTTCTAACGGCATTGCCGCCGAGCAGGGCTTTACGACGCCCGATATCGAGGAAGCGCAGGTCAAGCGTATCTCGATGCGCCATACAGCCAAACGCTTCGTAATCTCGGACGCCAGTAAGTTTGGCATGGTGGCTCCCGTAAAATTCGCGGACTTCCGTGACGCAACGGTTATCACCGCGGGCGAGGTGCCCGCCAAGTACCAGACGATGGAAAACGTCATCACGGTTTAGCAACGGGGCGAAGTAAGGCCAAAACCACCACAAAGGTGCCTGTCCCCATTGTGGTGGTTCCGATGGCCCCGTCGGGCATGATTTCCCAGTACCCCTGTTTCCATACGACGTGATCATGCCCGCCGGGGCCATCGTTTAGATATCGCTTAAAAGCGCCGTCACTTCGGCGCTATCAATCACTCAAACACAAGGTAATACGCAGGTTGTGACCCTCAGAAGGGGAGGGCTGGGCCTGCTTGTGCAAAAGGAGGAAACATGTCAGCTGCAAACGAGAAGGTGAGGGGCGGCACTTACGATGTCGTTGCCATCACGGCATGTCCAACGGGCATTGCTCACACATTTATGGCGGCCAAAGGGTTGGAAGACCAGGCAGCCAAGATGGGCGTGAGCATTAAGGTCGAGACTCAGGGTTCGGGCGGCGCTAAAAATGTACTGACCGCGGCAGACATCGCTGGTGCCAAGGGTGTCATCATTGCGGCGGATAAAAATGTCGAGCTCGATCGCTTCGATGGCAAGCCGGTTTACTCCTGTGCGGTGACGCGTGGCATTAATGACGCCGAGGAACTTATCAATATTGCGCTTGCGGGCAATGCGCCTATTCATCATGTGTCCGGCGGCGCCGCGGTACAGGCGGCTGCCGAGGGCGAATCCGAGGGTTTGGGCCGCAGGGTCTATAAGGACCTGATGAACGGCGTTTCGCACATGCTCCCCTTTGTTGTTGGCGGCGGCATCCTCATGGCGCTTTCGTTCTTGCTGGACCAGGCGGGGCTGGGCACAAGCGCATACGGCCACAGCACTCCGGTCGCGGCCTTCTTTAACCTTGCGGGCAACCAGGCGTTCAACTTTATGCTCCCCATCCTTGCGGGCTATATTGCCATGTCCATTGCTGACCGTCCGGGCTTGGCCGCGGGCTTTGTGGGTGGCTGGATTGCAAAGCAGGGCTTCACGTTGGGCTATCTCACCACGGCAATGGATGCCGATGCCCAGGCTCAGCTTGTCTCTGCTGGCTTTTTGGGCGCGCTGCTGGTCGGTTTTGCCGCCGGCATTATCGTCAATGCGCTCAAGAAGGCTGCAAGCGTGCTACCCGAGTCGCTCGACGGTATCAAGCCCATGCTCATCTACCCCGTGCTGGGCATTCTCTTTACGAGTCTCTTTATGATGGCCGTTAACCCGATTATGGGCGTTATCAACACCGCCATTAGCGGCGCGCTCAACGGTCTTTCGGGCACGAGCATCGTTCTTTTGGGCATTATCTGCGCCGGCATGCAGGCGACCGACATGGGTGGTCCCATCAACAAGGCCGCATATGTCTTTGGCACCGCGGCCCTTGCCGAGCAAACGCTGCAGGGCAATATGATCATGGCTGCCGTCATGGCGGGCGGTATGGTACCGCCGCTGGTCATCGCGCTCTCCACGACGTTCTTTAAGAACCGCTGGACCGAGGCCGATCGCAAGGCAGGCCTGGTGAACTACATCATGGGTCTGTCGTTTATCACCGAGGGTGCCATTCCCTTTGCCGCGGCCGATCCGCTTCGCGTGTTGCCCGCCTGCATCCTGGGATCTGCGACCGCCGGCGGTCTGTCGATGCTCTTTGGTTGCGCGAGCCCCGCTCCGCACGGTGGCGCCTGGGTTATCGCGGTCATCACGAACCCGGTGCAGTACCTGTTGGCCCTTGCTATCGGCGCTGTGGTCGGCTGCTTGGTTCTGAGCTTCCTTAAGAAGCCTCTCGACAAGGCTACCGAGTAGCGGGAGCGGAAGGGTCTTGCCAATGGAAAGGCGGCAACGTCCACCAGGGACGTTGCCGCCTTTTGCTGTTTGGGGATTTGTCTCGATCTGTAACAGGAAGAGAGGGATATGGGTTCCAGATGTTACAAGCTGAGATATTTTTCCTGGTGGTCCCATAACGTCTCAATCTGTAACAGGAAGGTCAAAATGCGGGCTCCAGATGTTACAGATGGGGGTGCGGACAGAAAGTTGGACCGCGGGGCGGTCCGGACTGGAGGTTCGCATGTACAGCAGGGAGAAGGTCGAGCTCTTCCTCCTGGCGACGGAGGACGGCATGGGGCCGACCGCCGCCGCGAAGTTCGCGGGGGTC
>JAUMMZ010000055.1 GCA_031296755.1 Collinsella sp.
TTCATGGGAAGGCTCGAGGCCTACCTCGTGTACTATCGTGAGGAGCGGATCAAGAAGTCCCTCGGGTGGCTGAGCCCGATGGAGTACCGCAGGAAGCTTGGATACGCCTAGGCGCGGTCCAAGAAATCGTCCGCACCCCCATCCTCTTGACGAAACACGCCAGATTCCCGGCGTCAGCTACGAGAATACCCGGGCCAATCAACGGCAGCACCCGATCAGCATTAAGAATATTGGAAGAAGCGAGGGATCGCTCGCATCAATCCTGATCTAGAAGAGACAGTGAATACTGACTCATCCATCCGCAACCGGCGTCATGGCCGTATCGAAATAATCGCCATCCAATCGAAACGAAATTCATATCTCAATGCTAAGTTTGACCACAAAGACTATGAACCAAACGGAAGTTTAAAGCGAAAGCTATACGCGCGAAGAATTGTTATCAATGACCTCTTCGGCAACACATTTAACTAAAGGAATCTCATAGGAAAGTGCGCGATCGTGCTTAAAAGGAATAAACGCACCGAAAGTTTGTTTTTTACTGTGAACAATCGCATTTCTTACTTTATAAATTCGGGAAGCTATTAATCCAGCTACATTATCGGATTCCCAATCTATAACTGGAGCATCAGATTCAAATTCAACCCCATTGCTCGAATACCACACAGACCAATCGAAACGATAGCGACGTAGGGATTTCATTAGCCGAGGCACATGGACACACGACTCAACCAAGTATTCAAGCTCACGTTTTTCATTTCCAAAACCAAGTTCGCTCTTATGGGATATTTCTTTTTCTAACTTACTAACAATCGAATACAGATGCTGATCGTTGTATGCAAATTCAACCGACTGGAGCTCGTTTCTCAACAATTCGGTCGTCATTTTTCGATAGGCGGAATTAAAGTAAAATTCAATCGAATGATAGAAGGACAAAAACTGCAAATATGGGCTTCTCGAAGACACGCCAAGACAAAAATGATTAACAGCGCTGTCGTCAAATTTTACATCCGGAACACAATCAATTTCTAACTTCGCAACAGATAGCCTCCCGTAACTTCCTTTTTCTAAAAACTCATCAAGCGATGAAATTAGCCTCAGTGGCCTATCTAAACAAGAGATGTACTTAAATTGGAAGGAAGTTGCTCGTTCACGAAGTTGTTTCGCTTTTCTAAACCCTTTGGTAGTTATTCGTAAGGAGAGAATACCTGTGATTTCAACAAAAGCAGATGTCCAATCATCAACATTATGAGATACGGTTCTTCCACCGGTGGTTGAATGCGATCTCAGGCGTCGCAAAAAAGGATTTCTGCCTCTGAAAGTATTGCCGTCAAAACAACCTTCATTTAATAACATTAATATAATACAAAAAATATATGTAACGCTCGCCGGACCCATTCTAAATTCAGCATCTGCATTTACCGATTTACATGAAATTTGATCTGTAAAATGAGTTGCATATAATCCGGATATATCGACCATGCACTCATAGTTCTTACCATTTGAAAACCATTCCATACCATGAAAATCACCAATGGCCTCAACCGCTTTATCATATTCGTGTTTCAAGTCGTCGTCATTTATAATAATTGTCTTCTCAAAATCCGAAATCTCGGGGTCAAACTCTTCTTCAATTCGATAACTGAGATTTAAATGACATGTCAAATCATCACTGGCGTTATTTGGAGAGCTCTTGATTCCCATGATGGAGCAAAATACTTCTTTGAAAGAAACGTAATCGACAATATCCATAAGATACCTCTTAACACTTATATGACACTTGTTCTCAATACTATATCTGTCAACAATTTTTAATGCCATGAATCCTTCTTTTTTGTTTGAGGGAGGAGGTGGTCAATTTGGAGATATTCATTTCCAAACTAATGTACCATCGCGTGGAGTCGACAGCATTTCCACCAAAGGCGTGATGGGTTTCGTTTGCCGCGAAAATAAGTAAACAGGCGCTCTTAGGAGCGTGGCCCCTACTTCCTCTCAAGGAGAAAACATAATAATTGGGACGATTCACAGTCGACAGGCAACTAAGCCGTATCACAATTTGGGGGCACGCATAGGAGTCACCGATATTCTCAAACTAAATATTGCATCGATACCTAAGCAGATGAAGTAAATGATCGACTATCGAAAGCAATATACTCCTAGAGTCGGAGCTATGCCCAAATACTTGGCTGGACAAGGCGAAATACCGGTATCAACGGAACTCAAGTTGAGTATTTGCTCGCTTGAGCACTGCTGAATATCGCGAAACAGCACCGCCGATATCGCGCCTGGGCACCGGGGCCGACACTGGCCCCGGTGCCTTTTTATCGCTACCGGTCTATCCGCGGCGCTGCCGCATGTTGGCCTCGCCCATGTCGAACCAGACCGCGCTGTGCACGATCCTGTCCACAATCGCGTCCGCGTGTACCCCGCCGCCGAGCCTCGGGTGCCAGTCCTTCTTCTTGAACTGGGTGCAGAAGACGGTCGAGGCCGTGCCGCACCTCAGCTCAATCAGCTCCAGCAGCATCGACCTGAACTCAGTGTCCGGCTTGTCCAGAAGCCACTCGTCGACCACGAGCAGGCCGAACGCGCCGTACTTGCGGACGAGCTTGCGCTCGACACCCGGTCGGATTAGCCTTCCCCACTGGCGCCTCAGTATCCGTTGAATCGATCCAAACCACCATACTGGTCATGGACGTGTCCGTATCGGGCATACGCGTCTCGACCGCAGCGTTTTGCCCCACAAGCGCTACCACCGGGGTTCCTTCGGCGCCAATAGTCTCGCCCACATAGCCGATCAGCTCCAAATGATCAGCATCGAGCAAAGCCCGGCCAGCACCCGAGACGACCGGCCATGACGGTAGCGATGTCCATAAACAGGCTTTCCGCGCGAGCGACATAAGAAGGCCCGCCCTGCAAAACGTATAGATAGGCCATAGCAACAAGCAAAATATAACGACGACGATGGTTTAACAAGACAACAGATATGACCGTTCCGATCCTCAATACGAACCAATAAGCCACATGGGAGAATGCGAAATTCACTGTTGACAAGTCTACATACCAGCTAATATAGCAAATAAGAACGCAAATTATAATAAAATCCACTAGCAGCCCGTCGATGGGAATCCAAAAGAGCGGCACATAACGCAGGAATCCAAAGACAGAGACAAGAAAAACTATTAGATACAGATGTAGCTTCTGGTCCAACGCATGCAAAGCCGGAAGTATAAAGGGCAGCAAAAATACAAGCCTTCGATTGAAGCTATCTGTTAAACAGCCTTGTTTATGGAGTATTCGACTTTCCCCGCAACAAACCAGATTGTTATGGCAGCAAAGCAGCCGACCGTAGTTCTTCCAATTGGATAGAAAAAGATATTGTAGAAAAAACTAATAATACCTCGACCTAGAACCGTTCGAGAATTTCCTCGGCATTATCTCGCAGATAAATATCTAGATCCGGCACGGCAAACTGCACGTAGCCCCTCTGTGGTGCCTGAATAACCTCTCTTTGTAGCAATTTGGCCCTAATAGAGCTGATCTCATTGGTCTTTTTACCCATGCGCCTAGCAATCTCGGCTGATTTGGACTGTTGTTTATCCTCGCACATGGCCAAAAGGTATTTGATATCGTTGAGCCCCAGTCCAGAAATCGCGGGCTCGTGAACAACATCGTGAAAACGAGCCTCTGCCAGCGCAATGCCTTCAGTGACGTCGCGCTCGCTCACAATGGCACTTTTGGCACGATGCAAGTTGGCGCGCTGCCAAATGGAATAACCGACCAGTTGCACCAGATAGGCATAGCCCTTAGTGGCCTTAGCGGCTCTCGACAGGAGATTGTCCTCTATGGTCAAGCCAGTCGCGACAAAGCTATCGCCCATAGAGAGCGCTACCTCCACCTGGTTGATAGGCGCCAGATCTTCGGGGAGGGCACGACGCAAGAACGTAAGCGCCTTGCCGTTAATAAGATCCATAACACCGGCGGGTAAACCGGCAAAGGCAAGTGCGATATCTACTCTTTCCCCTATCAAAAGCTGAACCGTAGACGCAATGGCACGCATATCGTCAATCGGAGCGTCCTGAACTTCATCGATGGCAATAAAAAGACCCTTGGCTGACCTCGCTGCCGAGCTTAGCAACTTTCTAAGACTCGATTCTTTGGGTGCAACATCGACTTTCGCGGAAACAAAGCCGGCGTTTACGCCGACCGAAGCATTAGTCGCAAGGGAAGAATCAGCAACCTGATCCCTCAGGTCCAGCAATAGGTTAGGGCCAGCAGAAACAATAGCGGTCTTCCATCCAAGCTCTCGCGCACGATCCCTAAGATCGCAGAGCAAAACAGTTTTTCCGGAGCCCCTCGGTCCAGCGATGCGCATGAGCCTCGCAGGTGCGCCAATTCCCGCATTCAAACTCTCGGTAAACTCAAGGGCAATATCATCACGACCAATTATGCGCGGAGGCTCAGCGCCGGCAGTAGGACGAAACGGGTTATGGAATACAGTGGCGCTCACTTGTTTGCCTCTCAAGACAATCGATTATTGGTCAATCTTAGCTTTAAAAGTTTATCGTAGACTATATCGAATTATATCCAGTTGTATAAGTCTGTATAAACGTATCGCGGAAGTATCGAGCTATCGTGATGCATTGCAGCAAATCGCCTAGACGCTGCTTTCTTCTCAGCTCATATCGAAAGTAAGTTGAGGACTTCCTAAAACCCATTTTCTAAAGCGAGAAATACTCGCTCTCAGCGGATAAGTTCGACCCCAACCATGGATCGCCCGTCAAGAAGAACTCAGGCCAGCGCTGCATGAACAGTGCTTGCTCGCGTTTCCAGCGGCGCATCTTTTCCTCGTTGGCCTCTTCCCTGCCGCGCGAGGTGAACTCGTAGTGATACAGCTCGGCATAGGGCGTAAAGATGGTGCGATAGCCCGCCTCCCACACGCGCAAACAAAAATCTGCATCGTTAAAGCCGACGGCGAATTCCTCGTTGTAGCCTCCGACTTGCTCAAACACGTCGCGACGGACCATCTGGCAGGCGCCCGTTACGGCGCTAAAGTTGCCCGGACGCACAGCACGGGCAAGGTAGCCCTCACGTTTTGCCGAGAAATCCTGGTTGGCATGGGCAAGCGCGCCGCGCACGCCAACCAAAATGCCGGCATGCTGCACCAGATGATCGGCAAAATAGAGCTTGGCGCCCACAACGCCCGCGTCGGGACGCTGAAGATAGCCCATCATCTCCTCGATAAAGTCGGATGAGATGACTTCAGTGTCATTATTGAGAAGCAGCAGGTAATCGCCCTTGGCATGCTCAACGCCAAAGTTAATGATCTGGGAGTAATTAAACTCGCCCGGCCACCACTCAACGCGTGCTGCACCCTTGCCACCAGACGCAGCGGCTACGCGCTCCGGCAGGGTTTCGTAATACGCAAAGGTCTCCTGGTCTTCGCTGTTGTTTTCCACCAAGACGATCTCGTAGTTGGCGTACGTGGCCTTCTGGGCGATCGACATCACGCAGGCATCGAGCGTCTCGACGTGGTCCTTGGTGGGAATCACAATGCTCACCAGCGGCGCAGACTCCGGCAGCGCATAGCGCATGCGGTAGACAAACGGCGTCTCGGACTCCTCGACCGTTCCGCGAATGCCCAGCGAGTCAAAGTGACGCTGCAGAGCCAGGCGTCCGGCCTCGATAGCATATGGCTTGCTATCGGCAGAACAGTCGGCGGTAGAGCCAGGGAGCACGCGCCAGTGATACAGCACGTGCGCAACGTGCTCAAAGCGCGCGCCCGCCGCGAGGCAGCGGAGCGTCAGGCCGTAATCCTGGGCACCCGCAACGTCTTCTGGCGACACGCCAATGCGATCGATGAGCGCCTTCTCCACCATTAGAAAATGAGTAACGCAGTTATGGCTATAGAGCAGGTCGACGTTGAGCTGCGTCTTAAAGACCGGCTGGCCCCACTCCCCCGTTTTCTGGAACATGTCCTCGTCGCAGAACAGGACCTGGGGGCGCTCGCCCTCGGCCGCCTTATTCAGCGCGGAAACATACTGGAATAACGCGTCCGGTTCCAGGATGTCATCGTGGTCCAAGAACGCGATGTAGTCTCCAGTCGCTTGCTGAATACCCGCGTTGGTGTTGACCACAATGCCGCCGTTACCAGGCAGCTCAACACGACGGACGCGCTCCTCGTTGACGCCCGCCGCAAGATTGGCAACCGCATCCCATTCGGGCGAGGCGTCCATAAGCAGCAATTCCCAGTTGTCATAGCTTTGGGCGAGCACCGAGTCCAGCAGCTCGCGCAGGTAGACCCGATCGGTCTTGTAGCACGGCACCACAATGCTCACGAGCGGTCTATAGGCAAAGGCCGCCGAAGCGACACGCTGGCACGCTAAATCGCCCGGCTTTGCGCGATGTCGCTCAAACCAACGTCGATAAGCTGCGTCGTCTGCACGCGCGTCCTTCATGCGGTTCCAACTGTCATCGACCATGCCGTTGTACAGGCGACCATCCATGGCGCAAAACCCGCTCTGGATCTGCTCTGTGGGGTCGCTCACAATCGCGACAAAATCTCGTATATCCTGAGGCATCTCAACACTCAGATACGTTTTATTGACGCGGCATCCGTTCTGCTGCGGCACATCGACCTGCGATTCAAACACATGCACGGTGACATCGATGGCATTCATATGCGCATCGAAGATCTGGAGCTCAGGCGCGCACTGGAGGTCTCCCGCCCAAGTAACCTCATAGCGCCACACCGCGCCGGCGTCTGCCGGCAAATAGCGAGTGGCATCGATCTCGTAGAAACCGCAGTGTTCGCCACGCTGAGCATCGCGGATAAGCGCGCACAGCGCAGGCTTTGCTTTGTAGTTAACCTTGGATTCCAGCTTGGCCACGCGGCTATCGAGGCGAATGGAGCCCAACCTTTGGCCACCGGATGCAAAAACGACATCCATCGACGAGCCATCCAAAAACGGAAGCACCAAGACGGCGAGCTCGCGCTCGTAATCGGAAACGGAAGGACAAAGCGCCAGCACACGGCCATGATCGACCGGGAGCACCAGCGACGGCACACAAGAACCGCTCGTCGTCGCATGGGCAAACGCCTGAGAGCCCTCCCGCTCAATAAGCGCGGCGACATCCTGACCGGCAAAACGAAGCAGCACAAACAGACGGCCCTGACTGCGGCAAAGCGCCAAACGCTTGATACTCATCTACACTTCTCGCTTTCCCAGGGCGTTCGCTGCCATGCGTTTGCAGGCACCCAGGCGCCCAAACCTCAAGACGTCGTAATCGAACATGAGCTTTTTGCACTCACGGGCATTGGGGGCCTTGCTGATAAGCGCCGCACGCACCATAGCAGCAACAGAAGGAGCGCATTGTGCGAGCGCAGCATCGCTGCCCACGGCAGAACCGGCAAGCGCCGTGGCAACGGCAGCAAACACCTTGCCGCAGTCCGTACCCAACAGCCTGAGCGCATCGTACAGCACCAGATCGCATAGAAAGCACGCCAGGTCATCGGCATGCTGGACATCGAGACCGTCGCGCTGCCAGTCAGCCAGCACCGCGGAGTAAATCTTCACGTGCTCCAGCAGGCGCGTCTCGTCGTCATAGCGCATGGTGTCCATGAGCGAGCCTTTGCGCGCCACGCGGTAGTCATACAGCTTGTTCGAGATAAGCGCGGTCTTGTGCGAACGACCGTACACAGCAAAATCGAAGACCTGGTCCTCGCCATACTTAACGGTTTCGTCAAACACGATCCCGTTGCCCAGCAAAAACTCACGTTTGCAGGCGGTGCGCCATGCAAAGGGGCGAGATGCTTCCTTAAACAGCAGGTCAGAGCTATAGCCTTCAAACGACACATCGCGCGGGCTCAGCACATAGTTAAGCCACGGATACCCCGCCTCCAGCGGATACGGATTCGCGCCAAAGGTCAAAACGTCGCAGTCCTCGCGCTCAAAGGCATCTACGATCACACGGCACGCATCGGGCGTAAATCGGTCGTCGGAATCCAAGAACGCGACGATAGGCGCCGTGGACGCAGCGATACCCGCATTGCGCGCGCTCGACAGGCCGCCGTTCTCCTTATCGACCAGCGTAAAGCGCGCGTCCTTTTCGCAATAGGTAGCCGCAATATCGCGCGAACCGTCCGGCGAGCCATCGTTGACCAGCACGCCTTCCCAATCGGGCATGTCCTGTGCAAGCAGGGAGTCCAGGCACCAGGCCAGGCACTCCTCCACGTTATAGATGGGAACGACAACGGAAATCTTGGGGGTAGCCATAGTCACTCGCTCCTACTGTGCTGCCGGAACGTCGTCAGGGTGCGGGTTGTCGCCGTAGGTGCGCTGATACGTCAGCACGCGCCAGACCAGCGGTAGGCCGCCAATCTTAAAGTAATGCTTAAACGTATTGAGCTTGCCCGGCTTCTTAAAGTCAAAACGCGAATCGATATAGGCGCGGGGCGACTTGACCATCAGGCGCAAGTCGGTCTCGCCGCGCGGGTCGAACAGCGACAGGTCAAAGCGACCGGCATCCCAATCGGCCTTGAGCTCGGGTGAAGCCTTCTCCCAAAACTGCTCGCGTAGCTCATCGACCAGACGCTCATCATTCCAACGGTACGTATCGACCTTCATGCGCATTAAAATGCCCTGAAGCTGAGCCTTAAGCTCGGGGCGCTCGTCCAAAAAACGTTGCATCTCGGCATATTCATCGCACACGCAAAACACCTTGTTGGGCGAATTAACAGAGCTCTTCTCGTTATCCTGGCGATAGCACAAAATGGGGTCCGTAATAAACGCGGCACGCTCGGCGCAAGCCCAAACCTTAAAGTTAAAGCCTGCGTCCTGATACGAGGCACCCGGCGTGGGGAGGAACCGAATCTGATTGTCGTTGAGGAACTCGCGCCGATAGATAGCCGACCAAATGGAAGGTTTGCGGTAGAAGATGCCCGGGCGATCGACGGGGCAATACGCGGCGCCCGTCATATGCTCGTCGATAATCCCAAACAGTTCACGGCGTTCGCTGGGCGTGGACCAATACAGGTAAAAGTCGCCCTTTACCACATCGGCATGCTCAGCATCGGCCTTGGCGACCAGCTTTTGGAGCGAATCCTCAAACATGAAGTCGTCGGACTCAAGGATGCCCACGTACTCGCCGCGCGCCATCTCCCCGCCGCGGTTCATCGAGTCGCCGTAGCCGCTGTTGGCCTTGTCGATCATCTTTACACGGGGATCGCGCTCCATGTACTCGCGGATGATATCTGGCGAGCTATCGGTGGAGCCGTCGTTGATACAGATGATCTCGATGTCCTTAAGCGTCTGCGCCACGGCGGAATCGAGACACTCGCGCAGGTAGCGTTCGACATTGCAGATGGGAACAAGCAGCGAAACTTTAGGGGTATCAGAGTTCTGCAAGAGAACCTCCTGTTGAATAGCGTGTAACAGGGTTATTTTAACAGCCGAGTTGCGGCGGGCGGCAGCGCTTGGAATTAGAGAAAGCGCTCCAGGCAGGCTTTGAGACCGCGAGTCGAAAGATAGAACAGCGTGGCGTCTGCCATCGAAACGCCCGAGGTCGCCGCAACGAGCTTGTGGGCAACACGGCGAACGGCGCCCTTAGCAGGCATATCCGCCCACTCTGTTCCCAAAAACGTCGTGAAAGCCCTGTTGACGCGGCCGGCAACACGGTGGAAGCCGTCCGCATCCAGACGCGCCAAGTCGAACACAATGAGGTCCAAAAACCAAGTTATCAGCTCGCCGGGGCACAGGTCCAAAAGACCGTAGGCTGCCCAGTCCTCCAAGACCTCCTCGAGCATCCTCATGTGGGCGTCAAGCTTTTTGGCACGAGCCTCGGCACTGTTGAACTCGTGCGTCGCCGATTCGCTCTCCATCACGTAGTGGTAGAACTTGTCCGGCATGACGACGGTCCTGCGGGCAAGCGCATAAGCCGCAAATTGGAAGACGACGTCCTCGCCCAAAGCCAAACCGGGGGCGAAGCGAATGCCTTCGCGATTGAGCAGCTCGCGCGAAAAAGCCGCACGGCAGGCATAGGGCTGCGCATTCGAATGGAACAGCAGTTGGGGATCACGGGCGCCGAAAGCACCAGCTTTGGTGCTCATGAGTTGCTGGACGCGTTTGGGGGCAGCATCGGCAGGTTCACAGACGCCGCCAAAAACGGCGGCCTCGGCATCTGCGGACTCCATGGCATGCAGCACGCGCTCGACCGTCTGGGCATCGATGTAATCGTCGGCGTCCACAAAAAAGACGGTCTCGCCCTCGGCGACATCGATACCGGCATTTCGAGCACACGAGACGCCCGCGTTTTCCTGGTCAATCACCAGTACGCGATCGTCGGCCTGCGCGATCTGGCGCAACACGTTCAACGAATCATCAGTCGAACCGTCGTTGACGCAGACAACCTGAATCGAACGCTCAGACTGGGCCAACAGCGAATCGAGGCATCGCTGAATGGAGCGCGCAGAGTTGTAAACGGGGACGACAATGGTAGCTTTAGGACACGAGGCCTCTCCCATGCCGACCTACCCCCTCAGCGATTCGATGAGGAAGGCAGCAACCACGCCTGGGCCTCCAACCGAGGCGTAATACTTAGCACGCCCCAAGGCACCATCCGTCGCAAAACTCGGATGCTCGTCAACCCAGCCCTCAGGATCTTTGAGGATGGCAGCGAGATTTGCGCGCTTCCACGGCTTGAGGTCGTCAAGCGAAAACTCCCCCGCGTCCAAGGCCGCTTGGAACTCCTTGGCCATCTGAACCAGGAACTCCTTATAGAACTTAGGCGCCAGGCGCACGTAGTTCCACATGTACGAATCGTACTTAATGAGCTGATTGAACTTGAGCATGCGCGCGACATCGCCGCTTGCGTGGCCGCGGGCATAATCCTCTCGAATCCAACGCTCAATCTCGGCATACTCGGTATTGACGCAAAAGACCTTAGCCGAAGAATTGACCGAGGAATTCTCGTTGTCCTGGCGATACGACAACACGGCATCATGTAGGTAAACAGCCTTATCGGCGCACGCGATCACCTTAAAGGCGAACGACGTGTCCTGAAAGGATGCCCCCGGAGTCGGCAGGAACGTAATGCCGTTGCGCTCAAGAAAATCGCGACGGTACACGGCCGACCAAATCGACGGCTTTTGCTTAAAGAACTGCGTCGTATCGCTCGGATGCACCGGCTTGCCGCAATCCTGAGGTCTAAACATCTCGTGCAGCGAACGGCGCTCCTCGGGCTTAGACCAGTAGAAATCAAAGTTCGCCTTCGCAAAGTCGGCATTATTGCTATCGGCGGCCGAGACAAGTTTTTCGAGTGCGTCGGACGCCATAAAGTCATCGGACTCCAAGATGCCAACGTACTTGCCACGCGCCATCTCCAGACCGTGGTTCATCGAGTCGCCGTAGCCGCTGTTGGCCTTGTCGATCATCTTGACGCGCCCATCGCGCTCCATATACTCGCGGATAATCGCCGGCGAGTTGTCGGTCGACCCGTCGTTAATGCAGATGATCTCGATGTCCTTGAGCGTCTGCGCCAGGGCGGAATCGAGGCACTCGCGCAGGTAGCGCTGAACATTGTAAATGGGAATAAGCAGCGACAGAACAGGGCTGCCAGAGGCGTTAGTAGACAAATGTGCTCCTTAGGAAATACCTGTCGTTTCATGGTATCAAAGGGCCAGCGCGCCAGCGGGCGTTTATATAATCTATGGAGCCTCTTGCGGGCAAAGCAGCCCCACGTCATGCGGCGGGCCCGTGGCAGGTTCCTGCGTTTTATTCAAAGCTTGCCGTCAAGGTGCGCCGAGCCTTTACAATAGGACAGTCCCAAGGACGTATTCGATAGCTTCCGTGCAGCGCATGCGCGCCGCACGTGAAAGGATATATTGCCCCATGCCTTCAACCCTCCCCGCCCCCATCGATAAGCTCGCCATCGTCGTCGTTACGTACAAACGCCAGGAACTCCTGGCCAATTTGTTCGACTCCATGACCGAGCTCACGGCCGCGCCCTGGCGCATCGTGATTGTCGATAACGAGAATTCACGCGAGACCGAGGCCATGTGCACCGCATTCAACGAGCGCCTGACCAACCTGTGGGGCATCGACACCGAGCAGCCTGACGCGCAGGGCGGCACCGACCGCGTCATCTACGCCCCGCAGCTTGAAAACGGTGGCGGCGCGGGCGGCTTCTCCGCCGGCACCAAGTGCGCCTACGACCTGGGCGCCCAGTGGTTCTGGGTGATGGACGACGACGTGCTCGTCATCCCCGAAGGCATCGAGCGTCTTGCCAAGTGGACCGACCGCTACGATGTCATCCAGGGTTCGCGCCTGGACTTTGACGGCGGTGCCTTCTTTTGGCAATACCAACTCATCCTTTCACTCGGCATTCCCAACCCTGTCGCCAAGTGGGACCTAGGACCCGAGGGCTACCGCGCCATGAACCAGCTGTGCTTTGAGGGCGGCATGTTCTCGCGCCGCGTGGTCGACAAGATTGGCCTGCCTGACGCGCGCTTCTTTATCTACGGTGACGACGCCTGCTACGGCTACGTAGCCAGCCAACACTTCCCCGCCGCCGTGGTCGCCGACGTGGTGCTCAAGCGCGCCCGCGCCGTCTCTAACTGGGATATCGCCGGCAAGCGCCAGCTCAACTCCACGAGCGACACCAACCGTTACTACATCATGCGCAACCGCGGTTATCTGGCCCGCTACATGCAGATTTACGGCGACTATCACCCCGTGCTGTTCCGCCTAGGCAACGCCGCGACCTTCTGCAAGGAGTTCATTCGCCTGGCCGCCGTTGACAAGTGCTTTAAGACCGGAATTCCGGCGCTACGTCGCGGCATGAAGGACGCCCGCAAGATCATCAAGGACCCCAACTGGAAGCCCATGCCGCCCATGAAGGACACCGAGTAACGGAAGCCGGAAACACCTCGGCGCTTAAAGCCGCTGGCACACCGTAGCCACATGCTGCCCATCAAAACCGAACCCCCAGCGCATGCGGCCAATGCCGGGTCGCGGCACACGGATTTCGTCGATGCCGTCGCGCTCTATGTCGAGCAGCGCCTGCACGGCCAGCAATTCCAGGCCCAGCGCATCCACACCGGGGTCATACATCATGTTGATCGTTATCAGCGGACGTTCATCGAGCATACCGATCGTATCGGCTATGTCGAACACGGCGCCCGTAGGAAAAACCTGGATGTCCCAGCGATCCGCGCCACACTTTCGCCTCGAAGCAGGATTGGCATAGCCCGGCAATCCAAAGCAGAGTCCTTGCAAGAGTAGGTGATATGGCAGCGGTGTATCTGGGTCGGTCCCACCGATTCCCGCATCCCCCAAGATGCGGCTTAGCGCCCGCCTCACGGTATCCTCGTTCCCATGGCACAGCCCGTCGCGAAACGCATCGACGTCTCGAATGTCTTCTGCAGCGCACTCAAACCACTCAATAATCACTAGACGCAAGGCCTGGCGAAGCTCGTTATTGGGCAATCGCAAAGCACGGAGGCAATCGCCATGCTCTGGCTCCTCAGTCATATCCGTCGTGAGAAAACCGGACAGATACAGCGCTGTCCACATGCCATCGTCAGGCGAGACATCTGGCTCTGCTGTGCCCAAACAAAGCGGAGCCTCAGCGCACCCATGGGCCTCGAGCAAATCAAACAAGACCGAAAGGCGGTCGAGATTCCACCCGGCAACTACCCTACTCAGGCAATCGGCATATCCATACAGATCAGCACGCACAGGCGCCGTGCAGCCTCGGCCCAGAAAACCGATCACACGCTCTGGACTCGAGCAATAGGCCCTGCCAAACCGATATCCCTCGAGCCATTCACGCGCATCATCCAGGTATTCCTCGCGCCCAGCATGATTCAAAAGAGCCTCGACCTCGGCATCCGAAAAACCGAAACATCGGTCACACCACGCTGACAGCGGCGTCGTCAGACAATACGAGCAGCCGCGCGAAGAAAGCGCCGCTTCGGCAGGGCCGGGACACTCCCCCATCAGACACGTCAGCCGCAACGAATCGCGCGCAGCGGCAATGGCGTCGAACAGCACGCGATCGAATAGCCCTGCCGGATCAGCACCGGAAGCGCCCCTCGCGCTTGCACGGCCCAACCATGCCGCATCGTACCCATCAACGAGCAATACAACCTGCTCATCGCAGGCCATCTCCAGCAGCTCAATGAGCACGCCAAGCACCGAGGCGACCTCGTCCTCGCTCGCCGCGCCACGCGCAACACGTTCGATGTGACGCACCTTGTCTCGAGCTAAATCCGGAGCCTCCAAAAGCGCCAGCAGGCGGACGCACTCGCCCGAAAGAGCATCGCGCACGACGTCGGCAATAGCGGCGCCACGCCTCGCAGCGCCAGAAAAATCCAGCGATATCACCGGATAGCAAGCGTACTCGTCCCGATAACGCCCACCGTCTGCATCCCAAATCTGAGCATTGGCAAACAAACGCTGATCAGCGCGACCAACCGCTGGACGCTCCAGAAAAGCCCTGAGCATCGACAAGTTCATGCTTTTGCCAAAACCCTCGGGTCGACAGCACACCACAACGGACGCGTCGCAGTCCAACGCATCGGCAATAAACATGGTCTTGTCGACCAGCGTGCAGCAACCAAGAGCCTCCGCATAGTCGTGCATGCCAATGGGCAAAGCCGCATCGCCGGCACAGCCGATCAAACGCACGCCAAAGCCAGCAGCACAATCAACATTTGCCTGTTCAGACACCAAAACGTTCCCCCTAAATCGCAGCACGATGCCAATTGTAATGACCGCATCGCATGTACCGATGTCGCCGCGCAAACATATCGGGCAACGGTAGTAACAAGAGGTGTGAGGGGGCACAATTAATCGTTGCACAACAAAACGGGGCCCGATACATTCGCACCGGACCCCGTCCCGACTATTTAGTTATCTGGCAACTAAGAGCCTACTCCCCCGAGTCGTCCTCCCCAGAAGCCTTCTTCTGCTGATCGAGCTTATACTTACCACTTACGATAGACGTAGCGCCCAGCGTGGCCAAGCTCGCGCTGGCAAGGCTCGCCATAACGATAAGGTCGCCCGTCTTGGGCATGTTACCGCCCGAAGTCTTAGTCGTTGTAGTGGTGGTTGTAGTGGTCACCGTCTTGGAGTCATTTTGCTCTTGGTTCTGGTTGTCGGTGTTGCCCTTACTGCTGTCCTCGCCCTGCTGCTTTCCGTCCTCGGTCTTGTCCTTGTTCTTGTCCTTCTCCTCAGATTCAGACTTCTTGTCCTCGTCCTTCTTCTGAGCGGACTTGTCGTCCTTCTCATCAGAGCTAGAACCCTTATCGGATTCAACCTTCTCGGAAGCCTTATCCTTGGAGTCGCCCTTTACGGCTTCGGTCTTTTCCGTGGAAGCCTGATCAGAGTTGTCCTTGTTCTGAGTCGAACCATTATTGACGCCAGCCATCAGCGAAGAGCCCAGCGTAGAACCAAGCTGCTCGGAGAAAGAAGGCTTCTTGTCCGGCGAAGCAACGGGAGCGTCCGGCGCCTTATTCGAGTCGTCCTTGGAAGCATCGGAATCAGGGGTTGCGTCAGAGCCGGAGCCGTTGTTAGAGCCGGTATCAACGGACGAATCGCTCGAGCCGGTAGATGAGTTAGAGGTGTCAGCGCCGGTCGAACCAGAAGCGTCGCTGTCCGTATTGCCGGCAGAGCTTGAAGACGAATCGCCCGCAGCAGAGCCGTTCGAATTGGAGCCGTTCGAGGTAGAGCCGTCGTTGGTAGTGCCACCAGCCGAGCCATTACCGTCAGCATCGGTCGAGGGCGTATCCATCCTGTCATCGTTGGGATCGTCACTCGAGTCGTCATTCGAATCAGGTGTCGGCGAGGGCGCCGGTGTGGGCTCGGGCTGCACGGGCGTCGCAGCGGCTGCCTCGTCCTCGGCGATATAAGCCAAGCAGTCCTTCAGCTCATTCTTATAACGATTCTTCCAGCCCTCATGATACTGGGGCTGGCTCGAATACTTGGTCGCCACGTTATTGACCACGCTGTTGGAGAGCGCCGTCACAAACTCGCGGTCGGACATATCATTGGAAAGATTCGCCCAGCGGAAAAAGTCCCTGCAGCCACCGGTGCCGCACATGTTGGTAATGCTCCACACCATGCCCTTGACGCAATCGGCGCGGCCCGAAATATCAATACCCAGGCCGCTCTTGAGCCACGCCTCGGTCACCGCATAGTACGAGTTGTACGCATACGCATCTTGAAGTGCTGAGAACTCAACAGGATCGGTGTTGTACGCACCTTGGAAGGCATCCTGCGCGATATGGCCCAGCTCGGTGAGCTGGCCGTTCTCGTACATGACATTACTCGTGTTGGAAATCTCGCTGCCGCGATCAATCGCATCCTTGAGCATGCTGTATTTTTCGGGGTTGTAGTTGTAGGCCTGCTTCATAAACGGAATGAGCGACCAACGACGGTCGAACTGGTAATAACCCAGCGCGTTATAGCCGTCACCGTACGAAAAGCCCTGGTTGTAGTTGCCATGGCTCTCGTACTTGGTAAAGTACTTCATCTCGGGAGTCACGTTGACAAACGAAACGCCCTGGACCGACCTCAGTACGCCCGAGAAGGACTGCTGGGTGTAGAGACCCTTATCGATATCGGTGGCATCCGAGGCAACGCCCGGCGTGGGCTCCTCGGCAGCAGCGGGTGCCGGCGCGGAAATGGCGCCAAACGAAAGCGCCAGCGTCAGGCCCGCGACAATCGCGGAATGCTTGGGCTGCATAAGATCCTCCCTGCATTGGTATAGTTAAAGTGCAGTTTGCAAAGATAGAAATAAGTATTGCAGCTCGCCCGTTGTTGCACAACAACCCCTCGGTAAACGGCAACAACCCTCCGCGAAATCTTAAGGAATTAAACAAACTGGTCGTCGGGCGCCATCAGAAGCTCGCCGTATCGCTCCATCAGCCCGTCCCTCAACTGACAGAAAGCGGGGATATAGACGTTCAAGATGCGCTGAATCAAGTCTTGAGCGAGCTTGTTGTCGTAGATATGGACGTTCGTATTGCGGTCTCTGAGCATATCTAGCCAGGCCGCCTCATCAATAAAGTCGTAGAATCGGTACGACTCCTTCAAGATGGCACGAGGAGACCCCGACGCGGCAAGCGTGGCGCCTTCATACTCGAGCAGACGCTTAAGGAGCTTCCAGCTCAGTTCAAATTGAAGATTGAACTTATTAATCAATCCACTCTGAACAAAATCATTGTTGAGATCCTGATTGGGCGCATCCTCAAGATTCGCCAAGGCGCTGGCAAAGTTCTCATATTTTTTCATACAGAATCACACCATCCCTGGCAATTTCATCGAGCAATTGCTGCGATAAGGGCTCATCGAGATTGACGACATCTACATCTAAAAGAGTATCAAGACGCTCCTCGATCAAATATGACAACCGGCCGAAATCCCGGCAACCTGCTACTGCGATGTCAATATCGCTCTTAGGCAAGTTGTCACCTCGAGCGCGGGAGCCAAACAGCACAACCTTCTCGGCGTCACACTCCCGAGCAAAAACTTCAATTTGCTTATACACCTTGTCGAGAGATGCCATTTGCAGCCCTACAGCTTAATGTCAAAGTTGATTTCGGGGACGGCGGCCAGGTCGGCCAACGTCACGCCGTCGACGTACTTTTCGATCACGTCGTCCAGGCCGCGCCAGAACTTGACGGTCGAGCAAAGATCGCTGCGAGTGCAGCTGTTGTCGATGCCATCGCACGCCACTGGAGCCGTGCTGCCCTCGACGGCGCGCAGGATGTCGCCGGCACGCACCTCGGCCGGGTCCTTGGCCATCATGTAGCCGCCGCCCTTGCCGCGCACGCTCTTAAGCAGGCCCGCCTTCATAAGCGGACGAACCAGCTGCTCCAGATACTTTTGTGAGATATGCTCGCGGTCGGCAACCTCGCGCAGGGCAATCTTGCCCTCGGCGTCGCCCAGCGCCGCGATATAGATCATCAGCCGGAGGGCATAGCGGCCCTTGGAAGAAATGAGCATACCTACCCTCCCATCGCATCTGGGACAACATAACCAGGTTTGTTTGTCCCAAATCTTAAGTAAATGGGACAAACACAACAGGTTATTTTGTCCCAGAATTTGAAAAGTCGAGTGGATTAGTCGGGTTTTCCCTTGACTAACGCCGAACCCATAGTAACTTTATTCCGAGAAGATTCCTAGGGTTTAGTACACCTATGAGTACACCATATACAGAGAGGGACAGCATGAGCGCAAATCCGCTGCTTTCCATCGAAGGTCTGACCGCCTCCGTGGACGAGAAGACCATCCTCCACAACGTCAACCTCAACGTCGCCGCCGGCGAGACCCACGTGCTGATGGGACCCAACGGCGCCGGCAAGTCCACCCTCGGCCACCTGGTCATGGGCGACCCTGTCTATACCGTCAACGACGGCCGCATCGTCTTTGACGGCCAGGACATCACCGAGCTCACCACCGACAAGCGCTCGCGCGCCGGCCTGTTCCTGAGCTTCCAGGCCCCGGTCGAGATCCCGGGCGTGCCGCTGTCGAGCTTTTTGCGTGCCAGCATCGCCGGCCGCCCCGGCCTGGAGATGAAGGGCAAGGAGTTCCGCCGGCGCGTCAAGGAGCTCGCGGCAGAGCTCAACATGGACACCGCCTACCTCAACCGCGAGCTGGGCGTGGGCTTCTCGGGCGGCGAGAAAAAGAAGGTCGAGATGCTCCAGCTTCTGCTGCTGCAGCCCAAGCTCGCCATTCTCGACGAGACCGACTCGGGCCTAGACGTCGACGCCCTGTCCACCGTCAGCCACGGCATGGACGCCTACCGCAAGAGCTGCGACGGCTCCATGCTCATCATCACGCACAACACGCGCATCCTGGAGCACCTGGATGTCGACCGCGTCCACGTTATGGTCAAGGGCCACATCGTGCGCGAGGACGACGCCTCGCTCATCCCCTGGATCGACAAGAACGGTTTTGAGACCTTCGAGCGCGAGGCCGCCGAGCAGCGCGCCCAGGCCGAGGCCGCCGCTGCCGAGCAGCAGGCGTAAAGGGGCGACGCAATGACCAAGAACCGCACCGAGGTCGCGGACATCGACCGCAGCCTCTACGACTTCACCTATGGCGAGGAGGGATTCGAGCGTCTCGACGCCGGCATCACGCCCGACATCGTGCGCGAGATCAGCGCCAAGAAAGACGAGCCGCAGTGGATGCTCGACCTGCGCTTAAAGTCCCTCGAGATCTTCAACCGTTTTCCCGACCCGACGTGGGGCCCCTCCATCGAGGGCCTGGACATGGACAACATCGTCACCTACGTCAAGCCCAACACCGACCAAAAGCACGACTGGGAGTCGGTGCCCGACGACATCAAGAACACCTTTGAGCGCCTGGGTATCCCCGAGGCCGAGCGCAGCTACCTGGCAGGCGTCGGCGCGCAGTACGACTCCGAACTCGTCTACCACAACATGCAGGACACCGCGTCCAAGATGGGCATCGTCTACTCCGGCATCGAGGAGGCCCTGCACGATCCGCAGTGGGAGCCGCTCATCCACGAGAAGTTTATGACGCTCATCCCGCCCACCGACCACAAGTTTGCGGCCCTGCATGGTGCCGTGTGGTCGGGCGGCTCGTTTGTCTACGTGCCCAAGGGCACCAAGCTCGACTTCCCGCTGCAGAGCTACTTCCGCCTTAACGCCAAGGGCGCCGGCCAGTTTGAGCACACGCTCATCATCGTCGAGGACGATGCCGACCTGCACTTCATTGAGGGTTGCTCCGCGCCCAAGTACAACGTAGCCAACCTCCACGCCGGCGCTGTCGAGCTCTTTGTGGGCAAGCGTGCGCACCTGCGCTACTCGACTATCGAGAACTGGTCCAAGAACATGTACAACCTCAACACCAAGCGTGCGCGCGTGGACGAGGACGGCGACATCGAGTGGATCAGCGGCTCCTTCGGCAGCCACGTGGGCTACCTCTACCCCATGAGCGTGCTCAACGGCCGTCGCGCCCGCTCGAGCTTTACCGGCATTACCTTTGCCGGCGCCGGCCAGAACCTCGATACCGGCTGCAAGGTCGTGCTCAACGCGCCCGACACCTCGGCAACCGTCGAGACCAAGGGTATCTCCAAGAGCGGCGGCATCCAGACCTTCCGCAGCTCCATCGTGGCCACGCCTAAGGCCGAAGGTTCCAAAGCAACCGTGAGCTGCCAGTCGCTGATGCTCGACGACCAGAGCCGCTCCGATACCATCCCCGCCATGGACATCCGCGCCAAGAACGTCGACATCGGCCACGAGGCCACCATCGGCCGCATCGGCGACGACAAGGTGTTCTACCTGATGAGCCGCGGCATATCGGAGGAAGAGGCCCGCACCATGATCGTCAACGGCTTTGCCAACCCGGTCTCCAAGGAGCTGCCGCTTGAGTACGCCGTCGAGATGAACAACCTGATCAAGCTCGAGATGGAAGGAGCGATCGGATAATGAAACAGGAAACCAACACCGCTGCTACCACGCTCGAGCAGGTCAACGCTATGCCGGCCGCCACTTGGGGTTGGCTCAAGATGAACCAGACCAAGCTCGAGCTTTCGGACGAACTTGCCGCCGCTCCCGCCGAGGCCGTTGAGGTCGAGGGCCTGGACGAGCAGTTTGCCGGCTCGGCCGACGCCTTCGATACCGCCATGGACGCCATGGCCGAGCGCTTCCCCGAGCGCCGTGCCTCCGCCCCCGGCGACGCCGTCGACCGCGCCCGCATCACGCCCGAGACCGAGCTCGACGTGCCCGCCACCTCCATCTACCAGGCCGGCGCCATCAAGCTCGAGGAGGAGCTCTCCCCTGCCGAGGCCTTCGAGACTGGCATGGGCGAGGCTACCTACACCTACCTGGCCGACCACACCACCAAGCGCGTCGTCATCGATGTGCCCGCATACAAGCACGCCACGGTTACCGTGCGCGTGAGTGGCGTCGACGCTGCCGCGGCCATCGCCGCCATCGATGTCGTCGCCCGTCCGCAGGCAACGCTCGACCTGCGCATAGCCCTGGACTCCCCCGTTGCCGGCCAAGGCGTCGTGGGCTCCGCGCTACGCGTGTGCGCCCACGAGTACGCCACCGTCAACGTGACCTGCACGCAGACGCTCGACGATAGCTGGATCGCGCTCGACGACACCGGCCTGTTCCTGGACGAGGGCGCGCGCGTCAACGTGCAGCACACCGTCCTGGGTGCTGGCGCCAGCGCCACCGGCCTTGCCGGCGACCTGCTGGGCGATACCGCCAAGGTGACGATCGATACCGATTACCTGGGCGCCCGCGAGCAGGTGCGCGACTTTAACTACGAGCTGCGCCACCGCGGCCGCAAGACCGAGTGCGAGATCGACGCCAACGGCGTGCTGACTGGCACGTCCAAGAAGGTCTACCGTGGCACCATCGACCTCGTGCACGGCTGCAAGGGCGCAACCGGCACCGAGCGCGAGACGGTGCTTTTGGCCAACAAGGGCGTCGACAACAAGACCGTTCCCGTCATTCTCTGCGACGAGGACGACGTCGCCGGCAACCACGGCGCCACAATCGGCCACGTCCGCGACGAGCAACTGTTCTATCTCGCCTGCCGTGGCCTTGACCAAAACGCCGCCGAGGACCTGTTCATTCGCGCCAAGCTGGAGGACGCCGCGCTTTCCGCCACCGACGAGCGCACCCGCGCAGCCGTCGTCCGCTTGGGCAACAACCTGATCAACAACTTTGAAGAGGAGCTCGCATGATCGACACCGAGCACGTTAAATGCGATACCTGTACCGCACCGGAGCCTATGGAGCTCGACGCCAGTGACGAGGCCTCGCGCGGCTGGCCTACCGTCGACATCGAGACCAATCCCTACAAGGCACAGTTCCCGCTTTTCCAGCAGCACCCCGAGATCGCCTTCCTCGATAGTGCCGCCACCGCGCAGCGCCCCGCCTGCGTGCTCGACGCCGAGCGTGACTTCTATCAGCGCATGAACGCCAACCCCCTGCGCGGCCTGTACTCACTGTCCGTCGAGGCCACCGACGCCATCGCGAAGGTCCGCCAGCAGATCGCCGACCTCATCGGCGCCTCACAGGCCAACGAGGTCGTCTTCACCCGTAACACGAGCGAGTCGCTCAACCTGGTCGCCAAGAGCTTTGCACCCACGGTGCTCGAGCCCGGTGACGAGGTCGTCATCACCATCATGGAGCACCACTCCAACCTAATCCCGTGGCAGCAGGTCTGCCGCGAAACCGGCGCCAAGCTCGTCTACCTCTACCCCACCAAGACCGGCCAGCTCACCACCGAGGAGGTTCTTGCCAAGGTTGGTCCCAAGACCAAGATTCTGGCCGTGGGTCAGGTTTCTAACGTGCTGGGCGTCGAGAACCCGGTCAAGAACCTCGGCAAGCTCGTCCACAAGTACGGCGGCTATCTGGTCGTCGACGGCGCGCAGTCGCTGCCGCACATGCCGGTCGATGTGGCCGACCTGGGAGCCGACTTCTTTGCCTTTAGCGCACACAAGGCCATGGGCCCCATGGGCATCGGCGTGCTGTGGGGCAAGATGGACCTGCTGAACGCCATGCCGCCCATGCTCACCGGTGGCGAGATGATCGACTCTGTCACCGAGCAGGACGCCGTCTGGGCGCCCGTCCCCGAGAAGTTCGAGGCCGGCACGCAGGACGCCGCCGGCATCTTCGCCACGGGCGCCGCCCTTGATTACCTGGTCAACACGGTGGGTTACGAGAACATCCAGGCCCGCGAGCAGGCACTCGTCCACTATCTGATGGGCGAACTCATGCAGCTCGACTTTGTCCAAATCATCGGTTCCATCTACTGGGACAACCACCACGGCGTTGTGAGCTTTAACGTCAAGGGAATTCACCCGCACGACGTCGCGAGCATCATGGACATGGACGGCGTCTGCATCCGCGCCGGCCACCACTGCGCGCAGCCGCTGCTCACCTGGCTGGGCGTCGAGAACCTTGCCTGCTGCCGCGCCAGCGTGGCCTTCTACAACGACAAGGCCGACATCGACAAGTTCATCGCCGGCCTGCATCACGTTTGGAGCACGTTCAATGGGTAATCTGTACACCTCCACCACGTTTATGGAGCACAACTCGCACCCCGACTATAAGTACGAGATGGATGCTCCCACGCACGAGCACGACGGTATCAACCCCAGCTGCGGTGACGAGCTCACCTTGCAGCTACGAGTCGAGAACAACGTGATCGAGGAAGCCTCCTTTACCGGCCACGGCTGCGCCATCAGCCAGGCAAGCGCCGACATCATGGCCGACCTCATCACGGGCGAGACGGTCGAGGAGGCGCGTCGCTTGGCGGAACTCTTCCTCGCCATGATCCGCGGCGAGAAGCTCTCCGAGGACGACCTGGAAGACCTGGACGAAGCCGCCCAGCTCCAGGACATCTCGCACATGCCCGCCCGCGTCAAATGCGCCGAGCTCGCTTGGCGCACCCTCGACGGCATGCTCGAGGGGCAAGCAAACCAGTAGTTTATGCCCCGAATCCAAGTTTTTTGATTGCCGAGCCGCCCGATACGGGCGGCTCTGTTTTTACCTAATGAGCGCGAACGCACAAAGTCCGCGCGTCCGGCGCCCCGTCTGACATTTGCCACACAGCCAGACGCGAGCACGGGCGTTTTCCACAGCACCAAAGGCCTGCGGCAGGGCCCCGGGCCCGCCAAGCAATGCGCCAAGCCCCGTTCTGCGAAGCTCCGACTCGCTTCGCGCCTGCCGCAGACGGGTCCCATAGGAAGCGGCGTGCATTTTTGCGAGTATTCAGCACGCCAAGCTGTGTGTATACGCATCGAAAGCGTTAATCAATGTCTTTAGGCGCATATATATTGTGTTTTAGAACAAGCATCGCGGTCTGACGGGACGCAGGCACGTGCTTCGGGGGCGCAACGGCAGGAATCAATAGCTTCGGGACCCGTATGTTGCAAGATTGCGGCGGTGCCGACAGCAACACGATGCTGAAAACTCCGTTTTTTGCACGGCGCAGACGGGGGTAGGCACGGGAAAACCCGGACTGAGCTGTTATTTTATGCAAGATGACGATTGTTCTATGCATATTAAGAAGTGCAGTTACCGTACCAAGCTTTTGAACGCTGGTTGCGGCGTATGGACGACCCCAGCTGCGGTGAACAGGCGACCTTACATCACGTTTCCGCCAGCCCGCATCGCCGTTCGCGCGCGGGCGCGCACGATACGAGAGACGGTACTTTTGCCAATCCCGGTATACCGCTCAATCTGGCGCACCGTAAAGCCGGCATTGTTCAATCCAACAATAACAGTATCGCGCTGCGCCGGCGGTGCAGTTTTAACCCCGTTGAGCGGAACCCCGAGACTCTTCGCCAACTTGCCGGCAAAGGCATTGCGTTCCCACTCTGTCTCTTTCATATCGCACAGCGCTGGCTTGCTGCCGTCGGGCGTCGAAAGCGAATAGGCAATAAAGCCCTCGGCAGAACCAAAAAGCTCAAGCACGCAAGAAGGATCAGAAAATCCCCTCGCGACATCAGCCGCGTCACCGTCGTAAGCGCACAAATGCTCCGCAAAGCTACTCCAGGGATAACGCTCGATTAGGCTAACGCCCGCCTCCTGCGGATCGGCGTGTACGGAGCGAATAGCCTCCATCACCTGCCAGTCGGTATCGAGCGAGCGCCGGTCAAAACGGTTCTGGAACAGATGGCCTGTGCGCCTCGTGCGTTTATTGAACCGCCGCGCGTACGTCAAAAGCAGCCGGTGCATCGCCGCGCTCATCCTGTCCTCGTAATCTGCAAGCACCAAATGCACGTGATTGCCCATAAGGCACCAAGCGATAACCGTCACACCCTCCTCGCGGCAGCACTCGCGCATCAGCTCCAAAAACTCCCACCGGTCCTCATCGCCCTCAAAGATGAGCTGCTTGCCCGTACCGCGGGCACAGACATGGTAAAAGCCGGTAACCGTTCTCCAAACGCGCTGCATGGCGCTCCCTTCGCCGGGATCTGCTTGCCATCCAATACAGCACGATTGAAGCGTGCCATCAAAACATTCACGCAAAACAATACACTCGCGCGGCCAAAGGCAGTAATCAGGCGGCGAACGGCATCGTTGCAACAGGTCAACCCCCGCAATGCTTACAAGAGCTGACCAATAGCTTGCCCAAGACGGACCCCCTCTACGGAAGTTCACGACCACAGAACATAGAGTTAAACCGTTTCAATTAAAACTTCCGGACTTCTCGCTACGAAAACTGAGCCGTTCGCCGAATATTCCGTGCATTTCGCGGTATTATAGGGGCTGCATGTCATGTCCCTTTCGAAGGGTCGCCCGGCAATCGCCAGCCACGGCCCCCAGACGGGACGCCAACACGATAGAGAGGAGAGGCATGCAGTACTCACAGGAAGTGGAGAACATGTGCCCCGTTGCCAAGGGTGCATACCACGGCCCCGCACCCATCCCCGAGGAGGGCAAGTGGGTCCAGGCTAAGGAGATTTCCGACATCTCCGGTCTTACGCACGGTGTGGGTTGGTGCGCACCTCAGCAGGGCGCCTGCAAGCTCACGCTGAACGTCAAGGACGGCATCATCGAGGAGGCCCTCGTTGAGACCATCGGCTGCTCGGGCATGACCCACTCTGCCGCCATGGCTTCCGAGATCCTTCCCGGTAAGACCATCCTCGAGGCCCTCAACACCGACCTCGTCTGCGACGCCATCAACGTTGCTATGCGCGAGATCTTCCTGCAGATCGTTTACGGCCGCAGCCAGACCGCGTTCTCCGAGGGCGGCCTGCCCGTGGGCGCCTCCCTCGACGACCTCGGCAAGGGCCTTCGCTCTCAGGTCGGCACCATGTTCGGCACCAAGGCCAAGGGCGCTCGTTACCTCGAGCTCGCTCAGGGCTACGTCACCCGCATGGCTCTCAACGACAAGAACGAGATCATCGCATTCGAGTTCCTGAACCTCGGCAAGTTCACCGACGCCGTCAAGGCCGGCAAGACCCCCGAGGAGGCCATCGCTGGCGCTATGGGCCACTATGGTCAGTGGGAGAACGCTGCCAAGTACATCGACCCGCGCACCGACGAGGAGACTCACTCCGTCGCCAGCGTGTTCCCGGTTCACGAGTAGAAAGGGAGGGAAATAACTATGACTGTTACGTTCGAAGGTTACGAGCGCCGCGCTGACAAGATCAACAAGTGCCTCGCCGACAACGGCATCGCCTCCCTCGAGGAAGCTCTGCAGATCTGCACCGACAAGGGCTTCAACCCGCGTGAGATCGTCAACAACACCCAGTCCATCGCCTTCCAGAACGCCGAGTGGGCCTACACCCTCGGTTGCGCTCTCGCTGTCAAGCGTGGCGCCAAGTCCGCTTCTGAGGCTGCCGCCATCATCGGCGAGGGCATCCAGGCCTTCACCGTTCCCGGCTCCGTCGCCGAGGACCGCAAGGTCGGTCTGGGCCACGGCAACCTGGGCGCTATGCTGCTCTCCGACGACACCGAGTGCTTCGCCTTCCTGGCAGGTCACGAGTCCTTCGCTGCCGCTGAGGGTGCTATCGGCCTGGCTCTGAACGCCAACAAGGCTCGCAAGAAGCCGCTGCGCGTCATCCTCAACGGTCTGGGCAAGGACGCTGCTCAGATCATCGCCCGCATCAACGGCTTCACCTACGTGAAGACCCAGTTCGACTACTTCACGGGCGAGCTCAAGGTCGTCGAGACCATCCCATACTCCGATGGTCCCCGCGCCGCCGTCAACTGCTACGGCGCCGACGACGTCCGCGAGGGCGTTGCCATCATGTGGCACGAGAACGTCGACATCTCGATCACCGGTAACTCCACCAACCCCACGCGCTTCCAGCACCCCGTCGCTGGCACCTACAAGAAGGAGCGCCTCGAGGCTGGCAAGAAGTACTTCTCCGTCGCTTCTGGTGGCGGCACTGGCCGTACCCTGCACCCGGACAACATGGGCGCCGGCCCTGCCTCTTACGGCATGACCGACACCATGGGCCGTATGCACTCCGACGCCCAGTTCGCCGGTTCTTCCTCCGTGCCTGCGCACGTCGACATGATGGGTCTCATCGGCATGGGTAACAACCCCATGGTCGGTGCCACCGTCGCCTGCGCTGTCGCCGTCGAGGAGGCCCTCAAGGCCTAATCGCGCCCGTGCGATGCTCATATAGCTGAGCTTTGGAGCCGCTACCCACCCGGGTAGCGGCTCTTTTTGTTTGCCCCGTCCCAAATTGGTTACTCTTATTAGAAGGTCCGATATATCAGTTGCGGTGAAATACGGACTGAATTGCATCCATACAGGCCAAAACAGTCCGTATTCCACCGCAACTTACCAAATTAGCCGACCGAAGTGACCGAGTCCACCTGACGCCCACCTGCCATATTTGCCCTTTACCGATTTGCCGAGTCTTTGCGGCCCCATTGCCGATCACCCGTGCGACAATGCGCCGGACGAGAAAGGAATCCGATGGAATCGACTGATGTACTGGTAATTGGAGCTGGCATTGCGGGCCTTTGCGCCGCCATCGAAGCGGCACGCACGGGTGCAACCGTCACTGTGGCAAGCGCCGGCAAGACCATGAGTGGATCGAGCTTCTTCCCGGGTACCTGGGGCCTCGGCCTCATCGGTCCCGTCGACGAAGACGACGAGCAGGACCTCATCGACACCATCCAGACCGTCGGCGGCGGCGTTGCCGACCCCGAACTCGTCCAAACGTTCGTCCACGGCATTCGCCAAGCGATTGACTGGCTCGAGCAAGACCTGGGCGTTGAGCTCCAGCGTCCGCAAAGCGCCAAGAGTGCTCAACAAAAGCAGTTTATCCCCTGCTTTGACCACAAGACGCGCATGTGGCGCGGCCTCACCCGCAAGCCCCTTGAGGACGCTCTGACGACCTGGATCGAGTCGCTCGGCATTCGCCTGCTCCCCCGCCATGAGCTTATCGACCTTGTTGAGGACACGAACGGCAGAATAACCGGAACCGTACTCTACGACCTTACCGAAAATCGAATCGTGCCCTTTGCTGCCAAGGCCACGATCATCGCAGCCGGTGGCACAGGCGGCCTGTTCGAGCGCAGCCTTACGTCGGCTGATGTGCTCAGCTCCTCGCAGGCCATCGCACTGGCGCACGGCGCAACACTTACTAATATAGAGTTCATGCAGATGATGCCTGGCTTCATCGAGCCCAGGCGTAACTTGGTCTTCAACGAGAAAACCTGGCGCTACGTGCATGTAGACCAGCCGGTAGATATTGCCGACGACAAGCTGGACGACCTGCTCGAGCAGCGCTCTGGACATGGTCCCTTCACGTCACGCTTGGCCTCCCGCGCTATCGATCTCGTCATCGATCAGGCAGGTGCCGAAGGCCTGGCACTCCACTACGACTTCCCCCGCGAGGATGTCCCAGAGTTTGTGCAGACCTTTGCCACCTGGCTGCAAGACGAGCACGGCATCGCGCCGACCGACGAGATGCGCGTTGCGATGTATGCCCACGCCGCTAACGGCGGCATCAAGATCGATAAGACCGCGCACACGGGCGTTGAGGGCCTCTACGCTTGCGGCGAGGCGACAGGCGGCATGCACGGAGCCGACCGCATTGGTGGCTTGTCAAGCGCCAACGGCATCGTGTTCGGGCGCATCGCAGGCGCATCGGCAGCCCTTGCAGCGCAGAAAGAGCCTAAGACAGCCCTGAAGGCGGATATCGCCCTCCCCCAGCACGGCATTGCCACAACAGATGCCGAGCGCCTGACCCGCAGCCTTAAGCACACGATGAGTACCTATTGCATGATCAACCGCACCGAAACAGGCCTATCCGAAGCACTACACGAGCTTGAGGGCTTGAAGACGGAGGCAACGACCTTGAGCACACAGAAAGCCCAGGACAGCGAAGTCGCAGCCCTCGCCCGCCTGCAATCGCAGATTCAGCTGGCACAGGAAATGGTCAAAGCCATGCGCAAGCGAACTGAAAGCTTAGGTTCGCACTATCGAGCAGACTAAATCGATTCTCACTTTGAGTTTGATCACAACTTCTCAACATGCATCGAGCCCCGTGAGCATAATTCTCATAAGGAGAGCACGTTTATGGGGCTTTAGCCGTGTTTCCCTAAGGGAATCACGGTGCAGTTTCCCCAACTTCGCGCCCCGACGGGTTCGACCCCATGCGAGGTCAAAAAAAGACGGCCAACTTTCGTTGACCGTCTTAACTTGCTTTGGTGGGCCGTCAGGGGGTCAGCCTGCTTTGCAGGCGACCGCTGCGGCGCCAAGGCGCCTTGCGCGCTACGCTGGTAAATGCTCACGCATTTCCTCAGCTTCGCGCCCCGACGGGTTCGACCCCATGCGAGGTCAACAAAAAAGCGACCAGCCTGAGCCAGTCGCTTTAACAATCTTTGGGTGGGCCGTCAGGGGGTCGAACCCTGGACCTTGGGATTAAGAGTCCCCTGCTCTACCAACTGAGCTAACGACCCGATATCAACACAAAGCAAGAACTGGGGTGGGTAAAGGGACTCGAACCCTCGACCTACGGGACCACAACCCGTCGCTCTAGCCAACTGAGCTACACCCACCGTGTCCTGTGCGCTTCGCGCTCGATTATTATTGCAAGGAACGCCACGCGATGCAAGCCCCAATTTTCAAGAATTTTGAAAAGAGTTTTTCGAGACCATTTCGAGCAAATCCCACCGGTTTCATAGGAGTAAACTTGCCCCACTGCAAATCCTCGAAAGGACCGTCATGAAAGAACTCTCCAACCGCACGGCAAGATTTACCGATTCGGTCATCCGCCGCATGACACGCATCTCCAATAAGTATGGCGCTGTCAATCTCTCGCAGGGCTTCCCTGACTTCGATCCCCCAGCGCAGCTGCTCGATAGCCTCAGCGCCATCGCCAGCGACCCCAAGCCGCTCTATCACCAGTACTCCATCACCTGGGGCTCCCAGGCCATGCGCGAGGCGCTCGCCGCCAAACAGGAGCACTTTATGGGCATGCCGGTGAACCCCAACGAGAATATCGTAGTCACCTGCGGCTCCACCGAGGCCATGATGGCCGCCATGATGACGGTCACCAACCCCGGCGACAAGGTCGTCATCTTCTCGCCGTTCTACGAGAACTACGGCGCCGACACGATCCTTTCGGGTGCCGAGCCCATCTATGTGCCGCTCAACCCGCCCACATTCGACTTTGACCGCGAGACACTCGAGGCGGCCTTCCGCGACAACGACCCCAAGGCCATCGTCCTGTGCAACCCTTCCAACCCTTGCGGCAAGGTCTTTACACGCGATGAGCTCACCTTTATCGCCGACCTCTGCAAAAAGTACGACACCTACTGCATCACCGACGAGGTCTACGAGCACATCGTCTACGCGCCCCACGAGCACGTCTATATGGCCACGCTGCCCGGCATGTTTGAGCGCACCATCGGCTGCAGCTCGCTGTCCAAGACCTACTCCATCACCGGCTGGCGTCTGGGCTACACTATCGCCCCTGCCGAAATTACCGAGCGCATCAAGAAGGTCCACGACTTCCTCACCGTGGGCGCCGCCGCTCCCCTGCAGGAAGCCGTCGTCACCGCCCTCAAATTCGACGACAGCTATTACGATGAGGTCCTCGACCTCTACACCGCCAAACGCGACCTGTTCTGCCAGGGACTCGACAGCATCGGTCTTGAGCATAACGTGCCGCAGGGCGCCTACTACGTCATGCTGGACATCTCTGAGTTTGGCTACGACAGCGACCTCGAGTTCTGCGAGGACCTGGCCTCAAAGGTGGGCGTGGGCGCCGTGCCCGGCTCGAGCTTCTTCCGCGAGCCCGTCAACCATCTGATTCGTTTCCACTTTGCCAAGCGTGACGAGACGCTCAACGCGGCGCTGGAGAACCTCAAGTCCCTGCGTGATAAAATCAAACCGCGCGGGTAAGGACGGCCCGGCAACTAAAGCAACCAAATAAGCCCCGCACCGCCAGCCGAGTTGCGGGGCTTCTTTTTATAGCGCCTTCTTAATTTGTTTAGAGCGTTATACTTTAGCCATGGAGCAACTCGTCCCAGAGAGAGGAATATTATGGCAGAGCAGCAGCTTATCGGAGCGCTCGAGGCCGGCGGCACCAAGATGGTCTGCGCCACGGGCTATGCAGACGGCACGGTCCTGGAGCGTGAGCAGATCGCGACCACGACCCCGCAGGAGACCGTCGAGGCCGTCAACGCGTGGTTTGCCGACAAGGGCATCGCCGCGCTGGGCATCGGCGCCTTTGGCCCTACTGCAGTCAACCCTGCCTCGCCCCAATACGGCAAGATCCTGGAGACGCCCAAAACGGCATGGCGCTACTTTGACCTGCTGGGTACTATCCAAAACGAGCTCAATATCCCCTGCGGCTACGACACCGACGTCAACGTCGCCTGCCTGGGCGAGGTCACCTTTGGTTGCGCCAAGGGCCTCACCGATGTGGTCTACCTGACCATCGGTACCGGCGTGGGCGCCGGCGTGCTCTCGGGCGGTAAGCTCGTGCACGGCATGATGCATCCCGAGGCTGGCCACATCCTGGTCATGCGTGACCCGCGCGACACCATTGGCGAGCACAGCGCCTGCCCCTTCCACGACAACTGTCTCGAGGGCCTCATCGCCGGCCCCGGCGTTAAAAAGCGCTGGGATGGCAAGAGCGCCGGAGACATGGCCGATGACCCGGAGGCCATGGACCTGCTCGCAGGCTATCTGGCACAGGCGCTCATGACCTACACGCTGTGCTACGCGCCGCAAAAGATCATCATCGGCGGCGGCGTGGCCGACCACACCCCCATCGTGCCGCTCGCGCGCAAAAAGTGCGCCGAGATGCTCAACGGCTATATCGTCACGCCCGAGGTCAACGACATCGATAACTACATCGTCAACAACAGCCTCGAGGGCAAGCAGGGCATCATGGGCTGCCTGGCCCTGGGCGCACAGGCGCTTCAGTAGCAGACGCACCCACAAGGCGTGGCGCGCTCGGCAAATCCGACCTACGGAACGACGCCACCACGCCCCATATAAGCCCTCAAATAAAAAAGGCCGCCTAGGACCAAACAATACTGAACTGCGTCCCAAATCTTGGACGCCCTAAATAGCGACTAGGCCGCGAGGGCCTGATTCCGGAACTCCTCCGGGGTCAGGCCCTTCAATCTTACCTGCCTCCGGCTCGTGTTCCAGTGGACTATGTATTCCTCCAGGTCG
>JAUMMZ010000056.1 GCA_031296755.1 Collinsella sp.
GGTGGGCTCATCGAGCACTAGGATATCGGGGTTCATCGATACAACTGCCGCCAGCGCCACACGCTTCTTTTGCCCGCCCGAGAGCTGATAGGGAGAGGCGTCGGCAAGGTCGGCAACCTGGAACAGCCCCATGGCATCGCGGACGCGGCGCTCGAGCTCGCCCGTCGGCAGCCCCATCTGCGCGGGACCAAAAGCGACCTCCTCGCCCACCGTGGCGCAAAAGAGCTGCGCGTCGGCATTCTGGAACACAAAGCCAACGCGCTGATGAAAACGCTGAGCGGCCGCGGAATCCTTTAGAAACGCCGCATCAATCACATGCCCGTCAAACAGGTATTCCCCTGCGTCCGCAAGCTCAAGGCCGTTAATAAGGCGCATAATCGTCGTCTTACCGCAGCCGTTGGGACCGAGCAGGGCAACGAGTTCGCCACGATCGACCTGCAGCGACACGCCATCGACAACCGTATGCCCCGCATAGGAAAACACCACGTCGCGAAACTCGATGAGCGGCGTGGTCTCGGCGCCAGCAGCACCGCTCGCGCCCATCGCGCCATTTGTATCGTTTGCCAAAACGTCGCCCTTCCCTAGTTGCATCCCCAGCCGGAACCAGCAGTGCCTACAGCACGGCGCACAACACTGCCAGCAGCGCCACGCCGGCCGCATAGACCGCATCGCGCCAGCCAAACCCGGCGCGTGCGGGAGCCGGATACACACCGGCAAAGCCGCGGCACAGCATGGCCTCGTCCATCGCGCGGCTGCATTCCATCGCCTTGATAAACGTCATGCCCATGATACCCGCCAGCGAGTCGGTGCGCGAAAAACCCGCAGGCGCACGACCCACGCTGCGCAGCATGACCGATTCGCACAGATTGTGCGCCGTGCGACCCAGCACCTCGATGTGCTTGAGCGCCATATCAAACGTAAAGATAACTTCGTCGGGTAGATGCAGCATCTTGAGCGCCGCCGACATGCGGCTCCAGGTAAGGGTCCACGAAACACCCAGCACCAGCGACACATTAATGAAGGTCTTGAGCGCAATCTTGAGCATGGCGCCCGCAGCAGAAGCGTCCAGCAGCAAGGCGGGCAGTACCAGAACCACCGCGAGCCCTGCAGCGCCAAGCGCCGGCACAAAGGTTGCCCGCAGCCCGCGTATGGGGCGCACGGCAACGAGCACCAGCGCGATAGCTGCCATCAACATGAGGTACAGCGGACTCTGCGTCAGACACACGCACAGGACGCAAACGAACATCCCCACCAGGCGCACCGAAGCCGAAACGCAAGAAAGGGCGCGGTCGATCATCGACCCGCCCTCGTGTACGCCTCCACCCAGGCGAACCCGCTCAAGCAGGCTCGCCAGGTGCAGGACATTCTTTTGCATCACACGATGCCGAACCCCCGCGGGCTCGTATCGCTGCTCGACCGCAAGCCAGCTAGGCAGCTCGGCTATTGCCATGAGCACCGCTTTCCTTGACCGTCAGCGAGACCAGGCGGAATACGATGGTAAGCACCGCCACGCCAATCACGCCCGAAAGGATATACATGGCAGCCTGGCCGGCAAAGCCAAGACCCTGCTCCTCGGAATAGGCCTGAAGATAATCGCCCGTGGGCAGTGTATCGGCAAACGTCGGAGCGTCGAGGCCGACCGAAGCCTGCAGGCTGTCGTCGCCAGCCTCCTGAACGGCGGTCGCGGCGCCCTCGGCGTCCCACTCGCCCCAGGCGTCACCGGTGGCCAGCAGGCCAAGCGGCGTGGCAACGACAAGCACGGCGACCAGAATGAGCGTGGGAACCAGCGAGGTCTTCTTGGCAGCAGCGCCCTCGGCGTCCAGCAGGCCGTCGGAAGCCTCGGGGCCGACGATAACGCTCGGCGCCGTCTTCTTGATAAAACCGTAGATGGCGGCCGTCGCCACGCCCTCAATGACACCGGCGACCAGCATATGCGGGATCATCATGGCAGGGATAGCAATAGACAGCGGGAAGGGGCAGTACAGCGGAGCACCCGAGGCGTTGGTGAAGAGCATCGGCTGAACACCAAACTCGATTGCCGCGCACAGGGCCGCCAGGCACAGGCCGACCCAGCCGCTTACGATGGCCGAAATCGAGGTACCCCAGCTCTTGTCGTGCAAACGGCTGTTGAGCGCACGGAACACGATGGCCGCGGCAAACGGCAGCACGAAGGCCATGTTAAAGCAGTTGGCGCCAAAGGACAGGATGCCACCGTCGCCAAACAGCAGCGCCTGCAGCGCCAGCGCGACCGAGACAGCGATAGCCGCGGCCTCGGGACCCAGCAGCAGCGCGATGAGTGCGCCGCCGACGGCGTGGCCTGTGGTGCCGCCGGGCAGCGGAACGTTAAACATCATGAGCAAGAAGGAAAAAGCGGCGCAGATGCCCAGGAAAGCCATGTGCTCGCGGTCGAGCGTGGCGCGCACCTTCTTGATGCAATGAACCCACACGGGCACCATCGCCACTGCCATGACGGCATCGGTCTGCGGAGACAGATAATTATCTGGAATGTGCATGTACGCCTCCCGGTTATCGGCGCACAGAATTGCAACGCCGCTTAAATCACCTTGTCAGTGTTACGCATTGTCAGATTCGTAACACGCCGCGGGCTATCATAGCAAAACGGCGCACTGCCGACAAAGCAGCACGCCGTTATGTAATGCGCGTGTCATATATGAAGGCTCAACGGTGCCTCATACCGAACACCGCGGTCACGCAGAGCCCACAGCAACCGCCATCAGGCCCTACGCTCCCAGCGCAAGCCCTATCCGCGGACCTCGCCGTTTACGCCCTTGCACACCTTGGTGACGATCTTCTGGTGCGCCTTCTCGACCTCTTCGCTGGTGAGCGTGTGGTCGTCAGAGCGATACGTAAGCGCAAAGGCCATAGACTTCTTGCCCGCTCCGATGCGGATGGGATCGCGGTAGACGTCGAACAGGCGCACGCCCTCAAGCAGCTTGCCGCCAGCGCTGGTAATGCGGCGCTCAAGATCCTCGCAGGTCACGGAGTTATCGACCACGATAGCCAGATCGTGCTCAACAGCCGGGTACTGCGAGAACTCGCGATAGTTCTCCTGGTTGCGGGCGCCCTTGATCAACTTGTCCAGGTCGAGCTCAAAGGCAACGACGACCTCATCGATGCCCATAGCCTCGCGCGCCTCGGGGTGGATCTCGCCAACCCAGCCCAGCACGGTACCGCCCGAGAGCACCTCGGCCGCACGACCCGGCTGCAGGAAGGCATAGCCCTCGCCCTCGACGGGACGAAAGCGAACCTTCTCGATGCGCAGCTGGGCGAGCAGCTCCTCGACGATGCCCTTGCCAAAGAAGAAACGCAGCTTACGGTACTTCATGCTCCAAGACTGCTCGCTCCACTGGCCCGAGAGTACGCCCGCCACGGACTTGGTCTCCTTGGGCAGGCTGGCGTTCTCGCGGCCGTGGAACAGGCTGCCGACCTCGTACAGGTGCACGTTGGGCGTGCCGTGGGCCTCGTTATAGGCCACAGACTGCAGCAGGCCCGGCAGCAGCGAGCGGCGCATCTCGGTCTGCTCGGCCACCAGCGGATTCATGAGCACCACGGGGCAGCCGCGGCCCTCGGTGGACATACCGATCTTCTCCAGGTCGCCCGGGGCAGCAAAGCCAAAGGTCGTGGTCTCGTTGAGGCCACAGGCGCGCAGGATCTCGCCGACCTTGCGGGTAAGCTTCTGCTCGCGCGTCAGACCGCCGATGTGGTTCTTGGCAGCCGGAATG
>JAUMMZ010000057.1 GCA_031296755.1 Collinsella sp.
GGTGGGCTCATCGAGCACTAGGATATCGGGGTTCATCGATACAACTGCCGCCAGCGCCACACGCTTCTTTTGCCCGCCCGAGAGCTGATAGGGAGAGGCGTCGGCAAGGTCGGCAACCTGGAACAGCCCCATGGCATCGCGCACGCGGCGCTCGAGCTCGTCTGCCGGCAGCCCCATCTGCGCGGGACCAAAAGCAACTTCCTCGCCCACCGTGGCGCAAAAGAGCTGCGCATCGGCATTCTGGAACACAAAGCCCACGCGCTGATGGAACCGCTGGGCAGCCGCGGGATCCTTGAGATATGCCGCATCGACCGCATGCCCGTCAAACAGATACGTGCCCGCGTCCGCGAGCTCAAGGCCGTTGATAAGGCGCATGATCGTCGTCTTGCCGCAGCCGTTGGGACCTAGCAGGGCAACGAGCTCCCCACGGTCCACCTGCAGCGAAACGCCATCGACCACCGTATGGCCCGCATAGGAAAACACCACGTCGCGAAACTCGATGAGCGGCGTTGTCTCGGCGCCAGCAGCACCGCTCGCGCCCATCGCGTCATTCGTATCGTTTGCCAAAACGTCGCCCTTCCCTATTCACATCAACGGATCGACCGCCCGCGCTACAGCACCGCGCACAACACGGCGAGCAGAACCACAACGACCGCGTAAACCGCATCGCGCCAGCCAAAGCCGCTCCGCGCAGGAGCCGGATACGCACCGGCAAAGCCGCGGCAGAGCATGGCCTCGTCCATCGCGCGGCTGCATTCCATCGCCTTGATAAACGTCATACCCATGATACCCGCGATCGAATCGGTACGCGAAAATCCCCCAGGCGCACGGCCAACGCTGCGCAGCATGACCGATTCGCACAGATTGTGCGCCGTGCGTCCCAGCACCTCGATATGCTTGAGTGCCATATCAAAGGTAAAGATGACCTCGTCGGGCAGGTGCAGCATTTTGAGCGCCGCCGACATGCGGCTCCAGGTAAGCGTCCACGAAACGCCCAGCACCAGCGACACATTAATGAAGGTCTTGAGCGCGATCTTGAGCATGGCGCCCGTGGCAGACGCGCCCAGCAGCAGGGCAGGCAATGCCAGAACCACCGCAAGCCCCGTGGCGCCGAGCGCCGGTACAATGGTCGCACGCAGCCCGCGTGCGGGGCGCACCGCGACCAGCACCAGCGCGATAGCCGCCATCAACATGAGGTACAGCGGGCTCTGCGTCAGACACACGCACAGGACGCAGACGAACATCCCCACCAGGCGCACCGGAGCCGAAACGCAAGAAAGGGCGCGGTCGACCATCGACCCGCCCTCGTGCGCGCCTCCACCCAGGCGAACCCGTTCAAGCAGGCTCGCCAGGTGCAAGACGTTCTTTTGCATCACACGATGCCGAGCCCCCGCGGGCTCGTATCGCTGCTCGACCGCAAGCCAGCTAGGCAGCTTGACCATCTGCATGCGCTCAGTTTTCCTTGACCGTAAGCGAGATCAGACGGAATGCGATGGTGAGCACCGCCACGCCAATCACGCCGGACAGGATATACATGGCAGCCTGACCGGCAAAGCCAAGACCCTGCTCCTCGGAATAGGCCTGCAGGTAATCACCCGTAGGCAGAGCGTCGGCAAAGGTCGGAGTATCGAGGCCGACCGAAGCCTGCAGACTGTCGTCACCAGCCTCCTGAACGGCAGTCGCGGCGCCCTCAGCGTCCCACTCGCCCCAGGCATCACCGGTAGCAAGCAAGCCGAGCGGCGTAGCCACGACAAGCACGGCGACCAGGATGAGCGTGGGGACCAGCGAGGTCTTCTTAGCAGCAGTGCCCTCGGCAGCAAGCTGGCCATCGACGGCCTCGGGCCCGACGATAACGCTCGGCGCCGTCTTCTTAATGAAACCGTAGATGGCGGCCGTCGCCACGCCCTCGACCACGCCGGCAACCAACATATGCGGAATCATCATAGCCGGAATGGCAATGGACAGCGGGAAGGGGCAGTACAGCGGAGCGCCCGAAGCATTCGTGAAAAGCATCGGCTGAATACCAAACTCGATTGCTGCGCACAGGGCCGCCAGGCACAGGCCGACCCAGCCGCTTACGATGGCCGAAACCGAGGTGCCCCAGCTCTTGTCGTGCAAGCGGCTGTTGAGTGCACGGAACACGATAGCAGCGGCAAACGGCAGCACGAAGGCCATGTTAAAGCAGTTGGCGCCAAAGGACAGAATGCCGCCGTCGCCAAACAGCAGCGCCTGCAGCGCCAGCGCGACCGAGACGGCAATGGCAGCAGCCTCGGGGCCCAGCAGCAGCGCGATGAGCGCGCCACCAACGGCGTGACCAGTGGTACCGCCGGGCAGCGGCACGTTGAACATCATGAGCAAGAAGGAGAATGCGGCGCAGATGCCCAGGAACGCCATGTGCTCGCGATCGAGCGTGGCGCGCACCTTCTTGATGCAGTGAACCCAAACGGGCACCATCGCCACTGCCATGACGGCATCGGTCTGCGGGGACAGATAATTATCTGGAATGTGCATGTACGCCTCCCGGTTGTCGGCGCACGGAATTGCAACGCCGCCTGAATCACCTTGTCAGTGTTACGTATTGTCAGATTCGTAACACGCCGCGGGCTATCATAGCAAAACGGCGCGCTGCCGACAAAGCAGCACGCCGTTATGTAATGCGCGTGTCATATATGCAGGCTCAGCAGTGCCTTATACCGAGCATAGCAATCACGTAGGACTCGGCGGCAGCCACCGCTGACCTATACCCAGCGCAAGCCCTAGCCGCGGACCTCGCCGTTTACGCCCTTGCACACCTTGGTGACGATCTTCTGGTGCGCCTTCTCGACCTCTTCGCTGGTGAGCGTGTGGTCGTCGGAGCGATACGTAAGCGCAAAGGCCATGGACTTCTTGCCCGCTCCGATGCGGATGGGATCGCGGTAGACGTCGAACAGGCGCACGCCCTCGAGCAGCTTGCCGCCGGCGCTGGTAATGCGGCGCTCAAGATCCTCGCAGGTCACGGAGTTGTCGACCACGATAGCAAGGTCGTGCTCAACAGCCGGGTACTGCGAGAACTCGCGGTAGTTCTCCTGATTGCGGGCGCCCTTAATCAGCTTGTCCAGGTCGAGCTCAAAGGCAACGACGACCTCGTCGATGCCCATCGCCTCGCGCGCCTCGGGGTGAATCTCGCCGACCCAGCCCAGCACAGTGCCGCCGGACAGAACCTCGGCAGCACGACCCGGCTGCAGGAAGGCATAGCTCTCGCCCTCGACGGGACGGAAGCGAACCTTCTCGATGCGCAGCTGGGCAAGCAGCTCCTCAACGATGCCCTTGCCAAAGAAGAAACGCAGCTTGCGGTACTTCATGCTCCAAGACTGCTCGCTCCACTGGCCCGAGAGCACGCCCGCTACGGACTTGGTCTCCTTGGGCAGGCTGGCGTTCTCGCGACCGTGGAACAAGCTGCCGACCTCGTACAGGTGCACGTTGGGCGTGCCGTGGGCCTCGTTATAGGCCACGGATTGCAGCAGGCCCGGCAGCAGCGAACGGCGCATCTCGGTCTGCTCGGCCACCAGCGGGTTCATGAGAACCACGGGGCAGCCGCGGCCCTCGGTGGACATGCCAATCTTCTCCAGGTCGCCCGGGGCAGCAAAGCCAAAGGTCGTGGTCTCGTTGAGGCCACAGGCGCGCAGGATCTCGCCGACCTTGCGGGTAAGCTTCTGCTCGCGCGTCAGACCGCCGATGTGGTTCTTGGCAGCCGGAATG
>JAUMMZ010000058.1 GCA_031296755.1 Collinsella sp.
AGCATGGGAGCCCCTTCCATGAATGCGGCGTGGCCGCCGCGGCTGAATTAGACACTCACCATTGTCGGCCTAATCCGCGGTCTTTCATGCAGCAGGGGCTCTCAATGTTTTTATGTCCTGCTCATATCGTCTGTGCCGGCAGAAAGGGACTGTCCCCAACTGCCGGGCGGGAGCGTTTAGCGGTACAGCTGCCGGCTGGGCAGGCTGAGCTGGTATCCTTATGCGGTAATGTCTCGATTCGTTAGGATTGCATGTGAGAGCTGCCACTGTCCTTCGTTCAGTTATATATCGCACCCTGGCCGTCGCGCTTGCCGCGCTCGTCGTACTGAGCACCATCATGCCCGCCCCCGCCTATGCCGCCAATACCGATCAGCAAGTCAAGACGGTCCGCGTCGGCTGGCTCGTCAGCAACGAGGGCTTCCAGGACGGCACCCCCGGCGAGCGCCTCTCGGGATGGGGTTACGAGTACCTCCAGACCCTGTCGTACTACACGTCCGGCTGGCGGTACGAATACGTCTCCGGCACCTTCACCGAGCTTATGGACATGCTCGAGGCAGGCAAGATCGACCTCATGCCCAACATCTCCTACTCCGAGGAACGCGCCCAAAAGCTGCTCTTTTCCTCGAACCCCGAGGGCACCGAACGCTACTACATCTACGCCAGGCCCGACCGTGACGACCTTGCAAAGGGTGACCCTCAAGCACTCCAGGGTCTCACTATCGGTTGCAACCCCGACGTCATGCAAACCTTCGTTGGCCAGCAATGGCTCGCCAGCGAAGGAATCGCCTGCACATACAAGGAGTATGACGGAGGATCCGATCTCTTTGACGCGCTCGCAAACGACGAAGTCGATGCCGTCATCATGAACGACACAATCTCGTCGCCCAATGCCTCCCCCATGTTCTACATTGGTTCGAACGACTACTACTTTGCCGTTCCCAAAAGCCGCCCCGACCTGATGGACGACATCAATGCTGCCATGACGGCAATCGCCCGCGTCAACCCACGCTATAACGACGAAGTAAAATCTCACTACTCGACCCAAAACAGCGGCTCATCATCGCTCAACGGCCCCGAACGTTCCTGGCTCAAAGCAAATGACAACACCATCACGCTCGGCTACATTACGGGCAAACTCCCCTACTGCAACGAGGACGAAGACGGCGAAATGGAAGGCTCGCTCGCATCGCTTGCGACGACGCTACACGATAAATTTGGCATTACGGTCAAAACCGTCGCCTTTGATAGCTACAAGATGATGTCAAAGGCCCTGTCAAAGGGAAGCATAGACGTTGCGCTGCCGGTATACCGAGATTACTGGTTTGCCGAGCAAACAGGCGTTGTGCAGTCGATATCGTTGGGGACCATATCCCTCACCGCCATCCACACCGGCAGCAACCTGAACAAAGACCTTCAGAACATCGCCTGTACCAAATCATCGTTTGTCAACAAAAATGCACTTGAAAGTCTGTTCCCCACAGCGACCGTAACCGAATACCAATCCGACGATGAAGCGTTCGACGCCCTCAGGAAGGGAACGGCGCACTGCATCGTCGCTCCCAGTTCACGCGTAAAAACCATCGGTGACCGTTACGATCTCGAGGACTGCGAGACGACCGAGCTCCCTGACACCTGTGAAATCTCGTGCTGGATTTCGCGCGGAAAACCCGAGCTGTTGGGAATCATCAACAAGGGCATCATCAATGCCGGAGAATCGCTCTCCGCAAGCAATTTCTCCTCCACGTCGTACACGGCCCAGGAATCCAACACGCTTCAATTCCTTTATCGCAACCGCACCGCCATTGCAGCTACCCTCATCGGTATGTTGTCGGTCGGCATCGTCCTGCTCATCTGGGCGCTCGTGCGCGCTCGAACCGAGCGCAAAAAAGCCGATGCCGCCAACGCCGCTAAGACGGCATTCCTCACGCGCATGAGCCACGACATCCGTACGCCGCTCAACGGTATCCTGGGCCTTATCGAGATCGAGGAATTGAAGGAAGGCGACATGCAAGTCGCCCGCGAGAGCCGTGCCAAGGCGCGCGTTGCCGCCAATCACCTGCTCTCGCTGATCAACGACATCCTCGAGATGGGCAAAATCGAAGACCGCAAGCTAACACTGGAGCATGCGCCTTTTAACCTCAAAGAGCTCTGTGACGATACACTGGTGCTGTGCAAGCTCCGCGCGTCCAGTAACGGCATCACAATGCAGGACAATAGTCTGCCGTACGCCACGGGGCCATACATGATCGGCAGTCCCACCCATATCCGACAGATCATGATCAACCTGTTAGACAACAGCATTAAGTACAACAAGCACGGCGGCTCCGTCACCTTTAGCTCAAAGACCAAGCCACTCGATAACGGGCGCGCGCTCTTTTGCTTTAGCGTTTCGGATACCGGCATTGGCATGGCTCCCAAGTTTTTAAAGCATATCTATGAGCCGTTTGCCCAAGAAGGTGACGATGCGCGCAGCAAGTTCCAAGGAACCGGCATGGGCATGCCAATCGTCAAGTCGCTTATTGAACTGATGGGCGGCACCATCGAAGTCACCAGCGAGCTCCATGTGGGCACCACGTTCTACGTGGAAATTCCGCTCGATATCGACAAGAACCCCCAGGCGCGGACGGATACGGTCGAGAAGGCGCTCGACTGCTCGCTTGCCAACATGAACGTGCTGCTCGCCGAAGACAACGAATTGAATGCCGAGATTGCCCAGGCGCTGCTAGAATCCGAGGGCGTCGTGGTCACCCGCGCCGTCAACGGCAACGAAGTCGTCGATCTGTACCTGTCTCATCCCGCCGGCAGCTTCGATGCGATCCTGATGGACATTATGATGCCGGACATGGACGGTTACGAGGCAACCCGCGCGATTCGTCTGAGCGAGAAGGTCGATGCAGCCGATATCCCCATCATCGCGCTCACCGCCAATGCCTTTGCCGAAGACGCCAAGGCGGCACACGACGCCGGCATGAACGCCCATCTGTCCAAACCGCTCGACTTTAACAAGCTCAAAAACATACTCGCCCGCATCAAGAAAAACGGATCCGTTTCGCTATAGTTTGTGCTCAACCACCACGCACGACCAGAAAGGAAGCCAACGATGTTTAGGCCCTTACGTCGAAAGAAACGCGCCATCACCGACGAGGAAGCGCGCGAACTGCTCGCTACCTGCAAGCGCGGCGTCTTTGCCGTCAACGGCGACGATGGCTACCCGTACGCCATTCCCGTCAACTACTTCTTTGACGCCGAACACGACAAGATCTATTTCCATGGCGCCAAAGCCGGCCACAAGGTCGACGCACTCAAGCGCGATGACAAGGTCTGCTTTACCGTATACGGCAACGAGTGGTACCAGGACGGTGACTGGGCTCCCTACGTTATGAGCACCGTCGTCTTTGGCCGTTGTCGCCTGGCGAATGACACCCCCGCGTTTATCGAGGACAAAGTCCGCCAGCTCGCCCTTAAGTACTACCCTTCTGCCGAAGAAGTCGAAGAGGAAATCGCCAAGGACATCAAGGGCGTCCAGCTCTACGAGATTTCGATTGAGCATCTTTGCGGCAAGCAGATTCAAGAAAAGTAAGCCCCTCAACAGGCCTCATCAATAATAATATGGCCCAGTTCCAACCCACCTTGGAACCGGGCCATATGCTTATGAAGCGTCGGCGGCGATGTGCGCTAGCGCCTCGACGAGCTCTTGCGAGCTCACAGGTTTGCTCAGGTGCGCGTTCATGCCCGCCTCACGCGAAAGCCTACGGTCGTCGGCAAAGGCGTTGGCACTCACGGCGATAATCGGCGTGGTCGCGACATCCTCGCGATCGAGTGCTCGAATCTGACGCGTGGCCTCAAGGCCATCGATGCCAGGCATCATGATGTCCATCAACACCACGTCGTACTCGTGCGGTGCGCTCGCGGTAAACATCTCGACGGCAGACTCACCATCCTTAGCATGCGTCACGATGGCACCGGCACGGCTGAGCGTAAACTGCGCGATCTCGGCATTCAGATCGTTATCCTCTACGAGCAAAACGCGCAAGCCCTGGAGCGCATCGCCGTCTCCCGCATCCGCGGGAACTGCCTGAGGAATCTCGGAGCGGTCGCACTTCTCGAACGGCAGGCGAATGGTAAACGTCGTCCCCTGCCCCAAGACACTCGTAAAGCTCATGGTTCCGCCCATAAGCTCGACCAGCTGTTTTGCGATAGGCGCGCCCAGGCCAGTTCCCGATGAAGCGCCTTCCACCTGCTGCTCCTCGCGGCAAAACGGCTCGTAGAGGTGCTTTTGGAACTCCTCGCTCATGCCAATACCGTTGTCGGCGATCGTGTATTCATAGACGGGGACGCCATCCGCTGGCTCCACCTCGCGGCACACCAGGCGGACATAGCCGCCCTGGCGGTTGTACTTGACGGCATTGCCGGCAATATTGAGCAACAAACGCTTGAGGTGCGTCACGCTCACCCGCGCATAGGGATGATTAAGCGTCTGCTGGTCGGAGATAATTGTCACCAGACGCTCCTCGGCCTGGCGCTCCAGAATATCGCGCACTTCACAGTTGAGGGCCACCAAATTTATGGGCACGAGGTTCAGGTCGACCTGCCCGCTCTCCAGGCGGCTCATATCGAGTGCCTCGTTGGCAAGGTCGAGCAGCAGTCCCGATGCCGTCCAGATCTTTGAGCGGCACTCGGTCTGCTTTTGCAGATCGTCCGCATTGGCATCGCCGACCTCAACCATGCCGCGAATGCCGTTGATGGGCGTGCGCAGATCGTGGCTCATGCGACGCAGAAACTCCGTCTTTGCCGAGTTGGCAGACGAGGCCTCACGCGCCGCCTTTGCCAGCTTGTCGCCATAGTCGCGCTCCTGCTGCAGCAAGTCCGTCAAACGTCGACGATCAGCGCGGCGACGCACCGTCACAACAACGGCTATAACACCGCCGTAGAGCACCAGCACGCCGGCGGCAACAGCCGCGGCGACCTCAAAGTAGCGCTGCGCCGAGGCATAGGTGTACACATAGAATTTGTGCGCTTTTCCAAATGTGCCCAAATACCACTCGCCGTCGGCGTTAACCAATCTGACCTTACCAGCCAGGCATCGATCCTTAATACCGTCGACAATAAAGACATCCGTCGCAGGCAGATCGAACACGCCCAATACGGTGGGTTCAACGGCATTGGTCGCAACGACCTTGCCGTCGCTTTCGATCACGATATTGCCGCTATCGATGGTTTCATAGCCATCAAGCAAGCTCTGCAGTTTGAGTGTATTGCTCGCGACCGCCTTGGCGCTCTGGTGCCTCACTGCGACAACGATGCCCTCGCCATCCTGCCGAGTCACGCAGCCGATGTCTGCGACCGAATCATCCGCAAGCGTGATACGGGCGGTATAGGACTTAAGCGGATGGGCCGCCACCTCCAACACGGGCGCTTCCTTGAAATACGTAGCGAGCGACTCGCAGCCCACGTCATCCGTCGAGCACTCGGACACCAAGCTGCCCGATGCGTCCGTCACGATCAGTGCACTCACATTGAACTGGTCGGCATATTGCTCCAGCGTGGCGTTATCCACCGAGCCGTCGCGTTCCATATCGCGCGCTGTCTCTCCGGCAATCTCCATAACGCGAATCAGGTTTTTGGTCGCATAGGCGCTGTTGAACGCATCGTAGGAAAGGCTCTGCGTCGCCACGTAATCGACAACGTCGGCAAAGCGCTGCTCGGCTTGGGCCGTCGTGTAACCATAGCTCATCATGCCGGCAGCAACCGAGAGCGCTATCCCCAGCAGAGCGACAAGGAGCCATGCCCCTGCCGAACGATTGCCCCGCTCCTGAGCGGCGCGGTCGGGCACATCGATCATGACAGGCCCTCCATATTCAAAAATGGCGAAGGGTCATCAAAGTACTTTGACACCAGGCGTTCCATGGTGCCATCGGCAAGCATTTCCTGGTAGGCATGAGCGAGCTTGACGTCGATGCCGCGCGTATCGTTGATATCGAAAGCGGTGCCCAAACCGACCTCTAGCAGCGGCTCATCCAGAATGCGATACGTCACACCATAATCTTTTTCGTAGGTGAGCAGCGAGGACTCATGCGCGGCGATGGCATCGACCAGGCCTTCGACGAGCGCCGGGTTCAGGTATGAGCGGTCCGAAAAGCTGTAGAGCTCCTTGATCTGCGGAACGTTTTCATTTGTATGATTGAGCAAAATGTCCTCGGGCTTGGTGGTGGACTGAACGGCCACGACCTTGTCCTCAAGATCGGCAAGCGTGTAGATATCGCTCGCGGGATCGACCGCGACCACCTGGCGGCTCGCAAGGTACGGGCCGGCCCAACGATACTCGTTTTCGCGACCCGTCATGCTAAAGCTGCCCATGACACAATCGAGTTCGCCGCTCGCCAGCAGCTCTTTCTTCTTTTCCCAATCGATCAGCTGGTACTTTGGCTTGTAACCAATGCGGGCCAAAGCCTCGGTCAATATCTCGACATCCAGGCCAACGATATCGCCGTACTCGTCGGTATACACAAACGGCGGATAGAGGTCGCTGCCGACGTTGAGCGTCTTAAGGTCGTCGTCTTTGGCCTGCAAGGCATCCAGACCTTCTAATGCAGACGTCGAGGCTCCGTCATTCGACCCGGAACAGCCGGCTATCGCTACGGCAAAGGCGCACGCCACCGCAAGCGCGACAAACAACGAAATGGCAACCGAGCGACGGGGTCTTTTCATCGAGCTCCAGACGATCCTGTTTACAGACTGAAATGGAGAAAATAATAACAAACGAAACCACTCGAGTGCCCAATGGTTACAGACGTTCTACCATGCGGGGCCTTCTAGCCGACTTGGCAGAAGGCCCCACATGCAGTGCTCACTTACCGTGCATTAAAAACGTAGCGGTCCAGGCGGTCGCACGCTTCCTTTACGCGCGAAAGCGGCAGCGCCAGATTCACGCGAATGTGGCAGGGCCCGTGGAACGGACGGCCGTCCTGATACCCCACGCCCACGCGCGCCCCCTCGTCGAGCAGCCACTGAATATCGCGGCCATGCTCGCGGCACCACTCGGTGCAGTCCAGAAACACCATGTACGTGCCCTGCGGACGCGAATAAGACACGCCCTCAAAATGCTCGTCCACGTAATTGCAGAAGTACTCGATATTGCCGGCAAGCACCTGGTTGAGCTCATCCAGCCACTCGTAGCCTTGCGGCTGGTAGGCACCGATAAGCGCGTGCATCGAGAGGACGTTCATCTCGTTGTAGTGAGTCTTGTTGGACACGGCACACACGCGGTCGCGCAGCGTCTCGTTGTAGATGATGTGGTAGCTGCCGACCAGACCCGCCAGGTTAAACGTCTTGCTCGGCGCATAGAGGGCAACCGTGCGCATGCGGGCATCCTCGCTCACCGACTGCGTCGGGATATGCTTGTGTCCCGGCAGGATGATATCGGACCAAATCTCGTCCGAGATCACCACGCAATCGTGCTGGCGATAGATGTCCATGGCGCGCTCGATTTCGTCGCGCTCCCATACGCGCCCGCAGGGATTGTGCGGCGAGCAGAACACCGCGGCATGGATGTTGTTTTGGGCGAGTTTGCACTCCATGTCCTCAAAGTCCATGCGCCACACGCCCCGGTTGTCGAGTTTAAGCGGGCTGTGGACAATGCGATAGCCCGCGGCCTCGATGGACTTGGTAAAGCCGATGTAGGTGGGGCTGTGGACCAGCACCGCATCGCCCGGCTGGACATACGCGCGCAGCGTCGACACGACGCCGCCCAGCACGCCGTTTTCGTAGCCGATATGTTCAGGGCTCAAACCTTCGACGCCATTGCGGCGATTCTGCCATTCGATGATGCGATCGAAGTACTCAGCGCGCGGGTTAAAGTAGCCAAACATGGGGTGCTGGGCACGCTGAATGATGTGTTCCTGGACCGTGGGCACCGTGGCAAAATTCATGTCGGCCACCCACATGGGGATGCGGTCGAAGCCCTCGTCGGGTGCGTTCGGAGCCATACCGGGGATCTCGCCCCAAGAGTCAACGGCGATGGAGTCCATGCCGTGGCGGTCGATGATTGAAGTGAAGTCGTATTTCATGCTGGACCCCCGTGCAAAGTAGACTGTTTCGATAGGCGCTATTGTCCACCAGCACGGGCGGTTTTGGCGCGGGGTTTGGCGCTTAATTTGACGGGTGCGGGCGAATGGCTGGTTAGTCTCGCGCGTCGTTGACGGCGACTACGGTTAGCTGGGTTTCATCGACCGTAAACGATATGTCGAGCCCGGCGTAAGCCAAGTGGTAAATGCGGTTTGGCTCGTGCTTGCTGCCTGCGCGGCGTGGGTCTTGGCGAAGGACTTCGACCAAGCCGGGGAGCTTTGCGGGCGGGACCATATCCTGTAGCGCTTGCGGAAACTCAACATCGAGCTCTTGCCACGGAGCATCCTCAATCCAGCCGCCGGTCGCATCCGGGTGACAGTCCGCAAACGGAATGTAGGGCTTAATGTCGTAGATGGGCGTACCGTCGCGCAGATCTGCTCCCAGCACATGGATGATGGGGCCGTCGTCGGTAAGCTCCACGCGGTCGAGCTTAACGCAGGTGAGACCGATGGGATTAGGGCGAAACGGACTGCGCGTGGCAAGCACGCCCACGCGCTCGGCTCCACCCAGACGCGGCGGGCGCACGGTTTTCGACCACTTGACGTTGGTGCCGGACCTGTCCTGCGTTTTAGCGTCGACGGCAATATCCTTAGCCGTGCCGCCGGGCGTTCCGTTTTCGAAGCGCCACAGCAGCCACAGGTGAGAGAAGGAGTCCAGACCCTCAACCGCTGCATTGGAGGCAAATTCCGGCTCAAAAACGATGCGTCCCTGCAGATGGGGCGCCAAAAAGCTGTTGCGCGGGATGCCGAACTTCTGCGGCAGGTCGGTATGTATGTGTGCGATAGGTTCCATGCCGGTCATTGTACGGCATGGAGGCGTGGGGCGTTGCGCGCAATTCTTCGCCGCGGACTCCTGTCGTGCAACCAACGGTTGCTTGGAAGGGCGCCTGCCGCCGCGTATGCTTAAGCCATCAACCAGCAGAAAGGAGCCGCTATGGCCTTTGCAGAAAAGCTCATCGCTGTCCGTCGCGCCCATCACCTTACCCAAGAGCAGCTCGCCGCCAAACTATTTGTCACGCGCCAAGCCGTCAGCCGTTGGGAGCGCGACGAGGTCACGCCGGGCATCGACATGATGAAGCTCATTGCCGCCGTAACCGGCGAGCCGCTGTCTCATCTGCTCGAAATGCCCGAGCATTATTGCCAGAGCTGCGGCATGATACTCACGCCCGACGACTGCGGCACCGATGCCGCGGGCGCCACGACCGACCATTACTGCAAGTGGTGCTACGACCACGGCAAGTACACCTACGACACCACCATGGAGGCAATGATCGAGGATTGTGCCCCGCGCCTGGCACAAAACACCGGTATGTCGCTCGACGAAGCCGTCTCGCTCATGGGCGCCGTCCTGCCGCAACTGGAGCGCTGGCGCACCGTGCAGGAAAACGAGGAGCGCTACGGCGCCGAGGCGCGGGCGCGCTATGGCGATGAGGCCATCGATGCCGCAAACGAAACGTTACTGGACATGGATCCTCAGACATGGAACGACATGAAGGAACTTGAACGCGCTGTTCTGGGCCAGCTTTCGATTGCCATGGGCGACGGCGATGCGGATGGAAGCGAGGCTCGCAAGCTCGTCGCGATGCATCGTCGTTGGATTGGTCTCAACTGGGGACGCGAACCCCAGAACGAAGCGTACCTGGGCCTCGCCAATGGCTATCTTGCCGACCAGCGCTTTGTTGACTACTACGACAAGCCCTGCGGCACCGGAGCCACGGCGTTTCTGGTCCAGGCCATCGAGTCGTCGTTGACGCGCGCATAGACCGCGGCGGCTTTGGGTATTTCAATCAAAACCTCAACCGATTGGAGACCTATGGCTACTGATCATGAGCTCGAGCTGTACGTTATGACCGGCTGCCCGTATTGCTTAAAGGTCAAGCACTTTTTGGCCGATAACGGCGTGACCATTCCCGAGCGCAATATCTCGACCGATTCCGATGCCGAACAGACACTCATCGCCGTCGGCGGAAAACGCCAGGTTCCCTGCCTGTTCATCGACGGCAAACCACTCTACGAATCGAGCGACATCATCGCGTGGGTGCAGGAAAACCTGCTCTAGTACGCACGCTCTGTCCGTCCAGGGCCCCAACCCATACGACCCAAACATGTACACCAGCATCCAAAGTCGACATTTTTCGACATCTTTGGATGCTGGCGTACAGCTTTTTGGTAGTCATGGACGCTCTTGGCCGGCTAATTGTTTGAGGAGACCTTTGGATTATGGCTGTTTGACGCCTCTGGAAAGGTTTCCGAGAGGGCTGTGGTCAAAAAAGGGCAAATATGAGTACTGCTACCTGTTTAGTAGCAGCGATTTTGATCACTTCAGGAACTATTCAACGTTCCACTCGTCCGCAGACGACGTTATTTCTCCTCATATGTTCAATAAAAGTAGCTCTTAATGGGAACAAATCTCATCAGGAGCTACAATTTATAGCAAATAAATGCAACCATAATGGCAACAGTACTCATATTTGCCCTTTTTTGACCACGACCCTCCAGAATAGTCGCTGAGAGCGACACTAAATGACAAAATCCGACACTTGAACGTTCTTATATGAGTAGCCATTGAAGGACACCTAACGACTACTCCCATTCGCGACACACTGTGTCGCGAATTAAGCTGGCCCCATTACCGAAGACCAGTGAGAGCTCCTGCCCAGAATCTCAATAGCTTAATAAAGGGCTCCCCTCCGGAAGTTCAATGAGCATCCAAATTCCAAGCTGAAAAGCAAAGGAGTATCGAAGCCGTCAATGCTCATTTCCTATCGAACAGGCAGGTCAAAACAAGCTAATTAGCCCGATGAACTGCTTGTATTTTTGTCTACAAAATTGTATACAAAAAGAGAATCCGAGAACCGGCGCTCGACATTATGTCGATCGATAGGAGGCGCCATGGATGCTAAGCAGCTCGAAAAGATGATGGGGTTTGCTCCCGGAGAGTTGAAGAAAGCCGCGGAAGCCTACGAAAAAGATGAGTGGCCGAAAGGTCACACCATCAAGTTGGGAAGGCCACCAATCTCCGATGAGCCGAGCGTCGTTATATCAGCACGTGTGGGCGAATCGATTCTTGAGGCGTTTGACGAAAAAGCCAAACGCCATGGGCAAACACGCACGGAGCGGCTCAGAGAGCTCATTACACTTGATGCACTGATTGCCTAGGCCCGCTCCCCCGTCGGGCCCAAACATGTACACCAGCATCCAAAGTCGACATTTTTCGACATCTTTGGATGCTGGTGTACATGTTTTTGCTACATAGTCGTTGGGGACGTCCTTAAATGACCAGTCGTTAAAGAACGCCCCCGATGACTAGTTAGCCGTGGAAGCGAGCTGTGGGTGCAAGCGGCTGTTCACGAAAGACGCGCTCGACGGCAGCGCGGTATTCGTCGACCTTTTTGGTCTTGCGTACGATCTTGTGGACGGTAGCGGGATCAGCGAAAGCGCACTTGGCGTAGAACCACCACTCCTTCATGCGGAAGACCGCATTGCCGCCAATCTCTTCTGCATAGGCCGCAAACAGCGTGTCGTGGAAACGCTGCAGTTCGGCTGCCGTGGCAGCGGGACCGCCCTTGACCATGCGAGCGAGCGCGGGGTTCGCAAGCAAGCCACGCCCCAGCATCACATGGCGCGTCCCGGGATAGGCCTCCACCAGCGCATCCATATCCTCAAGATCGAAAATGTCGCCGTTATAGGCCACGGGGAACGGCGCACGCCCCAGCGTCTCGCCGTAAAACTCCTTGCGCGGCGATCCCGTATAGCGGTCCTTTTGCACGCGCGGGTGCACGATCAGCTCTGCCAACGGCATGCGGCAATACAGATCGAGCACGCGCTCGTATTCGTCGTCATTCTCCAGCCCCAGCCTGGTCTTTACCGACACCGGCAACGGCGACCGCTCGCACACATCGCTTAAGAACGCCTCGAGCTCGTCGAGATTGCGCAAGAAACCCGAGCCCTTGCCCTTGGCGACAACCGTTCCCGAAGGGCAACCCAGGTTGAGATTGACCTCGCGGTAGCCCATGTCGGCGAGCACCTGTGCCGCCCACACAAACTCGTCCGCGTTCTTGGACATCAGCTGAGGCACCACGTTGAGCCCCTGGTTATTGGCAGGATCGATCTCCTTAAACGCCTTGCCGCCAAAGCGGTTTCCCACCCGCGGCGGCGGCAAAAACGGCGTGTAATAGCAATCGAGCGCACCGAAGCACTCCGCATGCACGCGACGGAACACATGCCCGGTAATCCCCTCCATAGGGGCCAGCGAAAGGATCATCTACTCTTCTCTCATATCAACACAACAAAGGGGCCGTCCCTTTGTCACATGCATTATGCCTTGCGCTTCAGGCGATTCACAAGGAAGAGGTAGCTACTGAACGATGACCACCCTCCAGCCGCACCCCATACAACGAGGTTTAATACTTTTCCCGAGAAGTGAACGAGTGAAAACGGGCCCCCGAAGCATCGGCACTTTCGAGATGCAATTTCCTGCGGTTTTGCCAGCCAAATCCTGCGGGTTTGACGTCTAAAAATGTCGATGCTTCGGAGGTCCAAGTATGGCCGTTCACTTCTCGGAAAAGTATTAGACCTCGATTTACATGCCACTCAATGTGACAAAGTGGCTGCTCCTTTGTCACATTCGATGAAAAAGGGCACCGATGTTAGTCGATGCCCCAAAGCGGCTGCAGGTTAAGCCCTACAGCGTATGTCTAAGACGAATCGAACTATTCGTCCCAGGAGAGGTTCTTACCAGTCTTTTTTGCCAGCAGCAAGAACAGGCCGATAATAACGTTGCATGCGATGCAGAAGATGAAGACGCCCTGGAAGGAGCCGACAAGCTCATAGACCTTCATCATAACGGGCATGCCAAAGGCGCCGACGATATAGCCCACGGAGCAGATCAGCGCGAAGATGCGACCGAAATCGCGGGAGCCAAAGACATCCATAACCAAAACGGTCAGGGCAGTGCCAGCGATGACGTACATTACGTCGTTCACGCCTGCTGCGAGGATGCTGAGCGTCGAGTTGCCGCTGCTCATCATGAGCATGACAAAGGAGAGGATGGAGACAGCGAGCCAGCCCAGAATGGCCTTCGTGCTGCCGAACCTATCGCAAGTGGTGCCGACGATCGGATTGAGGAACAGATCGAAGAGCGATGCAGCGGATACCATGAAGCCGCCCACCATGGGGCTAAAACCAACCTCGGAAGCATACGTCGGGAAGAGCTGGTTCATGCAGCAAGTGAGCTGAACGAGACAGAGGAAGCCGATGCAGAAGAAGAAGGCAGGCGACTTAATGGCGCGCGCATAGCTAACGCCACGCGTGCTATCCTCGGTCGTCTCCTCGGTCTCGGTGACCGTCTCGCCCTCGACGTAGCCATAGGGCAGCATGCCCTTGTCCTGAGGCTTATAGCGAATAATCAGGACGGAAGCGGGGAGAATGAGCACGGCGGAGACGCCAGCGAGCACCAGATAGCCAGTCCTCCAGCCAGCGGCCTCGATGACAGAGGTGATGACGGGGCTCATGATGAGCATGTAAATCGAGTTCACTGCCCAAGCGAGACCGATTGCCAGGCCACCAGATTTTTTGAACCACTGGTCAATAACGTCGGACATGGCGACGCCGGTGGTGAAGGCGAAGCAAACGCCAATCAGGGCGCCAGCGGCGATGAACATCCAGACTTCGGTGTAGAAGGCCATGCCTGCGCCGGCAGCGAGCAAAATAAGCTCGACAACGGGGAGCCAAACCTTGCCAACGACCTTGGGAATGAGTTTTCCGACAAACGGAAGAGCTGCCGCAAGACCAATGAGCGTTGCGGTGAAGTAATACGAGAAGATGGAATAGTCAAACCCGAACTCCTCGCACACGGGTGCGACGAAGGAGCCCGCGATGACGCTATAGGATCCGGTCGTGCCGGCAGACATAAGGCCGAGCGCGATTACGAGAACCCATGCGTAAACCTTGCTGCTCTTTAACTTTGCATTATCCATTGATACAGCTCCTAGAGACCCAGAAGGGCACACATAACAGCCTTGATGGTGTGCTGACGGTTCTCTGCCTCACGGAAGATGACCGAAGCGTTGGCCTCAAAGCACTCGTCGGCAATCTCAAAGCCCTCGGTGATGATTTCGCGATGGAGGTCGTTCTTGCACTGGTCGAGGAGCATTTTGCCGACACGGTGATCTGCGTTATGGACAGAGGGAAGCTCATGCATGCAGAAGATGTCGGGATTGTTGGTGCGCTTGCACAGCTCGCTGGTGACGCGATAGGGGTACAAAGACTCGGCATCGCCCAGCCAGGAGTTGTAGTCGTCGGGATCCAGAACCTCTTCGCCGCACTCGGGGTTGATGTAGCGCCACTCCTCGGTAACGATAACGTCAACGCCATCCAGGGCATCGAGGTCAGAGGTGATGGTAAAGGTCCTATTGGGAGCGTACTTGGCGTAGCAGGCCTCCACCTCTTCGATCATTTCCTTGCACATCTGATGACGGAGGTCGTCGGGGCCGATGGCGAGGAAGTCCATGTCGAGCATAGCGCACAGACGGCCATACCACACCGGGGCGCCGGCGCAGTTGCCAACGAAAGCCATCTTCTTGCCGCGGCTCGTACGCAAACCGCCCCATTGCTCTTCCATCGTAAGAGCGTCAGCGAGCATCTGAGTCGGGTGATCGCCGAGAGTAAGGGCATTGATGACCGGGATGTCAACCAGGTCGGCGACGTCATAGAGGAACTGCTCGTCCTTCTGTGCGCGATAGACGATGAGATCATACATGCCGTTAAAGACGCGCATGGCGTCCTTGACGGTCTCGCAGTCACCCATGTGGGAGTTGGTCAGATAAGTGAAGCCCATGCCCAAATCGTTGCAGGAGGTCTCGAATGCGCAACGAGTACGGGTCGAGCCCCACTCAAAGTTGGCGAGGACGTTTTTGCCGGGGAAGTAGCGCTGGTCGACACCAGACTTCTTCTGAGCCTTAAGGTTCCAGGCAAGATCGATGAGATAGCGGAAATCCTCGGAGGAGAGATCATGGATGTTGATGTAGTCGCGACCGCGGAGGCTGTTGTTCATGCCTATTTCCTTTCGAATTATTATCAAAATTATTGTTGAATGTGTCCCCGAGGAAAACACGGATATCCCTCGGGGAGCGGTACATGTGGCGCCTAAGCCAAAGAGCGCAGGCTCTAAGGCTCACTAACGACTGGCCGCCACGTCCTTAGTCCAGCAGTGCACGCCGCCGCCGGACAGGTTAAGCGCGAGGGAATCAATCATGATGACCTTGCGATCGGGGAAGCAGCTCTCAAGAACTGCCTTGGCCTGCTCATCCTTCTCTTTCACGACCTCGCTCATGCCCTCGTGGTAATAACGCTGGCCAAGAACGACGCCGTTGCAAATCAGGAAGTTGCAGTAGCTCGCTGCGGCGTAGAAGTGGACGGGGCCCTCGGGCCAGGGGGTGCCATCCATAAACTTGCCGCCCATTTCGTCGATGAAGCCCTTATAGAGCTCGTAATCTTCATCGCCAGGGGCGATAACGACTTCAATAGGCTCGGCGGTGGGCATACGAACGATCTCGAAGGGCTTGCCCTCCCAGTCCGTTTCGTTGCTCAGGATCTCGTAGGCTGCCTCAATGCGGCGACGAGACTCTGCTCCAGCCTTGCTCGAGGCTGCCTCTTCATCGGACACCTCGGCAAGAAGAATCTTGTTCGGAGTGATAAAGCGACACATCTCATCAATGTGAGCTGCAAAGCTCATGCCAAAGACGGGAGTTCCGTCTTCCTTCTCGTCGAGGATGCCCAGTCGATAGTCGTCGTCCTCGAGCATAGGCTGCGGAAGCCAGATAACCTTGTTGAGGTTGTAGATGCGCTTATACTCGGCCTCTATTTCCTCTTTCGTGAACTCGGGATTACGCTTGCGGCATTCCGTGTCCTCGATGGCGATCAGAGTGCCGTGACCGTCAAACTCGCGGTCGCCGCCCTCCGAAACCATTTCGGAATTGACGATATCGAAGCAACCGAGCGCAACCGCCATGTGAACGGCTGCCTTACGTGCGGACTGGCACTCCGGGGAGTTCTTGTCCCACACGCCGTAATAGGTCCAAGCGGGGTTGACCATATAAGAATGGCCCTTGTCGTCGACCATGATGCTGGGACCGTTGTCGCGGACATAGAAGTTGGAGTCTTCGAACTGCGTGATCTCGATGCGATCGAGATCAACCCCCTCCTCCTTCAGGCGCGAGCAAGCCTCCTCATAGGAGCCGGGGGTGCCGCAATTGAGGTTGACCGTAACGTCGCCATACTCGAGCAGAGCCTTGATCACGTCAACGCAGGGCTGGCGGTTATCGTAGCCCTCTGCACGGATGTAATCGGGAAGCCATGTCACATAGACGTTGGAGCGCTTCTCGAACTCGCCCGGCATACGATAGTTCTCGTACATGGTTGGTCCTTCCGTCGGGTTTCCCGCGATGCTGTCCGGCCGCGACAATAGCGGGGTTTCACCTGCTATAGTACTACTATACCTACCGTTCGGTAGATAATTTTGAATAATTGCCGCTCGCCTACTGATACATACCGTTCGCCGTATATAGTGGTCATGTTTGGACACGAATTGATGTTCCGTTGCCATCCTTAATAATGTTGGTAGTGCGGAAGTGATTTGCAATGGAGAAATGCAGCGTGAGCACAAGAAAAAAAATATTGGACGCAATGTACGATCTTGTGGCAGAAGTCGGTTATGACAAAGCGTCTATCGGAAAGATTTGCGACTTTGTCGGTATATCCAAGCCGTCGGTGTACTACTACTTTCCCTCAAAAGAGGAGATTTTCACTACGCTCTTGGACAGCATGTTTCCGACCATTGACTATCAGCGCGACTACTCGCTAATAGTCGATAGGGACGGGTTCAAGGCCGCGCTTATCGAGCTCGGCAATTCAGTTATAGGTGGCTATCGAAGCGATGAAAAGCGCCGGCGCGTGCTGGCCGAGGTTAGCGTTCAAGCAAATCGAATTCCTGCAGTTCAGGAACGTCAAGCGACGGCGACCAAACGAACCATGGATGCGCTTAAAGACATCCTTCTTCATGGTGTAGAGATTGGCGCGTTTTCCGATAGCGCCGACGTAATGCTCTACGTACAAATTCTTTATACCGTTCTGGAGGGAGCAAGCAATACGGTCGCTCAAGGTGAGGATATTGATGAGAAAGCGGTTTGGGCGGGAATAGTCGAGCTTATGTTCAAATAGACCAGCCAAGCTGAAGCGCATGTTGGCGCCCATGGTGCCTGCGGGCAACCTTTAAAACGAAAACAGGGGTCGACTCCAATCTGGCTTGGAGTCGACCCCTGTTGCGTGGCAATCTATGCCGGTGCAATCGGCGCTTATTACTTTTCAGCAGCCTTATTGAGAAAGCCGGAAACGATAGCAAACGCAGCAATCATAAGGTTGCAGGCAATGCAGAAGATAAATACTCCCTGGAATGACCCTGCCATGCCGTAAACCTTCATCATGACCGGCATTCCAAAAGCACCGACGACATAGCCCGCTGAGCAAACGATCGAATAGATCCTTCCAAAATCGCGTGATCCAAAGAGCGAGAGGAGAAGCATCGGCATTGCGGTTCCAACGATGGCGAACATGACATCGTTTACACCAGCTGCAATGATGGAAACGGTCTCATTGCTTCCGCCAATGATAAGAAGCAGGAATGAAAGAATGCTGACACCTGTCCATGCGACCGTTGCTTTAATAGCGCCAAGCTTGTCGCATGTTTTGCCCACGAAGGGATTTAGGAAGATATCGGAGAGTGAAGCTGCCGAGACCATTAAGCTTCCTACGATAGGATTGAAACCGACCTCGCTTGCATAGGTTGGAAACAGCTGGTTCATGCAGCAGGTGAGCTGCGCCACGCAAAGCAAGAGGACACAGAGAATAAAAGACGGCGTTTTCGCGGCATCGCGGAGTGCCATGCCCGAAAGGACATCTTCCTGCTCATCGGCGCTGCAGCTCTCATGGGTTTCGGAGACGGTCTCTCCGTACGGAAGCATATTGCGATCAGAGGGGTTAAGGCGAATGATAAATGCGCTTGCAGGCAAAATCATAGCTGCAGAAACGGCCGCAAGCACGATGTATCCCGTACGCCAGCCTTGCTGCTCGATGACCAGCGTAATGACAGGACTCAATAACAGCGTGCAGAGAGAATTAACGCCCCAAGCGAGGCCGATGGCGAGACCGGACGATTTGCTGAACCATTGGTCAATGACATCGGACATGCAGACGCCCGTTGTAAACGAAAAGCAGATGCCGATCACTGCGGCGGAGACGGTGAACATCCAGACCTCGGTGTAGAACGCCATTGCGGCGCCGGCGGCAATAAGGACGAGTTCAATGCAAATATGCCATGGTTTGCCGATTACTTTTGGAATGAAGCGACTCAAAAGCGGAAGCCCAAGCGCAAGGCCAAGAAGAATCGCGGTGAAATAGAAAGAAAAAGAAGTGTAGTCAAAGCCCAGATCTTCACATACTGGAGCAACGAATGAGCCGGCAATAATGCTATATGTGCCAGTTGTTCCGGCGGACATTAAGCCGAGCGCAATAACGACGACCCAAGCAAATGCGCCGCTTTCACGGAGACAATCTTTTTTGGCTGGTGTGGTGAGAGTCATGGTTGCTCCATTTCTATCGGCAATACATCCTATATGCCTACCGATAGGTATATAAACCAGAGGACTCTTCGTCAAGCATTAAGCGGGGAGAGGGAGTTCTTAACCTGCCGAACGGTAATTAGACCCCGTTTTCGCAAGGGTCTCAATGTGACAAAGGGACTGTCCCTTTGTCGCATTATTCGGAGCGCAGGGCTTCGACGGGGTCCTTCTTGGATGCGCTGCGGGCCGGCAGCAGGCCGGCAACGACCGTCAGCAGCACTGAAATTGCGATGAGCACCAGCGCATCCTGCACGGGCAGGCTCATCAGGTTGGGGACCTGTTTGGCCGCAAGCGCCCAAGCATTGACCGGGAAGCTCACGGCCACCACGACGACAACAGCAAAGACGCCGGCAATGAGGCCCTCGATAAAGGTCTCGGCGTTGAACACGTTTGCCACGTTACGCTTCGACGCGCCAATCGCACGCAGAATGCCAATCTCCTTTTTGCGCTCCAGCACGCTGATGTACGTGATGATGCCGATCATGATGGAGCTCACCACCAGGCTGATGCTTACGAATGCGATGAGCACCAAGCTGATGGTGTTCACGATGTCGGTTACCGAACCCATGATGATGCCCATGTAGTCGGTGTACGAAATTGCCCGATTATCGTGGCCGGCGGCTTTGACCTGCTTGTTGTACGCGTCGATGTGATCGAGCACGCGCTCCTTGGCCTCAAAGTCGCGCGGGAAAATCTTGACCGAGATGGGGTCTGCCTCGTCCGCATAGCCCAACGTGGTCAGATTGTTGTCGTAGGTGAGCTTCGACGCCTTGGCATAGCTCATCATGAGCGAACTCAGGTCCTCGGCGTCCATGTTGAAGTGAATGGCACGAGTAAAGGCACTCGCATCCACGCGCATGGCGCTCGCCAGGTTAGCAAAACTCGAAGACATCTGCGTCGCCATCTGGTCCATAAGCCCTGCCGCGCCTGCCTTGAGCTGAGTTGACACCGTCGCCGCAATCTGATCGCTGATCGACTTCATCACCTGATCCATAGCCTGCTGCAGATACGGAGCCAGCTGCTTTTGCACATAGTCGGTCATCGTCTGTTGCAGGCGCTCGGCCAGGGCATCGCCACCGAGTGCCTTGAGCTGTGTCAGGTATTGCTGCGCCGTGGCATCACTCTCAAGATACGTCGAGAATGCGGCAGCGAGCTTTGCCGCGTCTTTAAGATCTTCGGGTGACAGCGCCCTAAACTGATCAGACCGCAAAAAGCCCTCAAACAGTTGGTTGGCAAGCATTCCCACCTGCTGCATTTGCTCGGGCGTGAGCTCCAGACCGTCAAAGATGCCCGAGAAATCTGGGGCCGGTGCTTTTGCCATGATGTCGCTGAAGTCGATGTCCCTTCCAACGCCCGAAAGGTCAATGTCCAGCCCGGATAAGTCGATACCAGAAAGGTCCATACCGCCGGCCGCACCCGAGAGTGCAGACGCATCAAACGAGAACGCGCTCTTGAGCGCCGCCTCGTCCACACTGAACATGCTGCCCAGATCCACGCCTTGTTTGGCCTCGCCTTGCAGTTCGTCGAAGGTTTTGCCCGTAAAGACATCCGTCTCGGGGTGGGCGAGTTGCTCCTGCACAATCTGCGAATCGGCAGCGCGCTCCATAAGCTGGCGAGTCAGCGCATGCGTATAGGCAATGCCCGGGGACAACGCGCTCGCGTTAGCCGTCTCGTTGGGTCGCACCACGCCCACAATGTGCACGTCGATACCGTCGGCAACCTTGGCTGCCATAAAGTCGGCGTCGCCAGACATGTCAGTCCACATGCCGGTCTCTTCGTTTTTGCGATAGGCATCGGCCGACGACAACACCTTAAACGTCGTGGACAGCGCATCGTCGTAGGTAAATTCGGTGCCGGTCTCGGGCGTTTCGACCCCACCGTCAGCCGTCATAGCGCTGTTTACCAGATCGTTGAGCTCATTGATATCCAGCGCGCCGATGCTGTAGAGCGTGTAGTCACCCACCGTGCCACGACTCGAGAGCACCATTACGGCTTCGTTGGCGGACGTGGGCCAATGACCGGCGACGACATCGTACTGACTGTCGAGCAGGCTCTGGTCGTCGATCATCTCGTTAAAGACCGAGGTTCCCATGGATTCCATGCTCACCGTTGCCGCCGAGCTCGCGCCTCCGCTCATGGCCTCGGTCATGGCATTGGGCACCAGCCGAACGGGTTTCTCGTCACCCTTGCCGGCACGATAGACAACCGGCGATACACCGTAGCCGTACTGAATGGCGTTGACCTCTTTGTCGATACCGTCGCCGCCGTCGTCAAGCCATGCCTTAAAGCTCGTCATGTCGTTGGACTTAACGCTCGCAAACATATCCTTTACGGCCGTGACCACGGGAATCTTATCGGTTCCCTGAGCCTTGCCGCCGGCACTGTCGTCGGACGAATCCACGTTTTCAGGCGAGTCATCATCCGCGGCCCCCTGCCCGCCCATCATGGACGACAGGTCGTAATCCTGCTTGGAAATGGTGAGTGGGTAGCTCGAGAGCGTATCCTCCTCGACCTTTTTGATGTAGCCGTTTACGCCGTTGGACAGCGCCAGAATCGCCGCGATACCGATAATGCCAATCGAGCCCGCAAAGGCAGTCATGGCCGTGCGGCCCTTCTTGGTCATGAGGTTTCGGGCAGAAAGCCCCAGCGCCGTCACAAAGCTCATCGAGGTTTTGCGCGTAGGCTTGGCCTCGCGGCGCGTGGCGTCAGCGACATCGAAAGGATCGGAATCATCGGTGATCTTGCCGTCCGCCAGGTTGACGATGCGCGTGGCGTATTGGTATGCCAGGTCGGGATTGTGCGTGACCATGATGACCAGACGGTCGCGCGCAACTTCTTTGAGCAAATCCATAACCTGCACGGATGTCGTTGAATCCAAAGCGCCAGTCGGCTCGTCGGCAAGGACGATCTCAGGGTCATTGATCAGGGCGCGGGCAATGGCCACGCGCTGCATCTGCCCGCCCGATAGCTGGCTCGGGCGCTTGTTAACGTGCTCGCCCAAGCCGACTTTCTCCAACGCCTCGCGCGCACGCTGGCGGCGCTCGGCATGCCCCACGCCCGTGAGCGTGAGCGCCAGCTCCACGTTTTCCAAAATGGTCTGATGCGGAATGAGGTTATAGCTTTGGAACACAAAGCCGATGCGGTTGTTGCGGTAGGCATCCCAATCGCGGTCGCGGAAGTCCTTGGTCGAGATGCCGTCAATCAGCAGGTCGCCAGAATCAAAGTGGTCGAGTCCGCCGATAACGTTGAGCATCGTGGTTTTGCCCGAACCCGAGGGACCCAGAATGGCCACGAACTCGTTATCGCGAAAAGACAGGCTCACGCTGTCGAGCGCCACCTGCGTAAACGACTGCGTAACGTACCTTTTGCAAATACCTTTGAGCTCCAGCATGGACGGCAACCTCTCCTGCGCAGGCACCCTGCCCGCTCTCCTCCGCCGTTCGTATTCGACGCGTTTGTCCTACTCTATCCCCATTTTTTGCCGACGCCAGTGAGGAATGTAACAAACCGCGCCAAAAAACGAACGGGACGGCGCCCAAAAGAAGAGGTCCCGAGCGGGACCTCTATATGGTGGAGCTTATCTTGAAAGGTAGCGGACTACTTCGCACAGCGGTGCACGATCATCGCCATGCTTTACGCGTTTTCTACTGCTCGCTATTCGCAATCGCCTGGTCGATAAGCTTGTCGAGCGCTGCGCGCTGCTCAGCGGAGCTGATGGCGCCCACGATGGGCTCCCCTACGATGTTGCCATTCTGATCGATGACATACGTTGTCGGGAACGAGAACAAATTTGACGTAAACTTACCGGCCTCGCTATCCGACTTGAACCAGATGTTCTTATATGTCACGCCCTTCTTGCTCAGTACGTCCTTGGCATCTGCAATCTCTCCCTTGTTGCCATCGAGCGTAAAGGAATTGACGCCCACGACCTGGCCGCCCTTCTTGGCAAGCTCCTTATTCAGGTCCTCAAGGTCGCCCAACTCACCCACGCACGGCTTGCAAGTGGTGAACCAGAAGTTCATGACGGTGACCTTGTTCTTAGAGAACAGCTCGTCGCTGTTCACGTCGTTGCCATCCAGGTCCTTGCCCGTAAAGCTGGGGAACTTCGTCGCCTCGCTCGAAGCATTGGCACCAGCCGTCATGCCAGCGGTCGAAGCGTCGACGCTCTCGCCTGCACTCGGCGTGCTTCCACAGCCGGGGAACTCCTTCTCCAGGCTCTCGAGCTTGTCCTCGATCTCCTTGATCTGCTGTGCACCGGCCTTGAGTGTCTTAAGCTCATCCGCCGTGAACTCATCCTTGGCGCCGTCGATGGTCTTGAGCAGAAAATCGCCGTAATTGCTGCCGTCCTCAATCATTGCCGAGTCTTTATTTGCCGCATTAAATACCTTTTCCCACAGCGCGTTATCACTCGAAAAGATCTCGTTCTCCTTCTGCATGAGTTTTGCATACAACTCGGCGGCCTCGTCGGCATTGGCCGGCTTCTGCGCAGTGAGTTCTGCGATCTTAGGATCGGAGCTCGCAGATTCGCTCGCATTGCCACCGGGCGCCGAACATGCCACAAGGCACAAGGCCAATACCGGCACCATAAACAGGGCCGCAATCTTAGAAAGCTTCATAGTCATTCCTCCGTTTTGTCGAAGCTTGTTTACTTTTTATCAGCGGTCAAGGGAAGCTTTTCCGCCGACACATCCAGGCCATAGCGATAGCTGATGGCATCGACGGGACAGGCCCCGATGCACTTTCCGCACCGGATACATTCGGCATGATTGGGCGCGCGGACCACATCAACGTCCATCTGACAAACCTTTGAGCACTTGCCGCACGAGACACATTTGCACGCGTCAACCTGAATCCCCAACAAGGACACCCTATTCATGAGCGCATAGAATGCGCCGAGTGGGCAAATCCATTTGCAGAAGGGGCGGTAGAACAAAACGCTCAGCACTACCACGGCAATGAGAACGGCAAGTTTCCAAGTAAAGAGATGTCCCAACGCAGATCGAATGCCGGCATTGGCGATGGCCAGCGGAATGGCGCCCTCGAGCACACCCTGCGGACAGATGTACTTGCAAAAGAATGGGTCGCCCATGCCCACGTCGTTAACCATCAAGACGGGCAGCAGCACCACGGCAAACAGCAGCACGACGTACTTGATGTACGTGAGCGGCTTAAGCTTTTTCGTGGAAAGCTTTTTGCCGGGAATCTTATGAAGCAGCTCCTGCAGCCAGCCAAACGGGCACAGAAAGCCGCATACAAAGCGTCCCAGCAGCACGCCGAGCAAAATGAGCGTACCGGTGACATAGTAAGAAAAGTTGAACTTGGATGAACCTACCACCGACTGGAACGACCCGATGGGGCACGCACCCGATGCCGCGGGGCACGAATAGCAATTAAGTCCAGGTACGCAGACTGTTTTTCCCGCGCCCTGATAGATGCCGCCTTTGGCAAAGTTTGGCAGGTGAATATTGGTGACCAGCGTCGCCGCCGCCTGAATGAATCCGCGAAATCGGGCCAAAACATGCGACGCAGTGTTTTCTCTTTTATCCAATTCCGATACACTCCAAGCACAGCCTAATCGCTTTGGCCAGCACGGCATCCGCCTCGCCACGCATAACGCCAAAGCACACCATGGCAATTCCGACGATCAACAAAGCGACCTGTACCACGGGTTTTACCGCTTTGAACAACCTGACCACTCCTTTCGTTACGCGACCATTGGACCATATCGGCTATAAAATCCGTGTTAAGCGCGATTTGAAATGTGCAAGGAGACTGTTATGCGTATTTTGATCGTCGAGGACGAGCGGGCGCTGTGTGACGCAATCGCGCGCAGCTTGCGAAACTTGGCGTACAGCGTCGACTGCTGTCACGACGGGCAGGAGGCGCTCGACCTACTGGACGTTGAGGCCTTCGACCTCGTGGTACTCGACCTCAACCTTCCCCGTATCGATGGCATGACCGTACTCAGGGAACTTAGGAAAACCGACTGCGAGACCAAGGTACTCGTGCTCTCGGCACGCGGCGAGGTCGTCGACAAGGTCGCCGGACTCGATGCCGGCGCCAACGATTACCTTACCAAGCCGTTTCATCTGGACGAACTTGCGGCAAGGATCCGCAGCCTTACCCTCAGGCGCTTCGCACAAAGCGACATAGTATTAACCTGCGGAAAACTCAGCTTTGACACCAAGGCGCGCATCGCTTCCGTGGGCAGCGAGGCCTTATCTCTTACACGCAAGGAAACGGGAATCTTGGAATACCTGATGCTTAATCAGGGGCGTCCGGTAAGTCAAGAGGAGCTTATCGAGCACGTTTGGGATAGCACCGTGAACTGTTTTAGCAACGCAACCCGCGTTCACATCTCGTCACTCCGCAAAAAGCTACGCAGCGCTTTGGGATACGACCCGATTCGCAATCGGATTGGAGAGGGCTACGTTATGGAGGATAGCGAATGAAAAGGCTTTCGCTGCAATGGCGCATAACGATTATGACGGCACTGCTCACGTGTGCGGCATGCGTGCTGACGAACTGCCTGGTCGGCTATACGGGCATGCGCTACATGGATGCCATCGGCAGTAACATCTCGGCCTTTAAGGCAACCGGCGAAGATTCGCCCCAGGCATTCGACCCGACGAAAGCGGTCCCCGATGACAGAGTCACGATCGTCGTAAACGACGCACAGGAGTCTTTTGGCACGACAGCCTGGTACATCACGGCTGGAGTCACGCTCCTTGGCGGCGTGCTGGCATACTTTGTGAGCGGCCGTGCACTTAAACCGCTACGGGCTTTTGCAGCCCAGGTTGAGCGCGTGCAGCCTGACAACCTAAGCGAAATCAGACTCAATGAAGATATGCCCACCGAGCTACAACGATGCAGCGCCTCTTTCAACGACATGATCGCTCGTCTTGGCGAAGGGTTCTCTGCACAGCGTCAGTTTACCGGCAACGCCGCACACGAGCTGCGCACCCCGCTCGCCCTTATGCAAGCACAGATTGAACTATTCATCTCCGAGCACTCCGGTTTGCAACCCGAAACAGCCGAGCTGCTCGGCCTGCTACAAGAACAAACTGAGCGCATGTCTCGAATGACCAAGGTATTGCTCGAGATGAGTGAGCTCCGCAGTGTCCCTTGCGGGGACGCTGTTGAACTCGGCCCCCTGTCCGAAGAGGTCCTCACCGATCTTGCGCCACTTGCCGAGGATAAGGGCATAGCCCTCAATTGTGCTGGAGACGCTTTAGTAATCGGGAGCGACACGCTCCTCTATCGGCTGGTGTTTAATCTGGTCGAAAACGCCATCCGTTACAGCCGCTCCGGCTCGACTGTCAACGTCTCCATCAGCGACAGCGACAGCCATGTGTTCCTGCGAGTCGAAGACCAGGGCCCGGGAATACCCAAGCAGTACCGTGAGAGCATCTTCCAACCGTTCTTTCGCCTGGATAAATCCCGCAGCAGGGCATATGGCGGCGCAGGACTCGGACTAGCGCTCGTTTGGGAGATTGCAGCGCTTCACGGTGGCACGGTAGAGGTCGAAGCAAGTTCCGAGAACGGGACCACCATGCTCGTAAGCCTTCCAAAACGATCCGCAGCGTCAACCAAACAGTAAAACGAAAGGGGTCCCGAGCAACAGGAGTACAATTGCTGCTATTGTTGCCAGCTGTTGGGAGATGGAAGATGGACTGCGATGGCTACCCATGCGTTCCCATGCCGTTGATGTGCACTGCCTTTGTGCCGGGGCAGATTGACACTGCGGTTGCAGGCATTTCCGACCCCGATTCACGCACCATCGCCACGGCAGAAGCGCTGTACTTTCGCGGACAGGCCGCCCTCGCTGCCAAGACGGCGCGCCCCTATCTTGACGCCACCGATCCCGCACTGCGCTATTCCGCATGCTTTATCTGCGGATACGCCAGCCTGTCGCTCAACCGTATCGCCGACGCCCGTCGGTGCCTTGCTGGCATCCTCGATACGCCGGCTGACGAGGAGTCGCCCGCCGTCCACGCCACACATATCCTGTTCGCCTCGGCCGCGAGCGTCCTGCTGCACTTGCCTTCCCCGTATTCCGCCGAAGAGTTTTATCCGCTTGCGGCGCATCTGCCCGAAGGCCTGCGCCTGTTCGCCAGCTACGTGATGGCGCATGCCCTGTACCTGCGCGGCGAATATGGCCGCAGTCTGGGCATGGCGGAAAACGCCCTGATCATGAAACAGGGAAGCTATCCGATCTCGGAACTGTTCCTTCACCTGGCAGCTTCCATGGCATGCATGAGCCTCAAGGACATCGACGCCGCAAAAACGCACTTCGGAATTGCTTGGAACATTGCGCGTCCCGACGGCCTTATCGAGCTCATCGGCGAGCACCACGGCCTTTTGCAGGGGCTTATCGAGGCGTGCCTAAAAACGCAATACCCTGACGACTTCGCGCGCATCATCGAGATCACATACCGCTTCAGCTACGGCTGGCGGCGCATCCACAACCCCGATTCGGGCGAGGACGTTGCCGACGATCTAACGACCACGGAATTCACCATGGCCATGCTCGCCTGTCGTGGGTGGACCAACGCCGAAATCGCACGCCATATGGGAGTATCGCCGGGCACCGTCAAAAACCGCCTATCCGGCGTATACGCAAAGCTTGGCATCGGCACACGCGCCGAGCTGGTCGCGCATATGTTACGTTAGCGACCGGACTACCAAGCGCATCGAACGCGTTCCGGAACCCGGCGCTTCGCTCGATCAATTTGGACATTTTGACCCTTGAACGGCACTACCGCCACGGGGCGCCTTCTCGCAAAATTGGATTATTTCCACCGATACTTGCGGGATGGGAGCCCAAGATGCTTGATCGCCGTTCGTTACTTGTCGCCGGAGCGTCCTCGTTAGCGAGCATTATGATGCCGCGCGTGCCGGGAAGCGCAAACGCCTTCATATTGCCGTTCGCACCCACCGAAGCCCATGCCGACGAAAAAGACCCCTTCAGGGTGCTCGTTCTCTCGCGCACCATGTTCGGTGTGGTCGTGGTCGACGTCGCCAACAAGAATACGCCCATCACGGGTGCCCAGGTCACACTCACATCGCGCTATGCCGCAGGCAAGCAGCTCACCGCCGCTACCGATGACGAAGGCACGGCCATCTTTGAGGTCGCGCCGCTTTCAGAAGGCTACGTGGACGAGGCGACGCTTCTCGACGCGTACGACTTTAACGGCGGCATCTCCATTAGCATGGCGGGCTACCGCGATGTCGAGATTCCCCTCGCGCGCGTCCAAGGCGGCACCGCTATAACCGCGCCCACGCGTCCGCTTTCCGACGGCGAGCCGTACTTCCGCCAGCTCACATTCGACGAATGGGACATCCAGTACGCCGACGCCACGTTTATGGCAATGCCAGCGGACGAAGCAGCAAACGACCAGCCCAACACGCACGCTTTTACCGTGCAGGCCCATCTGCCGCAGGGCGGGCAGGCAACGTTGCATATCAATAAAGTGATGCCCGCTGCGGGCAGCTCAACCGAAACCGTCACGCAGATCGGCCAGATCAAGGCCAGCGCATCGGGCGCGGATAATCTGGCGACGTTCACGCTCGAAGACACGTTCCTCGATGCAGCTTCGGGCCTTCTGGAGGAAGGGTGCAAGCTGCGCTTTATGCTCGACTATCAGGGCAAAACCTACACGCTCTCCTCCCCCATGGCCGTTGTCACCGCGCCGGCCGCAAAGGCGGAATCGGGCTCGACCACTATCGTCCCCACCACCATGGACCAAGAGATCACTCCGTTTGATTTCCCCGCGGCGTTTCCCGGCATCGGCGGCAATAAGTTCACGTGCTGGATGCCCACATTTCCGATCCTCTTCGATTTCTCGTTTGCTGGATACGTGCTGTTTGGCGGAGGATACAAACCAGCCAGCTATATGAACGATTCGGGCAACCCTGATCCGGAATACTGGAAGAAATCGCCACGCGAGTCGGGCGCCAAGCAGGCAAACCGCTACCTCGACGAGATGGAGGGGAAGTGGAATCAGTACAAAAGCATGAGTGCCGGTTCGGGCACCGATCCAAGAAACACCAAGCTCCTTCGCCACCATTGCACGCCGCTGTTCACGATGGATATCGCCACACAGCTGTACGGCTCGCTCGCCTACGATTGGGTGGGCAAAACCTGGGGCAACAACAACGACCCCACATACGGCAATATTAAGGCCCTCTTTCAGGTAAGAACCGATCTCAATTGGACAGAGCAGTTTACCCTAGGACCGGTGCCGTTTTTCCTGAACGTCAACCCCTGGGTGCTGGCAAAACTGGCACTCGCCGTGGGCGCCCACACGCACGGTAGCGACGCGGCGTTTTTTAAAAACATTTCGCTCGACTATTCAAACACCTCAGGCTCATTCACCATCCAAATCGGGCTTGCCGTCACCTTTGGCGCCGGCGTTGCAGGCGTCGCTTCGTCTGCCGTGCGCGGCGCCGCATCCCTCACGCTGTTCATTGGGTACGAGAAGGCAGATGGACACCAGCTTCCGCGACTGCGCGTAGGTGCAGACGTCGATGTCGACGTGATACTCCAGTTCATCATGTTCAAGTGGACCACCAAGGCTTGGTCGGGGTCGTGGCCCACACTCATCGATTCGTGGAATATGTCGGTGGACAACGGCGACCAGTATGTACTCCAGCGCTCTGAGCTGGCCTTGGGTGGAGATACGCCTTATACGCTGGATGCCTGCTTCGGCTCGGCCGGCAACATTGAGGCGGGCGGCGTGCCGCAATTTATCGCATCGGCCACCATCGTCACCAACGCCGAACTGCTCGCACGCGCCGAGGTTAAGGCCACTGCCGTAAACGCCGCGCCTGTCGTGCGCGATTGGGATCAAGCGGTCACGCGCATTGAGCTCGAGGCGGATGCAGAAAGCGACGACACGGGACAGATCGAGCATTTCATCCATGCACTGATAGAGAACGACGAAAACGCCGCGCCGATGTATGAGTACACCTACATCGGTCAGGCAACGAACACCGTTGCCGACCCGAACGCCGATTCTGCCGGCGTGTCGGAGGACGAGCGTGGCGGCATAAAACCCTCGAGCGACAACGTGCTGTTTTCCGGCGTGCTCAGCGAAGCCCACATGAAGCTAACGATGATTGCCGGCGTGGAGTGCCTATTCCGTATCGCCTCGGTGCGCTACGGCAAGAATGGTCGTTCGCGCCTGGTGGTGCATACAAAGACGAACGGCACGTGGTCCGCTCCCACACCCGTGGACTTCCCCCTTGGGTTTGGCGAGGGCGACGTGGAGCGCGACGGCATATACGATTACGACTTCGACGTGGTGGAATATACGGACGGGAGGGGAAACCAGGACGCTTACGTGCTGCTGGTCTCGGGCGAGCGCCCCGACGGCGACAACACCCTTTTCGATACGGCAAGCACAGCCGGCATACTGTCCGTTGTGCGCCTGCGCATAAGCAACGACGGAGTTCGCGTGATATCGCACACGTCATGGCGCAGCATCTCGCGCGGCCGCCTTCAGGAGGATGGCTACCATTGCCTGCAGTGCCCACGCATCACGGTGGGCAAGACGCTGGTCGACGGACGTCTGTCGGGCGCCTACCTCCACCGCCACGGAGCCACCGCAGAAAAGACGCTCGGTAGCGAGGCCGAGGTTGCGCTGGAATGCTTTACCCTGTGGTCGGATGATTTGGGCGACAGTCTCACGTTCCGTCAGGTCCTCCGCTTTCCGCAGGCACCGTCGAGCATCGAGCTGGGCGCGCCCGAGAATATCAACGGCAAAATGGTGGTTCCCGTTGCATACGAGACTGTAAGCGGTTGTGGCTGCGCATCGTACGCCGTGATCGGCCAGTCCATCGCGGGTTGGGGCGTTATGTCGCCAGATGCCACAGTACCCCACGCGGTGCCGTGGCCGCAGCACACGGGCTTTTTGGCTACCGTCAACGAGCAGCTGCAGCATATTACTTGGGCACGAGGCGCATCGGCATTTGCAACGCAGCCCGTGGGTGCCGCAGGCTGTGGCCCGACATCGTTTAGCGTAAGCAACAACGGCAGGTGCGTGCTCTATGTAGAGAACACCGATGGCAAGGTGGGGCAAACCTACGACGAAGAAGGCAACCCGGTAGCAGTGATGGGCAAGCACTTCCGCATCTTCGCCAGCACCTTGGCAGGCGATCTGTTTACGGAGCCGTTCGTGATGTGCGAGCTGGACCATCCCGTCGATCAGATAACGACATTTTTGACGTCGGGGAGCATGCTCTCTGCGCTCGCCACGCACATTGTGAGCGCGGAGAAGAGCGAGGCAGAACTACACGGCATCGAAGTGCCCTTGGTGGCGTGTGCCACTCCGACGGGCGCAGTCGCCACCTCGGGCGCGGTGGTGCCCGGAGCAGCAGGCGAATCCTTCATGGTCACGGTGCGAAACGACGGCAACACCTTGCTGACCGCCGGCACGATCGATCTGTACCGAGAGGGCTCCAGTCAGCCGTTCTCCAGCGCATCCATCGGGTTCGGAGTGAACGCACGCATGGCATCGATCTACGATCCAGAGCTTGCCGAGGACGCTTCGGCCAACGATATGGCACACGTGAAGTACGCGCTCGAGACGCTGGGCGCACGTTTTGCAACGCACCCGCTGGTAGCCGACAACGGCAACGCCGTGCTGGCACCGGGTTGCACGGCACAATTCCGCATGAGCTTCGCCATCCCCGAGAGTTGGAGCGACGAAGTGGGCAAACGCGTAACGCTGTATGCGAAGGCGCGTAATCTGGTGGCGCTCGATCCCGTAACGCTCGAGGAAATTCGACCGGGCGCAAACTCGGCGCTGGGTCCCGTACTGCACGAGCTTCATGTGCCCGACGCGGCATGCGAGCGCTCAGAAGCTCAGGTCGGCGTATGCGGCAGCGCGGATACGACAGGACTTCACGATGCTCCGATGACAGCAGACGGCGATGGCGGCTCAAGTGGCGGCGGTACTGACAAGGGCGGCGGCTCCGGCGGAAGCAGCTCCAGCAGTGGCAAGGATCACGGCAATAACAAGCGCTCCGGAAAAGCGGGCGTGCTTGCGGGCACGGGCGACGTCAACGCTCCCCTTACGGCAGCCGCAGCAGCACTCGCCGCGGCAGGCGCCGGCCTCGTCGCCTACAGTGCCCGCCGCACGGCGCTCGAAAAAGACACCGCCGATGAGGTCAATTCTGATAAGCCTCACTAGCTCTCAGTTACCTTTGCGAGAGACGCCGACTCGGCTCATCGAACACCAAAAGGGGCTGGCCCCGATAACTCGGAGCCAGCCCTGAGTCGCCTGACGTGGGAATCGCAACCCGCTACTTGAGCTTCAATGCCTCCATCATGGGCGCGGCGGCGTCCCAATCGATCTTCCAGCCAATCGACACGCGGACGGTCTCGCCCGTCGCGGGAGCCGTCGCAAACAGCGTATGGCCGTTGTCGGGACCGGTAAAGCGCAGCCACGTTATGCCGTTGTACTCGACCTGGTCGGTTGTTGTCTCCTTGCCTTCGTAGACCTGCTCTAGGCTTGCAACCTCTTCCTCCGGCGAGCGCGGGAAGATGCTGATGTTCAGGCGTCCTCCAGTCTCGTCGTGGAAGAAGTTTGCCTTTTCGCGCTCTTCGTCGGACGAATCCAGCGTGTACCCATCGGCGGCCTCGATGCTGTACGATGCGCAGTCGATGCCCGTTAAATCTGCCTTCTCGCCAGAATCGGCCACGCCGCCGGCCGCCTTGAACTCCTTGGTCTCGCATCCCGTGGTGTCAAAGTGCATGGCCTCATGATTCTTGGCGGGGGCATAAGCGTCTACGAACTCGACAGTGATGGGCCCGTAGTACGCCGTCTTGGGCGCCCAGAAATACACGTACTCAACGGTCTCGCCCGGGCCGATATCTGGCCTCTCGGAAAGGTCGATGCCCTCGTGCAGCTCATCGGGAGCCTCGCTTGCAACGTAGTCGAGCACGGCCGCCTTGCCGGAAGTAAACAACGGGTCGCCTGCCTCAAGATCGCCCTGGGCAGCATGCACGTTAAAGGAACTGAACGTCCTGTTCTTTGTGTTGTTGTTGGTGATCTTGATGTGCAGGTAAAAGCCGTCCTGCAGCTTGGCATCGCCGCGATAGAACGTACCGTGAGCCACCGACTCATAGGTAATGCCTGCCACCTCGACCGTCTGCGAATCATAGGCCCTGGGCTTTTCCTGCACAGGCGCGCTGCCGCCCGAACCGCCAGGCGAGCCGCTCGGAGCACTACCGCCACAGCCGGCCACTGTACACGCCAGCACGGCCGAAAGCGTCACGGTGGGAATTCCTAACAGCAGTTTCTTTGTCATGGGCCTCATCATTCTCACCGCTCCTTTCGGCTTGCAGCTCATCCATTGCCCGAGTCCCAAGTCGACCCCGTGGCATCGGCTTCCACTATGAGCGTATGACGAAACACGGCGCCGGCGAAGTGACCCGTGGCCCAAATAACGACCCACCAGCGTTCCTTATGGGCCAAAAGAACTCGCACATGCACGCCCCCGGCCCATAAAACGAGACGTCTGTCCCAATGTTCGATTCGATCCAACAATCCGCACGACACGTTTTCGACAACGTATCCAACCGCAAACGCAGCAAGACGCATTCGGCCGCCTTCAAATTTACTCGGGCAGAACCGACTCGGTTTTGTCCGAGTAAACTCGAGCATAAACTGATCCATGCGATACAATTAACTCGGACAAAACCGAGTCGGAAGGAACCGAGTAAGTGGAATTTATTGGCAGGGAGCGTGAGCTCGCCCGTATTAAGAAAACGCTCAAAGCACCCGAGCAGCGCAATGTTCTCATTTACGGCAGGCGTCGCGTCGGAAAAAGTGAGCTCATCAAGCAGGCGCTAACCGATTTGTCGGACGTCGCAACGGTCTATTACGAGTGCCGCCAAACCTCCGAGGCAGACAACCTCGAGAGTCTGTCCGTCCTTGTTGCTGAAGCGCTGAGCTTTCCTCCGCTCGCCTTCACAGGCATCCGTGAGCTCATCGAATTTCTGTTTGCCCAAGCTAAAGACAAGAACATTACCCTCGTTCTCGACGAATACCCCTACTTGAGAGATGCGGTTAAAGGCTTAGACAGCATTCTTCAGACCTCAATCGACGCCCACAGGGAAGACTCACGTTTAAACATTGTCCTGTGCGGCTCCTACGTTGAGATTATGAAATCCCTCATCGAGCATGAAAGCCCCCTCTACGGGCGAATTGATCTCGCGCTTGAGCTTAAGCCCATGGATTACTTTGACGCTGCGAAGTTCTATCCCGCGTTCTCGCCCGAGGACAAGGTGCGGCTCTATAGCGTTTTTGGCGGTATCCCCTTTTACAATCGCCTCATCGATCAATCCCAAAGCGTACGCGACAACATCATCGAGCTCGTCACGGAACCTGGCGCCCGCTTAGAAAGCGAGGTGCCGTCCTATCTCAACGCCGAGATCTCGAAGATGACCAACGCCAACGAAGTTTTCGGGGCTCTCGCACAAGGCTACTCCCGTTGGGGGGACGTGCTGGCACAGTCGCACGTCTCGAGCGGTCCGGCCATGGCAGACGTGCTCGACAAGCTCATGTCACTCGAAATCGTCCAAAAGCGTGCACCCATCAACGACCCTACGAACAAGCGCAAGTCTGGCTACTTTGTAGTGGATCCGCTTTCGCTCTTTTACTATCGCTATGTTTTCCGCAATGCCTCAGCGCGTCAGCTGCTCGACCCGGAAGTCTTCTATGATCGTCACGTCTTCCAAGACTTCGAGGAAAACTACGTTCCTCATATGTTCGAGGAGATCTGCCGTCAATACCTCGTGCGGCAGAACAGGACCGGCAAGATCGAACCGGCTTTCGACGCCATAGGCAAGTACTGGTACGACGACCCCGCAAACAAAACGAGCGGCGAATTCGATGTGGTAACGCAAGACCCCGAGGGCTACGCATTCTACGAAGCAAAGTTCCGCAAATCCCCCATCACGCAAAAAATGGTCGACGAGGAAATCGCCCAAGTCGAGGCAACGGGACTCAAGTGCCATCGCTATGGATTCTTCTCCCGTTCGGGCTTCGAAGCTGGCGAAAGCGATCGAACCGTCTTCATCGACCTGCCGCAGATGTTTGGATAGGACAGGACAGGTCCCTCCCGCATTCCAAGCATTCATTATCTAATCGAACGGTTGTTCGATGGATTTCGTGTTGGTTGGAATCGTCTGTGGGCTGGGCTATGCTACCTTGACTATCTATATGACTTAAACGCAGCAAAGGAGCACCGAGAGAGCGAGTATGGCAAAAAACACCGCAAACTATGGTAACGACAGTATCCGCCAGCTCAAGGACGAGGAGCGCGTACGCCTGCGCCCTGCCGTCATCTTCGGCTCGGACGGACTCGATGGCTGCGCGCATGCCGCCTTCGAGATTCTGTCCAACGCCGTTGACGAGGCGCGCCAGGGCTACGGCAAGCTCATCACCCTTACCGCCTTTCGCGATGGTTCCATTCAGGTAGAGGACAACGGCCGCGGCTGCCCGCTCGACTGGAACCCCTCCGAGAAGCGCTTTAACTGGGAACTCGTCTTTTGCGAGCTCTACGCCGGCGGCAAATACAACAATAACCAGGGCGGCGACTACGACTTCTCGCTCGGCACCAACGGCCTGGGCTCATGCGCAACCCAGTACGCCTCCGAATACATGGACGTCACGGTTTGGCGCGACGGCAACAAGTACTCCCTGCACTTTAAGAAGGGCAAGGTCGTCGGTGCCAAAAAGAAGGCACTCGAGATTGAGCCCAGCGACGAGAACCGCACCGGCACCACCATCAAGTGGCGCCCCGATCTTGAGGTCTTTACCTCGATCAGCATTCCCCACGACTGGTATCGCGAGACCATGCGCCGCCAGGCCGTGGTCAACGCCAACGTGACCTTCCGCCTGTGCATCGAAGGTGACGATGGCGAGTTTTCCGAAGAGGATTTTTGCTATCCCAAGGGCATCGAAGACTACGTGCTCGAGAAGGTCGGTACCGACTACCTCACCGAGCCTTTCTTTATCGAGGCCGACCGTCGCGGTCGCGATCGCGAGGACCTGCCCGATTACAACGTGAAGATTACCGCGTGCATGTGCTTCTCGCGCACCTTCATGATGCAGGAGTACTACCACAACTCATCGTGGCTCGAGAATGGCGGCTCACCCGAGAAGGCGGCCCGCAGCGCTCTGACCAGCGCCATCGATACCTACATTAAGCAACAGGGCAAATACAACAAAAACGAGAGCAGCATCAAATGGCAGGACGTCCAGGACTGCCTGGTGCTGGTGACCAACTGCTTCTCCACCCAGACGTCCTATGAAAACCAGACTAAGAAGGCCATCAACAACCGCTTTATCCAGCAGGCTATGACGGCCTTCTTTAAGGAGCGCCTCTCGACTTACCTGATCGAGAACAAAGACGCCGCCAACAAGATCATGGAGCAGGTGCTCATCAACAAGCGCTCGCGCGAGAACGCCGAGAAGACGCGTCAGAGCATCAAGACCAACCTGCAGCAGAAGACCGACATGGCCAACCGCGTGCAGAAGTTCATCGACTGCCGCTCCAAGGACAAGAGCCGCCGCGAGATCTACATCGTAGAGGGCGACTCGGCAGCAGGCGCCATTCGTACCTCGCGCGATGCCGAGTTCCAGGGCGTTATGCCCGTCCGCGGTAAGATCCTCAACTGCCTGAAAGAGGACTACCCGCGCATCTTTAAGTCCGACATCATCATGGACCTTATGCGCGTGCTGGGCTGCGGTGTGGAGATCAAGGACAAGCGCATCAAGAACCTTGGTGCCTTTGACCTGGACAACCTCAACTGGAACAAGGTCATCATCTGTACGGACGCCGACGTCGACGGTTATCACATCCGTACGCTCGTGCTCACCATGCTCTACCGCCTGGTGCCCACGCTTATCGACGAGGGTTACGTGTATATCGCCGAATCGCCGCTCTACGAGATCAACTGCAAAGAGAAGACCTACTTTGCCTACACCGAGCTCGAGAAGAACGGCATCCTCAAGGAGATTGGCGACCAAAAGTGCTCCATCAACCGCTCCAAGGGTCTTGGTGAGAACGACCCGGACATGATGTGGCTCACCACCATGAATCCCGAGACGCGTCGTCTGATCAAGGTGGAGCCCGAGGACGTCACCAAGATGGAAACCATGTTCAACCTGTTGCTGGGCAACGACGAGGCAGGCCGCAAGCGCCATATCTCCGAGCACGGCAAGGAATATCTGGACCAGCTGGACCTGCAATAGCAGCAAATCGATAACGACGGCCCATAAGAAGTTCAAGAGGAAATCGTGGCAAAGAAGAAGACGAAGAACCAGCCAAAGAAAAAGCAGGTCAACGCCGAAAACGTCATCGGCCTGCACTCCGAGGTCACCGACCAGCCGATCACGCAGACGCTCGAGGTCAACTACATGCCCTACGCCATGAGCGTCAACGTCTCGCGTGCGTTCCCCGAGATCGACGGTTTTAAGCCCTCGCACCGCAAGCTGCTCTACACCATGTACAAGATGGGTCTGCTCAAGGGCGAGCGCCAGAAGAGCGCCAACATCGTGGGTCAGACCATGAAGCTCAACCCGCACGGCGACGCCGCGATCTACGAGACGATGGTGCGCCTGGCGACGGGCAACGAAGCGCTGCTTGCCCCCTTCGTAGAGTCGAAGGGCAACTTTGGCAAGTACTATTCGGGCGACCTGAGCTACGCCGCCTCGCGTTATACCGAGGCCAAGCTCTCCCCCATCAGCGCCGAGATCTTCAAGGACATCGACAAGGATCCGGTCGACTTCGTCGACAGCTACGACGGCGCCATGAAGGAGCCGCGCCTGCTGCCCACCACGTTTCCCAACATCCTTGTCTCGGCCAATAAGGGCATCGGCGTCGCCATGGCATCCGACATCTGCGGCTTCAACCTCAACGAGGTCTGTACTGCCACCATGCACTACCTGCAGGATCCCGACTGCGACCTGCTCGAGTACATGCCCATGCCCGACTTCTCGACCGGCGGCGAGATTATCTACCGTCGCGAGGAGATGGAGAAGATCATCGAGACCGGCCTTGGCAGCTTCCAGATTCGCTCCCGCTGGCGCTGGATTCCCGAAGAGCGCATCATCGAGGTGTACGAGATTCCCTACACCACCAAGACCGATGTCATCATCGAGCGCATCGTCAAGCTCTCCAAGGAGGGCAAGGTCAAGGAGATCGCCGACATCCGCGATGAGACCGACCTTTCGGGTCTGCGCATCGCCATCGACCTTAAGCGCGGCGTCGACCCCGACAAGCTCATGGCCAAGCTCTATCGCTCGACCACGCTGCAGGATTCGTTCTCGTGCAACTTCAACGTGCTGGTCGATGGTTACCCTCGCGTTATGGGCGTGCGCCAGATTCTGCACGAGTGGGTCAAGTGGCGTATTGAGTCCACGCGTCGCCGCATTAACTTTGACCTGGGCAAAAAGTCCGAGCGCCTGCACCTGCTGCACGGCCTCGAGGCGATCTTGCTCGACATCGACAAGGCCATCGCCATCATCCGCGGCACCAAGCTCGAAGCCGAGGTCGTGCCCAACCTTATGAAGGGTTTCGACATCGACGAGACCCAGGCCGAGTTTGTTGCCGAGCTTAAGCTCCGCAACATCAACGAGGAGTACATCCTCAACCGCACCAAGGACATTGCCAAGCTTGAGGGCGAGATTGCCGAGCTTGAGGAGATCCTCTCCAGCGAGGAGAACATCAAGAAGGTCATCAGCGACGAGCTGGCCGCGGTCAACAAGAAGTACGTGATGCCGCGCCGCACGGGCAGGATCGAGCCCCACGAGGTCATCGAGGTAAGCCTGGAGCCCGAGGTCGAGGAGTACCCGGTTACCATCATGCTCTCGCGCGATGGCTATCTTAAGAAGATGACGGACCGCGTGCTCAAGAAGGCGACCACGCTCAAGTACAAGGACGGCGACAAACCCTTTATCGAGTTCCCGTCCTCCAACACCCACGAGTTGCTGGTCTTTACCAACAAGAGCCAGGTGTACAAGTGCAAGGTTGCGGCGTTTGAGGATACCAAGTCGGCCCAGCTGGGCTCGTACCTGCCGACCGATCTTGAGATGGAACCCGACGAGAGCGTCATCTGGGTCATCGACCCCGAAGACTACAAGGCCGACGTGTTGTTCGTCTTTGAGAACGGCCGCGTGGTGCGCGTCGCGCTTTCTGGATACGTCACCAAGACCAACCGCAAACGCCTCAAGAACGCCATCTACGGCGGCAGCAAGCTGCTGTATGCCCAGGTGCTCAACACAGATCGTGACATCGCGCTGGTCTCGAGCGACTATCGCCTGATGAACTTCAACACGTCGCTGCTCAAGACCAAGACGACCACCAACACGCAGGGCGTCCAAGCCTTTACGGCCAAGAAGGGCCGCTCGGTCACCACCGTCGGCACAACCGAGGAGATTCTTGGCGCCGGCGTCTCGGCCGAGAAGTTCACCGCGCAGAGCCTCCCCTCAGCCGGTGCCCTCATGAAGGAAAACGACATGCCGAGTTTGTTTGATTAGGACGACGGCAGAACCGCCATAGTTTTACAAAGCAGCGGGGCCCGGAGCGCAGCAATATCGCGCCCCGGGCCCCGCTCGTTGCGGAGGTCATCCTCGGAAATGTCGACGATACGGGGGCTTCCCGCACCGTCCTAAGCCGTTAGCAAAACTCGCAAAAGTTAGCAAAAGTTGCAAAAATTAGCAAAACTTGCAAAGGAGCTACCATGCAGTGCAGCAAGAGCCCCTTTACCCCGACGTTCCGAAGCGTCCCTCCCTTTCTAGCGGGTCGCGAACACATCCTCCGTGATATCAACCGTGGCTTTATCAACGGCCCGGGAGACCCCAACCTGTCGACCATTTTTACGGGCGCAAGAGGAACGGGTAAGACGGCGCTTCTCTCGCTCCTTTCAAAAACGGCGCTTGAACACGGCTGAATCGCAGCAAATGTCTCCCGCCATGCCAGGCATGCTCGAAGATATTATCGAGCGAACCAAAGAAGCGGCAGATAGCTACCTTTCACAGTCTCACGCGCGCATGAACGGCGTTCAAATTGGTCCAGTGGGCATCGATTGGACATATGTTCAAGAAGCCCAGGGCAACTGGCGCACGTGCATGAATGGCATCTTCAGGCAACTCGAGAAGCATGGCATCGGGCTTCTCTCGAAACGACCTATCGGGAGCTTTCCGATAAAGATATTGAGTTTTTGCTCACGATGCTGCCCGATTCTGGCCCCAGCAGGGTCTCGGAGATAGCCAAGCGTATGGGCGTCGCAAGCAACTATGCAAGCCAATACAAGCGCCGCCTCCTCGAGGACGGCGTCATCGGAGAGCGCGGGCGTGGTCTCGTTGGCTTTGACATCCCCGCATTCAGGGAGTTCCTGAGCGAGAAGGCCTCCTAGCACGCCAAGATTGTCCGCAAGGGCAACGGCGTATGGCAATCAACGATTCACCTGGCAAGGACGGCAAGCATTTCCGCCAACGCTGATTGCCATGCGCTCCTCTTGTCCTTAGGCGAGCTTGCGGGCGAGCTCTCGCACCCCTTCCAACTTGGGCGACGATGCCATGCTGTCGCGCTCGGTCATACCGCTGATGGTGACAATGCCCTGGTCCCCCCACTTGCAGTATGCGCAGGTTGACTTGTACATGGCGATCGCCGCGTCATAGACACCCTCGCTGTGACTATCGAGCAAAAGAGCCGTCTTGGTGAACGGAAATCCCGTGGCACCGAAGGCGTACAGACGGTCGATGGCGGCCTTTTCCTGCGCGGTGATATCGAACCAGTAGATAGGCGAGGCGAAGACGACCATATCTGCGTCTTTCAGCGACTCGATCACACCGGCCATGTCATCCTTCTGCACGCAGACGCCCTCATGGGCGAAGCAGTACTGGCATCCCAAGCAGCCGGCAATCTTTTTGCTGGCAACGCGGACGACCTCGACCGTATTGCCGCCCTCACGCGCAGTCTCGGCAAACGCCTCGACCATGGTGTCGGTATTGGCGCCCTTACGCGGACTACCACTCAATACAACGATATTCATAGGATTCCCTCTCCTTCATGCTGCAGGCGCGCAGCATGTTTTCTTGTAACCAAAACGAATGGAGTTAATCAATCGCCTCGTTTCAGCTACTCCCACTTAGTAATAGGAGCCACTGGTCAAAAGCCTGTCAACATCAAAACAAGTTCTCAATCTATCGATTCTACGTGAGGCAATGGTCCTCATTTGATACCCGCGCTGTTTGCACACTTGGGAGCAAAGGGATCTGGCCACCACTCAAATAAGATCACCGCCATCTTGCATAAACGACGCCATGTTAAGGTGCCTGACGCCATCCCTCTCCTGCAATAGAGGATCAAGCGTGAACAAGTAGCGCGGATACCCATCCCTGATGTGGCCGAACGGCCTGTACTCGCGCTCCTCGACGCCTCTGTCGGCAATCGACATAGAGACCTGGATGTAGGCGTAAGCATTGCGCCTACGAGCGATGAACTCACACTCGAGCTTCCCAATACGGCCCACAGAAAGCTCGTACCCGCGCGATGCAAGATAGAGGTAGATCTTCACGTCGGTATATACGCAAGATGCACCCCTTTTTCTCAGCGTCCATTTCATCAGTTATGGGGGTACTTTTTTACATTTTATAAAAAAGCGTACCGATAACTTATTCCCACTCAGTTTCGAAAATCGAATGGTTTTGAAGTTTCGAAAGCGGCAGAGCACCATGCATAAGGGCATGTTGGGATCCGCACCAGTAAAACAGGAATTGACTCACGCGAGAAGGCGCCGCCCCGTCGCCTCGATGCGTGCGACAGGCAGATTAGGTTTGGGGAGTAGAACGGCCCTTGCGCGAGGCGTGAATTGTAATCGATAAAGCCGAGCTTTGAGAACATGCGGTTTATCTCGTCGAACGTTGAGTCAACAGGGGCTTGCGCCCCGTCGGCCGACTTGGCGACGCCCATGTCCATGATGCCGGGCACAAGTGTGAATGCGCCACGTGGAGGCGAAGGGGCCACCCGAAAGGTCGATGGTAAGCGAGCACCAGAGGTCAAGGTAGTCCTCGCCTTCCGGGTTTGTGAGGTCGAGGGCGAGTGCCCCTCCCTCGGTCGCGTACAGTGGCGGCAGGCACTCGGCCAGCTCCTCGGTCATAAGCGCTTGCATGTCCGTCTCCCTCCGGGCCACGTCGGACCCCTAGAATCTTCGCCCCGTGGGCAAAGCCTCGGCGCGCCCCATGGCATCTCGGCTTTGCCCCCTGCAATGTCGCGCAGCGGAGACACCACCTGAGACGGATGTCGATGCATCGAACCCGAGACCGGGCGCGGCGGCGGGGAGCCTCTCGCGCGAACAATCTGCTCGATCCTGCCGCACCCATCTTAAAAAAGTTCGAAAAACGTTCAATCGTACGACATCCGTCGAACAGTCGGGGGTACACACCGCTACAGAAGGCCCACGGAACGGGGGGGCGAGATGGTCGGCGACGGGTTCAAGGCACTCTCCGGCCCCACGCTCCGCTAGGGAGGGCGTCGGGAGGGGAGGCCGTAATGGGCGAGAAGGGCGAGCGGCCGGAGCGGGTGTTCCCCGGCAGGACAGACCCGTGGTTCATAGCGGCCATGGTGATTGTGGCGGGCGGTTTATCCGCGGCGTGTATCGCGTGTTTCCTGAGCTCGAGTCCCGCGCTCCTATGGGGCTGGCTCGCGCTGCTGCCCGTCCCGGCCCTCGTGGCCCTGGCCGCCCTTCCCGTCCGCAGCAACCGCCTCGAGCTCTACGGCGACCGCCTCGTCGTCGTGTACGCTGGGATGCGTTCGGTGATACCCTACGCCCACGTGCGGGGCGTAGGGCGCACCAGGACGCTCTGGGCGGGGACGGCCAACTCGCTCGACCGCGTCTATATCGAGGCGCCCTACGACGGCGACGCCATCGTCTCGGTGACCGACAACGATGCCCTCGTGGCAGAGCTCGAGCGTAGGTGCGGCCTGCGGCCCGGCTGCGAACAAGGCAACTAGCTTCGCAGGGCGGCTATCAACGACTTGCTGCTCATCGTCATATCACGACGGTCAATTCTGGGTCGGGCTGGCGGAGCTCGTCGAGGGCGGAAGGTATGGCGTCGCCCGCATCGTCTTCGGCGCAGAACCGTCCAATGAGGAAATCCTGCAATTCGTTACAAGCAAATGGGCGAAGTTCGCGTTCTTCGGTGACGAGGCCACTGAAACAAGCAAACCCGCGAAGAACCCCAAGCGGCGCGCTCGCGAGGCAGCGAAAGCCCTTAAACGGCCCGCGGTGAGCACCAAGGCACAACAGGCGCTCGCGGCACAGCGGGAAGCGATGAAGCGGGAGTCGGCTCAAGCAAGAAGTCAGCGTCGCGCGGATGAGGCGGAGACGCGCTTCGAGCAGCGAAAGTTGAAGCGCAAGCAGAAACATCGCGGGCATTGATCGCTATTTGCAGCAAGGCAAACCATATACAGCAGCGGCGCCAGTTCCACTTGAAGCCGACGCCGCGTAAACGCTGATGGTGACGGCCATGCACGGGCACGGGCGCGCCACCGCACTTCACAGCTTGTTTCTCAAGTATTTGGGACGCACACGCGGCGTTCAAAAATGTGGAGCGACGCCGCATGACTCGAGACTGAGCCGAGGTGCCCTACTTCTCGCCCTCCAGCAGCCCCACGATGCGGTCGATGTCGACGGCAAAGCGAGGCCTTCCCTCGCGCTCGTAGCGGTCGAGGTATGCCTGGCACTCGGAGACAATGCGCTTGGTGTTGCCGTCGATGATGCGCTGGAGCGTCTCGTAGTAGGCCGAGCCCTCGGTCCTGAAGCGGCGCTGGTAGGCCTTGGTTATGGGGAACATCTTGATGTAGTGGATGCCGTGGCGGCAGCCGGGGCGCGTCGTGGGGCGGGGTGGCAGTGCAAAGTATTGGTCTTTGGGCACGTTGGGGGCGATGTTAGAACGCAGCGGCACGGCGAAGTCCCTGCGCTTTCCGCGGAAACGCAGCCTCACCACCACGATGCAGGGGCGATTGTGCTTAAGCATGAGCTCGCGGTCGCCCTCGACGAGGTCGAAGAAGTCCTGGGAGATGGATACAATCTTCACCGGTTCGCCCCCTTCATACGAAACGGGGCCCGCATCGCTGCAGGCCCCTACAGGTGGGCGATATTCTACGCCTTGCGGCACCCCGTCGCCCACGGAGGTTAAACGTACACGTAAGCCATACTCTGAAAGCCGCGGCTTCCGGCAAGTAGTTTATACCACGAAAGGCCGCTTTCAATGCGTATAGCTCGCAAAATAACACTCGCTGGGCCGTCACCCCTGGCCGTTACCCTCCAATCTTCATTGAAGTCAGCAGATCAATTCATATAGTCATGGGGGTTTATCCTAAAGGGAATCAAATTTATACCCCCATAACTAAGGAATTTTCTATTCCCACTCAATGACTAGAGCCCTGGTGTAATTGGCTGGATCACCGTTCCGGGAACCGGTATCGACCTACCTGCCCGCCAAGCCCCTTCTTCAGCTCCAGCTTAGTATCTGACTCACACCGTTATAAGCGAAAACCGAAGAGATGCGTCTTGGCCAAGAAAATAAGGTTAGCCTTAACTTACTGCATGATTCGTGTGTTATAGTTAGATAGCTCTAACTATTTGGGGGCGATAGCCATGCACGAACGCGAGGGTTTCTGGGACAAGAATGCCGGTCGGTATGACCGTTTCATGCGAAACGACCGGGCGGCGTATGAGAAGATGTATGGGCTGATCCGGCCGGTAGTGAACGCAAAAACCGTACTGGAGGTTGTCACCGGCACGGGGCTTATCGCAAAGAGCATCGTGAATGCGGCGGCGCACATCGAGGCTACGGACGCTTCTGCAAAGATGATCCTTGAAGCAAAGCGGGACCATCAATCCGCAAAGCTGCACTTTTCCGTACAAGATATGTTCCGCCTGCCCTATGCACGGAAGTCCTTCGAAGTGGTGATCGTGTCCAACGCGCTTCACATAGTGCCGCATCCGGAAAAGGCCCTGCAAGAAATCAGGCGGGTGTTGAAGGACGACGGCGTGCTCATCGCGCCAACCTTCACCCACGCGGGGAACTCGGTTTCCGGCAAGGCAAAAGCCTTTTTCATGAGTATGGCGGGATTCCCCCTCCACAGCAGGTGGACAAGCGAGGAATACCTACGTTTCCTGCGTCAAAACGGCTGGGCGGTGCAGAAAAGCGCGGTGCTGAAGGCCTCGTTCCCGTTGACCTATGCGGAATGCACGAAATCGGAGGGGCCAGATGTCGTTCTTTGAAAACACCCGCAAGCCCGTGGGCCTCGGCGGAAAACTTATGGTTGCCATGATGAATCTGGGCCACAGCCCTGTGTCGCGGTGGGGGCTTCGATTTCTACGACTTGCGCCAAACGCCAAGGTGCTGGATTGCGGCTGCGGAGGCGGGGCGAACATAAAACGGCTGCTGAAAAAATACCCGCATGGCATCGTCAAGGGCATCGACTATTCACCCGTCAGCGTGGAGAAGGCTAGAAAGCTCAACCGAACTGCAATTCAGGAGGGGCGTTGCGCCGTTCTGCAAGGCAGTGTGGCGGAAATGGTGTTTGAGGATAGCTACTTCGATGCTGCCACGGCCTTTGAAACCGTCTATTTTTGGCCTGATTTGCCCCGATGCTTCCGTGAGGCCTGGCGGACGCTGAAGCCAGGCGGGACAATTCTTATCTGCAACGAGAGCAATGGCGATACGGACAAGGACGAGAGGTGGACGCAGATCATCGGCGGCATGACCATCTACAAGGACATTGAATTAAAGGCATGTCTGGAGCAGGCGGGTTTTCACGAGGTGCAGATACACAAAAAGAAAAAGTGGCTCTGCGTCACGGCGCGGAAGTAGGGGTATCAAGCACGGGCATTTTTGCATCCATCCTGCACATGGCGATAGGCATGACGGTCATAGCGGCTATGCTGGCGGCAATTATGACAGTTTTTATTCACTGAGGAAGAAACCTATGAAATGTAAAATTGAGAAAAACACCGTGCAGGAGACGCTGATCCTCCCGCTGTATTCCCGGAAGCTGTGTACGGAGTTGTACCCGAACCTTTACAGGGATGAAACAGCGGTTCGTCTGCTCGACCAGATCGACTACGACTTTTCAGAGGCAGAGAAAAACTACCGCAGCCTGATGCAGCGCTTTGGTGCGCTGGAGGTGGCCACACGGCAGAGTGATCTTGCTTTCGAGGTGCAGGATTACCTGAAAGGCCACCCCAATGCGGCGGTAGTCAATCTGGGCTGCGGGCTGGACAACACCGGCAGAACCTGCGACAACGGTAGATGCAAGATCTACAATCTGGACTTCCCGGATGTGATTGCCTTGCGGCAGCAGCTACTGCCCGCCGGGGATCGAGAACAAAATATCCCCTGCGACCTGAAAGACACCGCATGGTTTAGCAAAATCGATGCCTCCCGCGGGGCGGTGTTCTTTGCCTCCGGGGTGTTCTATTACTTTCTGACCCAGCAGGTCCGGGAACTGGTGCGGGGGATGGCGGACGCTTTCCCCGGCAGTGTGCTGGTCTTTGATGCTGCCAATCGGACGGCGGTAAAGATGATCGCAAAAACATGGCTTAAGACTGCAAAAATCAAGGATGTGGGGGCATATTTTGCGGTTTCGGATGCCGCCAAGGAAATCGGCACGTGGGACAGCCGTCTGCAGGTCACAAGTCGCGGCTATATGCTGGGCTACAACGATTTGAGAGACCCTTCTGTCAGCGGCTTTTTCCGGTTTCTCGCAAGGGTCGGTGACAACGGGATGAAAATGCAAATCGTGAAAATAAGATTTTGAGAGGCAAAAACGAAGCGCATTCACTTTGACGTCGAAGAAGACGGCTTTTACGGCGCATATTGGGCATGCAAGGACACGCATACAGCAGCGGGCACGGATTCAATTGAAACCGTGCCCGCTATCTGATACTATATTTTTTATCGAACGTCTGTTCTATTCCCACTCGGTGGTTATAGTTTTGCCGTCTCGTCACTCCAGTTGCACCCAGTTTTCGGCGGCATCTCGAAGTGAGTGCCGCTGAATGACGCGACGTCGCGTTTCATCGGCTTCGGGGACAAAAGCTGGGACAACTTCAAAAACCATTTTCAAACTCAGAGTATTGAGTTTTTATTTTTGTCCCAAGGGGCACGGAGAGCCGCCTTTGGAGGCTCGATATCGCCGAAAACGCCCGTTTTGAAACTCAACCGCCTTTGAGCCTGCAAGCCACCAGCTTCAACAGTAAGTGAGTCGACGCGGGTGGCTTACGAGCCGTTCACAAAACCGCAGGCCACAGGTCTTTGTCAACGATAAGCAAAGTGAATAGTCTCAGGTGGCTTGCCCATGAGTTGGCGTAAGCCTGTTTAGCAAAAGGCTAATCGGACACGACAGGCCGCCCGCATGGCGACGGCGTTTCCCGTGCGGGCACAAACAGCCCTGCGTGCCCTGTCGCGCGATATCCCAATGCGACGTTCAGAACCCTACCCGCCAAGCAGCCACCTCGCGAAATTCAGCACGAGCACGCCCTCCCGGGTATGGGGCTCATGCCTCGTGCGAGTGATGAGAATCTTCGGGAATGCATCCCCGATGGATAGAATCGGCGCAATCTCCCTCTCGAGCGTCGAATCGGCGCCGATATCGTCGCTCACATACACTCTCCTTCCCGGTTTCTAAACCTGGAAGGCAGTATGCGCAAGGATGCGTCGAGGTGCGATCCCAGTCGTACCATGCCAGCAGAGATGTCGAGGCACATTCGTTCATGCTGCAATGCGGGCATCGGAGATGAAAAACAGCCCGTCGGGTAGTCATGGGCGTGCGGGAGCCCGCATCAGTAACCTGCCTCCTCGGTTGTCCCTTCTTTGCATGGTCGTCTACATAAAGGAGGAACCAGCCATGCAGATCAGCATGCTTGCCCTTCTTGGGTCACGGACCGGGGAGGCGAGGGCCTCCGTCGGGACCGCCCCGAGCAACCGGCATATCCAAGGAATGACAAGGCTCGATCGCTGTGCTGGTCAGGATGCCGAAGCGGGCCGTCCGCCAATCGGAATGCGGGTCAGGATGCTGCAACGTGATTCCAGCTGCAGGATACGGCTCCTTTGCGGTTGCCGCAAAACCTGCTGGCAACATTCTTACTATCCGAATGATGTACGCATCCCTTGGGATCGTTTCGCCTGACCAGGGCCATCTTCAGCGCCTCATCGGCCAGCTCGGCAGGCGCCTCTTCCACGCGTAATAGCCCTGGCGGGTCACCTATGCAACCAAAGATACAAAAGGGATCGAATGGCCAGAAAGGATTGTCCTTGCCGACAGGCAATCCTTGACAAACGAGCTTCAGCCTCCTTAAAATTGCGTGGTTTGCCGAACTGAGTCAGCGAAGGAGGGGTGTCGTGGTTGGTCTTTTCCGCACGTGGATGAGCGCCTAAAAAGCGGCGCTGTTATGGCGTCGCGCTGTTTTGCACGCCATTCCACGATTGGACATAACCATGATGTTTGAAACCTCTCGGCGCAGGTCTGTTTCGCTGTGCCATTCATGGCAATTTAAGATTTGTTTCGTATGGGGCGGGGAGTTCGTGTCGACATTGACGAGCTCGATTCTCCAAATGGGTCTCATTTGGCATATCGCCCTCACGACAGAATCATCTTCCCTCCTCTCCCTGGCATCGTTAGCAGGCTTTCTGCCGATTGCTTTATTCGGAGTCCTTGCGGGCGCCGTTGTCGACAGACTGCCTTTGAAACGTGTTCTCATCGGCGCCGACCTCTTCGTTGCCGCGGTGGGCGCCGCCTTGGCGATTGTCTCGTTGGCCGGCAGCTTACCTGCGTGGTCAATACTCATCGCCCTGTTTCTCCGCGCAGCTGGCACTTCGTTCTACACGCCGGCCTCCCAATCCCTCACGCCCCATCTCGCCCCGCCAGAGCATCTCGTTCGCCTATCGGAAGTGATGCAAGCGATTCAGTCCGCCGGATACATTCTTGGCGCCGCGCTCGCGACAGTGATTTATCCTGTGGCGGGCATTACCGCCATGATTGCCCTCGACGTGCTGGGGGCGCTTTTCGCTTCTCTAGCTGTCCTCGCCGCTCAGATAGACGCAGGAGGACTCGACGAAGCCGACCGCAGCTCGTCCTTTTCCAATAAAGTTCGAGAACTTTTCTCTGAGATTTCGGACGGCTACAAGCTGATCAGGGGATACAGGGGGCTGTTCGCCCTTCTTTGGTGCGGGTTCGTCTTCGCTTTCGCGTTCTCCCCGCTCGCGGCATTGTTCCCAATAATGACCTTGGGACATTTTGGCGGTAGCACGGGGGATGCTGCTTTGGTGGAGGTCCTTTTCTCCGCAGGCATGCTGGCTGGGTCCGGCATTTTGGCGGCCACGGGAGGGTTCCGCAATAGGTCGCTCACCATGGTCGCCGCGATCGCCGGCTTCGGCGTCGTCGCAATCGCATCCGGATTGCTCGGCCCGTCGCTGTTCGCCGCTTTCTTACCGGCGAGCTTTCTTATGGGCGCATGCTCCCCGCTGTACGCGGGAACCCAGACTGCCCTTATGCAGGAGCAGATACCTCCTGAGTACCTAGGCCGCGTTTTTGGTCTCTATGGAACCATTATGGCGTGGGCCATGCCCATGGGCCTCGCAGCCCCCTCCGTTTTTGCGGACCTGCTCGGAGCTCCGTTGTGGTCCGTCGGTTCTGGAGCGACCATGACACTGCTTGCGTTGGCGATGCTTCTCGCTCCAAGCGTCCGAAACGTGGGGAAAAAAGATTCCGGGCAGATTCAATAGCCCAAGCATTCGAAAAAAGAGGCGGCAGCCATCGGTTCGCGCGTCAGCCTTCAAGCCCTTGCGGCGACGAGGTATTGCGCCGACATCCCACATCGCGCTCCTTATTCGCCGCCAACTATCATTTTCGGATTTGCCGGCTTGCGCAAGGCCAAAACGCTCACGCCGGCAATCGGGCAAAGGCGAAAAATCGACGTGAACGATTCTTTATTGGCATGGCTGCGCTTCCAGAAAACGACAATACACAAAAGGTGGTTCAACTTATGGAACTCATAGTCAAAGCTAAAGACATCTTTTTGGAATATGCCGGCCGCGATATTCTGGACATCGAAGAATTGGAAATCTACCCCTACGATCGCATCGGCTTGGTAGGAGACAACGGTGCAGGCAAAACCAGCCTGCTAAAAATCCTGAGCGGCAATCTAACCATTGCGGACGCCGACGTCAGGCGCTTCGGCAGCATTGCCCTCATCGGCCAGCTCGACGAACTCGACCTTGATGCGGCTCAGGACAACGGCGAGATGCTCTCCCGTCTCAACGTCGCCGAAGTGGCGCAGGAGACGATGAGCGGCGGGGAGGAAACACGCGCCAAGATTGCCTCTGCGCTCTCCCAGCATGCAAGCGCGATCTTCGCCGACGAGCCTACGAGCCACCTCGACCAAGACGGCATCCGCCTTCTCGTCGGACAACTCAAGGCATTTGATGGGGCCCTGCTCATCGTGAGCCATGACCGTCATTTTCTCGACCAGGTGGTAGACAAGATCTGGGAGCTCAAAGACGGCGGTATTTCCGAATTCTGGGGTGACTACTCCGACTATCTGCGACAGAAAGAAGAAGAGCGCAAAGCTCAGGCGACTCGATACGAAGAGGCGATGCGCGAGCGCGATCGCCTCGAAGCCGCCATCGAAAAACAGCGGAAAAAAGCACGGCAGGTCGACGCCAAGCGGAAGGGTGCGAAAAAAAGCAACGAGTATGCAGGTCGCTTGGGGCATCAGAAAACAACCGGCACCAAGCAGAAGAAAATGCATCAGGCAGCTAAGAACATGGAGAAGCGCCTCGAAGCGCTCGAAGGGATCGAGGCCCCAGATAGCATTCGCGCCGTGCGCTTCCGCCAGAGCAAGGCCCTGGAACTGCACAGCAAATTTCCCATCTCGGCAGATGATTTCAGCTTGAGCTTCGGCAACTGCGTGCTCTATGACCACGCGAAATTCGAGATACCGCTCGGTGCCAAAGTGGCCATCACCGGTGGCAACGGCACAGGAAAGACCAGCCTGCTGAAGGCAATCGTTCGACGCGCCGACGGTATCAACATCTCTCCCAAAGCAGAGATCGGCTACTTCGAACAGACAGGTTACAAGTTCGACGCCCGCCAGTCTGTGATCTCGTTCATGCAGAATGGTTGCGAGTACAGCATGACCGAAATTCGAGGCATCCTCGCCTCTATGGGAATCGGACCGCGCGACCTGACAAAGGACGTTGGCGTTCTCTCGGGAGGCGAAGTCATCAAGCTGCTACTCGCGAAGATGCTGCTGGGCAGATACAACATCTTGCTCATGGACGAGCCTGGAAATTACCTGGACATCAAGAGCGCCGAAGCCCTCGAGCAGATGATGAGCGCCTATGCCGGAACGATAGTGTTCGTCTCCCACGATAAGAGGCTGGTCGAGAACGTCGCAGACATTGTCTACGAAATAAAGGACACCAAGCTAGTCAAAATCTTTCAGCGCGAATAGCCCTAAATGAGCAGGAAATAATCCCCGAACGGAGACAAGGGAGTAAAACGGCAAAGAAAGAGCCTCCGTCCCAACGCAGGGAACGGAGGCTCTTTAATCGCTTTTACTCATCTCCGTCGCTGGTGGCTTTGTCATGACTCTCGTACGAAACGAAACTCAGCGGCATAGTGCGGCACTCAAAATCGCAGGTCAGAACCCTGTCGTCCTATTCCCACTCGATGGCGTCGGTTCTGCCGTCCCGTCACTCCAGTTACACCCAGTTTTCGGCATCGACACGGAACGCGTGCCGCCGAATGACGCGATGTCGCGTTTCGTCGGCTTCGGGGACAAAAGCTGGGACAACCTCAAAAACTTTTTTCAAACTCAGGGCTTTGAGTTTTTGTTTTTGTCCCAAAGTGCGCGGCGGGTCGCCTTTGGAGGCTCGATGGCGCCGAAAACGCCCGTTTTGAAACTCAACCGCCCTTTTGCCCGCAAGCCGCCAGCTGCAATCGCAAGTGAATTAACGCGGGTGGCTTGCGCGCCATTTGCAAAACCCCAGGTCGCAGGTCTTCGCCATTCGTGAACAAAGTGAGTAGTCTCAGGTGGCTTGCTTATGAGTTGGCGAACGGGCCTTCAGGATTCAGGGCAAACATGCTGGTAGAATAGGATTCTCAAATCAATGACAGGAGACCGAGCATGGCCGAACCCCACGATAGGAAGCCGATCCTCACGATCGAGCAGCAGATAGAGCACCTCAAGCAGAAGGGCGTAGCCTTCGAACTGTGTTCCGAGGAAGAGGCCGCGGACTACCTGCGCGACAAGTGCAACTTCTTCAAGCTCGCATCCTACCGCAAACTCTTCTCGAAATACGAGGGAGGCCCGCGCGACGGCCGCTACGTAGACCTCGACTTCGGCCAGCTGCGCCTGCTCGCGGCGCTCGACCAGGAGCTGCGCCACGCCCTGCTCGGCATGACGCTCGACATCGAGCATTTCCAGAAGGTGACACTGCTTCGCGAGATGGAGGACCGTGGAGAGGACGGCTACGCCATCGTGGCCGACTACATGGCATCGCTTACCACTGCAAACAGGGAGTACCGCCTGCGCGAGCTCAAGATGAGCGGCCGCAGCCCCTACAGCTCGAGCCTCTACGCGAAGTACTCCGGCGACATGCCTGCCTGGGCCTTCCTTGAGCTCACCTCGTTCGGCACCCTCATCGACTTCGTGCGCTTCTGCGCCAGGCGATGGGGCGACAGGCGCCTCGAGGCCTCCCACTACGACCTCAAGCGCGTGAAGTCCGTCCGCAACTGCGCCGCGCACGGCTCGTGCCTGATCAACTGCTTCGCCGAGAGGGGCGCCGCCCGGGGCTCGGCGTCCAGCGGCGTCTCCCGAAGGGTCGCCGCCGTGGGGATTCCCAAGGCGACCAGGAGGAAGTGGATGGGGAATACGGCCATGCAGGAGGTCGCGACCGTGCTCGTGGCGCACTCCGGCTTGGTACCCGAGGGCTCCTCGCGCTCGCGCGCCGCATCCGAGCTCGCCGAGATGTTCGCCAGGGCCGACGGCGAAACCGAGGCGCTGCCCGACAAGGGGCCCGACGCCGCAGCTCGCTCCGCGCTCGAGTTCCTTCGCAGGTTGACAGAATCGCTCGGGTTGGTAGAATAGCCTGCAGATAGCAAAACCTTCACGGTTTTAGGGGCGGACTTGCGCAAGCGACTCTGCCCTATTTTTATATTCACTCGCTATAGGAGACGGATGATACCTGGGTCAATGACAGAACTGAGAAGCCCGGAATAATGGAGCCAGTTAGAAACCCTCGGGTTTGCGGGGCGGGATCGTGAGAGCGATTCTGCCCTATTTTTTTCCTCCGTCTGCCCCAACCAAGTAGTTCGAAGATAGCCTGTAGGTGTCCTCGTGGGCGCCTTTTATTTTCAGGGAATCGGCCGCTTCATGAACGAGCGACCGGCTTGACCTAGACGAACCGCCTTCATCTCCGTCTAGGCGCCGGCAATCAACATCGTGAATCCGCGCGTGCTACAATGCGGGCACCAGAGATGAAAACACAGTCCCCGTCGGGTAGTCGTGGGCGTGCGGGAGTCCGCATCAGTAACCTGCCTCCTTGGTTGTCCCTTCTCTGCATGGTCATCTACATAAAGGAGGAACCAGCCATGCAGATCAGCGTGTCGTCCACCCTGACCGTATATCACGACGGCCAATTCTGGGTCGGGCTGGCGGAGCATGTCGAGGACGGCAGGTACGGCGTCGCCCGCATCGTCTTCGGCGCAGAACCGTCCGATGAGGAGATCCTGCGATTCGTTACAAGCAAATGGGCGAAGCTCGCGTTCTTCGGTGACGATCCGTCCGAGGCGAGCGAGCCCGCGAAGAACCCCAAGAGACGCGCCCGCGAGGCGGCGAAAGCCCTCAAGCAGCCGGCGATGAGCACCAAGGCGCAGCAGGCGCTCGCGAATCAGCGGGAGACGATGAAGCGGGAATCGGCTCAAGCAAGAAGCCAGCGTCGAGCGGATGAGGCGGAGGCGCGCTTCGAGCAGCGAAAACTGAAGCGCAAACAGAAGCATCGCGGTCATTGATACCACCATCAACCCATATATAGCAGCAGGCGTAGCTTCGATTGAAACTACGCCTGCCACCTGGTGCTATAACGTTATACAGAACGTATGTTCTATACCCACTCGATGACTAACCCAGTCCGAGCACTACCGATGCGTGTCGCGTCATACCGCCTAAGAGCTGATTCGTTCAGAAAAGGTTCAGGGGGATCGTCGAGTTTATTGCACCCTCGCGTTTTACAAAAGAGAGTACAAGGCCCTTTAGCTCGAATTATTGCATTTAGAACCCCGCCGCTCATCCATCCTAGCTTGCCCAAACAGCCCTCCCGCGATGTCCATGTTCCAACGGATGGGTACCATTTACCCGGGTGCACCTGGGGCAACGGGCCGGCAGGCCCGCGCAAGGTCGCTCGCATAACACACAACATCAAACACGACAGAAGAGGCGAACGACAGATGCCGGACCCCGGACGACAGCACCGCGGAAGAGAAGCATTCCAACCACAACCGAACGAACATCGCTCCTAGGCAGGCGCCCGCATGGGCGCCTTTTACTTTTCAGGGACTTAGCTGAGAGCTAAGCCACGCGGCTCATGGCCGTTTCGTGGAGGCCCGACCAGCTCGACCCACCTCGACCCGTCTCCGTTCCCGTCATGCGCGCGATGCGCCAGCAGGCGGTTCAATCGTCGCGCAGACGAAAAGGGACACTGTGCCGCGCGGTGTGCCCGCACGGTGCCGCACGGGAAGACTGGAGGAACCATGGCACGCACAGCCGAATGCGCCGCGCCCGAGAACAACCAGGGCCGCGACGAATGGATGACGGTGATCGAGATGCAGCAGTACATGAGGGCGAGCCGAAACAAGGCGTACGACCTCATCTGGTCGGGAGAGATCGACTCGTACAGGCTCGGCAGGAAGCTCCTGGTTTCGAGGGCGTCAGTGGACGCCTACATCGAGTCAAGGAGCGGCAGGAAATGACGGCGGCGACCGCCCCGGGAGCCGCCCGCGGCCGGGCACGCGAGGGAGCCTCGAGACGAAAGGAGCTCGAGGACGACCATGACCAAGAGCACTAGCAGGAGCCAGGTGAGGCTCATCGCATCGACAAACGCGATATTCGGCGCCGACGAGGCGTGCGCGATGCTGCGCATCAGCCGCGACGCCATGTACCGGCTCGCCAAGGACCGCGACGACCCGTTCCCGATCCGCTACATCGGCGGCAAGACGCGCGACGGCATCGTGCTGCACGACGAGCTCGTCGCATGGGTCGAGCGCAACAGCGTCGTCGGCTCGCCAAGAAGGGGCTAGCGCCATGGCGGCCGCAGGCCCGAGGGGGCGCGACGGCCCCTCCCCGCGCGAGTTCGCGACGGTACGGCACTTCATGATGGCGGACCTCGGCCTCTCAGGCCTTCCCCTGCTCGTCTACGCGCGCATCTTCGGCTTCTGCGACGCCGGGTGCGGCTACTTCGAGAGCAAGGGCGGCCTGGCCCGATTCCTCAACGTGCAGGAGCGCAGCGCATACCGCGCCATCCGCAACCTGCTCGACCAGGGCCTCATCGAGGAGTGCGGCGTGCACGCCCCGGCGCGCGGGCATGCCACCAAGCGATACCGCATCGTGCGCGAGAGGCTGCCGCCCGGAGCGTTGGCAACCCCTGACGATTCGTCAGGGTTCCCGGCGCGAAAGGGTGACGAAATGACAGGGTTCGCCGCGAACAAGGATGACGAACCGTCAGGGCTCGCAGCCCGAACCCCTGACGAAATGACAGGGAAACCCCTGACGATATGCCACCCAATAAGCAAAAGGGACAACAAGGACTTCAGAAGATAAGGAAGGGGCGCCCGATGGACCGAGCGGGACTCATCACCCTGGAGCAGGCCCGGGCCGCCGGGCTCTCCTTCGACGAGCCGGAGCCGAGGGCGTGCCCGCACTGCGGCGCCGCCCTCGAACCGCTCGGCGCAGCGCTGGCGGGCAGGGTCGCCTGGGTCTCCAGCGCCCCCTGCCCGTGCGAGGGCGCAACCAGCGAGCGGGAGGCCGAGGCGCGAAGGCGCGCGGCCCTCGCCGCCAAGGAGGAGGCCGCCCGCCGGGAGAAGGCGCTCGCGCGCGCGGGCATCCCCAGGCGCTACTGGGCCGCCGAGGCCGACCGCCCCGAGTTCGCCGAGTACATCGCCTCGTTCGCCGGCAACGGAGGCGCCGGGCTCTACATACACGGGGGCGTCGGCGCCGGAAAGACGCACGCCGCCTCCGCCATGGCCAGGCTGTTCGCCGAGGCCGGCTACGACGTCGCCTTCACGACGGCCAAGGGCATGCTCGAGCGCGTGAAGGCCACGTTCGACGAGGGCGGCACCGAGGCGGCCGTCGCGCGGTACGCCAAGTGCGACGTCCTCGTGCTCGACGACCTCGGCAAGGAGGACGCGACGGAATGGTCCGTCGGCACCGTGTTCAGCGTGCTCGACGCGCGCTACGAGGACATGCGCCCGACCATCGTCACGTCGAACTACGCGCCGGGCGCGCTGGCGGACAGGCTCGCGAGGCGCGGCGAGCGCGTAACGGCAGAGGCGATCGCGAGCAGGATCTCCCAGACCTGCAGGCCCGTCTACCTGGGCGGAAGGGACAGGCGCCGGCTCGGCTAGCTTGTGCGCTTCCCGTGGAGGCGCGGACGGCTCGACCCAGCTCGACCCATCGCGGGCGGCCCCGGTCGCCGCCGCAATCGAAATCGCTATACACGTCTTGGGCGGCGTCGACGCGCCGGCACGCACGCCTGCTCCGACTCGCACCGTGCCCCCATCGCGAGGACGCCGCCCGCCAAACAACAAACGAAAGGCGGAGGGCCCATGGACGGCTTCGAGAGGATAACCGGCCGCGAGCACGACGGGCTCGTGGAGAAGTGCCAGGAGAACGGCTGGCTCAAGGTCGGCGGCTTCGACTGGCAGGACGACCCGTTCCTCGAGGAGTACCCCTACGAGTTCTCCCGCACGGACAGCGTCGACAGGCTCCGCGAGGCGCTGGGCTCGGGCAACTGGGCCATACGCCAGGGGTTCTGCTACCGCGACCTCGCGTTCATCCAGCAGGTGAACGGCGGCGACGAGTGGTGGACGCTCAAGCGCGACGGCGACGCGTGGACCGGCTTCGAGAGCTGGAGCTTCGGCGCCATCGCCCAGGAGCCCGAGCGGTTCGAGCGCGCCATGCGCGACATGTGCGAGGCGACGCCGGAGCAGTGCCGCAGCGGCGAGTGGGCCCATCTGCACGAGAAGTCTCCCGAGCCGCTGGCGCAGCGCGCCGCGTCCGCCCGCGAGGCGAGCCGCGCGCACGCCGGGCAGGAAGCCCGCGCCCCAATGGCGCGCGAGAGGGCCGTCGGGGCCGAATAGGGACGACCGGGGCGCGAAGGCGCCCCTTTTTCATCTCGACTGGAAGGGAGGCGCGGGATGGCGAGCGACTACGGGGACGAGGCGGGCGGCAAGCTGCTCGACTGGATGCTGAGGATCGGCCAGGAGGCCGGCGCCGAGGCAATGGCGGGCGGCGCGAGGGAGCTCTCCGAGCGCCTCGCGGGAATCCGCGGGACCATCGCCGGCGGGCGCGCCGAGGCCATCGCGGCCGACGGCGTGCCGACCTACGCGAAGCTCAGCCTCGAGGAGCTCTCTGGGCTTCCCGAGTACGCGACGATCAAGGAGGTCGTCTCCGACAAGCTGCGCGCCGCGTCGGTCGAGCACCACATCATCCCCGGCGAGGGCCGCGACTGGCTGCTCTTCAAGGTGGAGGACGCCCCCGAGGTCGACGAGGCCTTCCGCCAGCTGGAGCAAGAGACGGGCAAGGCCGCTGACCGCGCGAGGGAGCGGCTAGCCGAGATCGCCGAGAGGCGCCAGGAGCCCGAGCGGCTGGCGGAGCGCGCGGAGCGTGCGCGCGAGGCGTCGAGGGCCCACAGCCAGGGCCTCGGCCGGGACCGCGGCCCGCGCCAGATCGAGGGGCCCGAGAGATGAGGTGGCAGGCGGCGGCCGCGCTGGCCGCAGCCGCGTTCGCCATGGGAGACGCAGCGGCCGCGGCAATAGCGGCGTCGGGCGCGAACCCGATCCTCGACCCGGAGGCCGCCATGGCGGCGATCCCGGCAGCGCTCCGCGCGGGACACGTCTTCTCCGCGGAGGCGCTTCCCCTGTGCGCCGGGACCGCCTGCGCGTGCGGCGCACTTTTCGCCTGGGCCCGCTCACTGGGGACCAAGGGGGCCCGGCGCGACGGCGAGGAGCACGGTAGCTCCAGGTGGGCCACGCGCAAGGACATCGCGCCCTTCGGCGACCCCAAGGACCCCGACAACAACATCATCCTCACCGACAACGCGCGCATCCGCCTCGTGAGCCGCAGGTTCGACCTCTCCACCGACACCAACGACAACGTGCTCGTGGTTGGAGGACCCGGCACCGGCAAGACGCGCTACTACGTCAAGCCGAACCTCCTGCAGGCCAACGCCAGCTTCTTCGTGACCGACCCGAAGGGCACGCTCATCCGCGAGATGGGCGGCGCGCTGGCGGAGCTCGGCTACGAGATCCGCGCGTTCGACACCATCGACTTCACGCGCTCCATGCGCTTCAACCCCATAGCCTACATAAGCGACGAGGCGGGAGTCATCCGCTTCGCCCGCGGCATCGTCGCCAACACCGAGGGCGAGGCCGACCACAAGGGCGACCCCTACTGGGAGAAGGCCGAGCGCCTGGTCTACACCGCGCTCACGGCCTACCTCGTCATGCACTGCGAGCCCGCCGACCGGAACCTCGACGGGCTGCTCACGCTGCTCTCGCTCGCCGACGCCCGCGACGACCCGGGCTACATGAGCCCGCTCGACATGGTGTTCCGCGAGCTGGAGACCGGCGAGCGCTACGTCAGGCGCGGGGGCGCTTCGGCGAGCGCCGACAGGTCGCTGCGCGGCTTCGCCGAGGAGGACGGCGCATGGGAGTGGATCAAGGTCCGCGAGCCCGCGCCGCCCGACGACTTCGCGCTCGCGAGCTACCGCGAGTTCCGCGTGGCCGCCGGCGACACCATGAAGTCGATGCTCTCGAGCTGCAACGTCCGCCTGAAGCCGCTGTCCATCAGGGCCGTCCGCGACCTCACCTCCGAAGACGAGCTCGACCTCGCCCACATGGGCGACGAGGGCGCCAGGGTCGCGCTCTTCGCGTCGATGAGCGACACCGACTCGACCTTCGACTTCCTGTTCGCCCTGCTCATGGACACAGCCGTGAGCGCGCTTTGTGCCGAGGCGCTCGAGGCGCACGGCGGCTCGCTGCCCACGACGGTGCACTTCGTCTTCGACGAGTTCGCCAACATCGGGCGCATACCCGACTTCGAGCGGACCATCGCCGTCACCCGCAGCAGGAACATCGCCGTCTCGATGATCGCCCAGTCGCTCTCGCAGCTGAAGGAGACCTACGGCGACAACAACGCCGAGACCATCGTGAACGCCTGCGACACGCTGCTCTACCTGGGCGGCAAGGCGAACGAGACCAACGAGGAGATCAGCAAGATGGCCGGCAAGCAGACGGTGGCGAGCGAGACGCAGAGCGACTCGCGGGGCGCCGGCTGGACCCGGACCGTGAACCGCGGCATCTCCGAGCGCGACCTCATACAGCCCGCCGAGGTGGCGCGCATGCCGCGCGAGGACGCGCTCGTGCTCGTGAACGGGTGCATGCCGCTCATGGACCGGAAGTACCGGCTCGAGCGACACCCGCGCTCGCGCCTGCTCGAGGAGGCCGCGCGCCGCGGCCCGTTCGACTTCGCGGAGTACCGCAGGCGGAAGGACGGCACCTCGTGACGGGGCCGCGGAGGGCGCGGGCCTCCCCCGCCGCGGGGGAGGAGCAGCAAGGAACATCGTCAACCGAAAGCAAAGGAGAGCAGCATGCTCGCAAACGTCATCAAGCTCGTGTCGGGCTGCGTGACCTTCCTCGGCGGCTTCCTGGTCGTGTGGGGAGCGGTCTCGCTCGGCCTGGCCATCAGGGAGCAGCAGGGCGGCCCGCAGATCGCGACCGCCATATCCACCATCGCCGGCGGCGCGATCATCATCGCCGCATCGGTCTACTTCGGGCAGCTGGACACGTCCTGGCTGCCGGCATAGGGGGCGTCGCGAATGGCGCTCCGGATACCGGTGCAGAAGGACATCGGAGAGTACGAGGAGAAGATCGTCGGGAAGATGAGCCTGCGCACGCTCGCATGCGTGTCGCTCGGCTTCGGCAGCGCGGTCGGGGCGGCGGCCTTCGTCCACCTGGGCCTGCACGCAGACGTCGCGGACGCGGCCTTCCCGATCATGCTCTGCAGCATGCCGTTCTGGCTCGCCGGGTTCTGGCGGCCCTTCGGCATGCGCGCCGAGGAGCTGCTGCCGCTTTTGGCGGCCCACGAGCTCTCCCCGCAGCTGCTCGCGTACGAGCCCTGCCTCGCCGGGAGCCTTCCCGAGGGCTCGCCGCGCCCGGGCCGCCCGGGGCGGCGCGCGAGGCGCAGGGCAAGGAAGAAAGGAGCCGAGCTCTATGAGCCGAGCAAGAATCAACAAGGAGAATAGGCCGAAGCGCCCGAGCACCCTCGGGCTGCTCCTCGGCGGCACGGGCGGGCGCAAGGACGCCTCGAAGGGCATGGAGGCCGAGCGGCAGAGGCGCCGCCGGGAGCGCGACCGCTCGAGCGAGATGGCCGCCTACGTCGGCTACGACGCCATGTACAGGGACGGCATCGCCCAGGTGATGCCCGGGGTGTTCAGCCAGACGGTCGAGTTCTCCGACATCAGCTACCAGTCCGCGCGCAAGGAGGCGCGCGAGACGGCCTTCACCGTGATGAGCTCGCTGTTCAACTACTTCCCGGCGGACTCCCACGTGCAGCTCCAGGTCGTGAACGCGCCCATCCCCGCCGACGAGGTCGGCCGCAAGGTCTTCTTCGAGCCCGGGGAGCGCGCCACCTCCGGGCTCGCCGAAGAGTACAACCGGATCCTCAACGACAAGATGCGCGAGGGCGTCTCGAACCTCGTGCGCCACCGCTACCTGACCTACGCCGTGGGCGCCGACGACGTCGACGCCGCGGTGCCCAAGCTCGCGCGCATCCGGGGAGACGTGGAGCAGACGCTCGCGCGCATACGCTGCTCGTCGCGCGCCCTCGACGGCGCCGAGAGGCTCGAGCTCTTGCAGGGGCAGCTGCGCCCGGGGTCGCGCTTCGAGTTCTCCTGGGACAAATTGTCCCCGACGTCGGGCGCGCGCACGAAGGACTTCGTCATGCCCTCCACGCTCGACTTCAAGCCCGAAGGCAGGTCCGACTGCTTCCGCAGCGACGGGCGCTACGGCGCGGTGCTCGCGGTGCGCAGCTTCGGGTCGGTCATCGAGGAGACCTACCTCGCCTCCATCATCGACCTGCCGCTGCCGCTCAACGTGACGCTGCACGTGCAGCCCATCGCGCAGAGCGAGGCGCTCGCGCTCGTGAAGCGCCAGATCGACTGGATGGACAAGGAGATCATCGACGAGCAGATGAGCGCCGTGAAGAAGGGCTACGACTACCAGATCCTGCCGCCCGAGCTGCGCTTCTCGAAGGAGGAGGCCGAGGAGCTGCTCGACTTCCTGCGCAACAAGTCCGAGCGCCTGTTCGTCTACACGGGCCTCGTCTACACCTGGGCCGACAGCCTCGAGGAGCTCGACCGCCGCGTCCAGCAGGTGACGAGCGTCGCGCAGGGCTGCACGATCGGCCTCGAGCCGCTCCACTTCCGGCAGCGCCAGGCTCTCAACTCGGTGCTCCCGCTCGGTGACAACCACGTCACCGTGAGCCGCTACCTCACCACGGGGCAGGTGGCCATGCAGATGCCCTTCGCCAGCCAGAGCCTCGACGAGGCGGGCGGCGGCTACTACGGGCAGTCCAGGGAGAGCGGGAACCTGGTGCTGTGCGACCGCAAGCGCCTGGCGAGCCCCATGGGCTTCGTGTGCGGCAAGCCCGGCTCGGGCAAGAGCTTCTCGGTCAAGCGCGAGATAACCAACACCGTTCTCGCGCACCCCGAGGACGAGGTCGTGATCTTCGACCCGGCCGGCGAGTACGGCAACCTCGTCGGCGCGCTCGGCGGCGCGAACGTCGAGCTCGCCCCGGGATGCTCGGCGGTGCTCAACCCCCTCGACACCGCCGACGTCGCGGACCGCGCCGACGCCGCCAAGCTCGCGTACAAGACCGACGCGGTGCTCGCGCTCTCGAGCGCGCTCATGGCCGAGGGCCGCGAGGGCCTGCCTGAGCGCGACCGCTCGATCATCGCCCGCTGCGTCGGCGAGGCGTACCGGGAGTGCGCGAGGGACGGCCGCCTGCCCACGCTCGGCGACTTCCACGCGGCGCTGCTCGCTCAGCCCGAGCCCGAGGCCGCCGACATCGCGCTGCGCTACGAGCGCTACGTGAAGGGCGCGTTCTCCTTCTTCAACGGCCAGAGCAACGTGGCGCTCGACAACCGCATCACCAACATCGACATGCACGGCCTCGGCCAGAACATGCGCGTGTTCGGCATGATCACGGCGCTCGAGATGGTGCGCAACCGCGTGATGGTCACGCCGCCGCGCCCCAGCTACACCTGGCTCTACATCGACGAGGTGCAGAGCCTCTTCGCGCACCCGACGGTGGTCGAGTACTTCGCCCGCCTGTGGCGCGAGGGGCGCAAGTTCGGCCTCATCTGCACCGGCATCAGCCAGAACACGAGCCACATGCTGGCCAACGCCGAGGCCCGCGACATGGTGCTCAACTCCGAGTTCTTCCTGCTGCACAAGCAGTCCACCGCCGACCTCGACGCATGGGCGGAGATGCTCCAGCTCTCCGCCACGGAGCGCGGCTACATCGGCGACGCCGTCAAGCCCGGCGAGGGGCTGCTCATCAGCGCCGGGATCCGCGTGCCCATCACCGACGACTTCCCGAAAGGCCCGCTCTACGACCTGTGGAACACCAAGCCCGCAGAGGTCGCCGAGCGCGAGATGCGCCGGGCGGCGCGAGAGGCGGAGGAATAGGAATGGCCGGCCCGAGCGAGGGCGGCGGGATGCTCGAGGTGGTCGGGGCGCGGCGCCGCGACGTGCTCACCGCGGGCGACGTCGCGGAGACCGAGCGCGACGCCCTGGGAAACGTCTCGGAGGGCGCCGGCCCGCTCGACGAGGCGGGAGGCCCCGCCGCAACGGCGAAGGGGCGCCCTTCCAGGCCCGACGCGCCGGAAGGCGGGCTCGGGGACAAATTGTCCCAACCAGCCGGCGACCGGCGCGCGGCGGCCGCGATGCGCTCGCGCGTCGATGCGGCGAAGCTGGCGATCGCCCGGGAGGCCGTCTCCCAGCTCGACGACTCGGAGGAGCTCGAGGGCGCCTCGGGCATGTACGACGCGGGGCGTGCGGCCGAGAAGGCCGCGGGAAGGCTGCGGCAGAGGAAGGCGAAGAAAGCAGCCCAAGGCAGCCGCAAGGCGGCGACCGCCCTCGGCGCCCCAAAGGGAGGCGCGCGCGGCCCCGAGGCAGCCGGCGCGACCGCCCCGGCCAAGCACCAGGCGGCCCAGGCGGCCGCGCAGGCGTCGGGCGAGGCGGCCCGAGCCGCGGGGTCGAAGGGCGCCGCCTCCGCGATCGCGGGCGCGGTCTCGGGCGCAGCGCCCGCCCTGCTCGGGGCGGTGGCCGGCATCGTGGCCTTCGTCGCCTGCGCGCTCGCCGTCGCGCAGCTGCTGAGCGCGCTGTTCGGCTTCTGGGACGACGCGGCCTCCAAGCGGGGCCTCGAGGGGCTGCCGCCCTACATCACCTACGAGATGGTCGAGGCGGCGCTCGAGTGCCAGGAGGAGTACGGGCACCCGGCGGGCTGCACCATCGCGCAGATCATCCAGGAGTCCGGCCAGGGCGACCGCATGAGCCAGCTCGCAGAGCGCGACCACAACCTCTTCGGCATGAAGTGGTGGTCGGGCTACGCGGGCTGCCCCGAGGTGGCCGGCAAGGCGAACTGGGCCACCAGCGAGGAGTACGTGCCCGGCGAGCACACCCAGATCACGGCGAGCTTCATCCGCTTCACCGGCGACGCCGAGTGCATCCGCTTCCGCAGCAGGGTCTTCCTGCAGGCGGAGCGCTACTCGGGCAACGCCCTCATCCGCGAGGCGATCGAGAGGCACGACTCGGACAGGATGGCCGAGGGGCTCAAGGACGCCGGCTGGGCGACCGACTCGTCCTACGTCGAGTCCCTGAAGTCGATCATGGCGCAATGGGGCCTCTACAGGTTCGACTCCATGACGGTCGAGGACCTGAAGTACCCGGCCGCGAACGGGAACGCGATCGTCGAGGCGGCGTACAGCCAGCTCGGCGTGCCCTACGTGTGGGGAGGCTCGACCCCCGGCAAGGCGCTCGACTGCAGCGGGCTCACGCAGTACTGCTACGCGCAGGCGGGCATCCGCATAAGCCACTACACGGGTTCCCAGTACGAGGAGCTCAGGCGCATACCGCTCTCGGAGGCGAAGCCCGGCGACATCCTCTACCGCTCGGGCCACGTGGCCATCTACATCGGCGACGACAGGTACATACACGAGCCGCGAACGGGCGACGTGTGCCGCATAGCGAGCGGCATCGGCAGCTTCAGCTGCGCGCTCACCGCGAGATAGGAGAAACCAATGCAGGGAAAGTCAAGGGTCATGGCCGCCGTCGCGGCAAGCGCGCTCGTCGTGGCGCTCGGCGCGGGCGCGGCGCGCTGCGCCATCGCCCCGCAGGAAGGCGCGCAGGATAGTCCCCAGGAGCAAGAGCAGCCCGCGGCTGCAGGCGCCGACGTGGCAACCGGGAAGGCCGCCTCGGGCGCCGAGGCGCTCTGGAACACCGCATGGACGGGCGCCGACGACCCGACAGCAACGCTGCGGATCGTCGAGGGCGCCATGGTGGAGAGCGCGGACGGCACCGAGCGCGCCTGGTTCTTCTCGGCCGAGGAGCCCTCCGGGGCCGGCGGCGTGCTCAGCGTGCCCATCGAGGTCAAGGGAACCGGCGACAAGGCGGGAGGCCTGTCGCTCATCCAGGTCTCGGGCGACGGGGACGCCCGCACCCTGGCATGCGACCTCCTGACGCAGGCCTACGTGCCCCAGAAGGCGCAAGACGGAGCGTTCTCCGTGACCGGCACCGACGACCGCCTCTCCGAGGCGCTTGGCGCAGACGTCGCCGCCATCGAGGAGGCCGTCGCCGGGAAGGCGGCGGAGGTGTCCCCGCAGGCGACGGGAGCCACCTGGGACAAGGAGGTGTGGCTCGACTACGCCGGAAACGTCGCGTCGACGACCTTCACGCTCGACGACCCCGCCTCGACGGTGGTCACCGTGGTCTCGCGCGGCGGCTCGCTGGAGGCGATGTAGCCGTGCGGGCGCTTGAATCGCGACGCCGAAGGGCGTTCGCCATCTCCGCCGCGACGGCATTCGCCCTCTGCGCGCTCCTGCTCGTCCCCGCGCAGCCGGCATACGCCGACATAGCCGGGGACGTCAACGATTGGCTGTGCGGCCTCCTGCGCGACTGCTGCAACTGGATGTTCAAGGCGCAGACGGGCGTGCTCGGGTCGATCGGCGCGAACGGGATCCTCTCGGCCGACTTCGCGCACATGCTCACGAGCTCGAGCGACCTGACCATGCACGACGTAGCCCGGGGCGTATGGCAGGTTGCCATCCTGCCGATCGGGTGCGGGGTGCTCGGCCTGGTCTTCACCCTGAAGCTCATCGAGATCTCCCAGCGCATGGACGGCAGCCAGAGCCTTCCCGGCGTCAAGGAGGTCGTTTTCCTCCTCATGTTCTTCGCCGTGTTCCTGTTCCTCATACAGAACAGCTTCGACCTGATGGCGTCGATCTACGAGGTCTGCGGGCTCGCCATCGACCGAGTCGAGGCGCTCTTCGGCGCCGGAGGCGCGCTCGACCTGCCCGAGGCGTCCGTCGTCACCACCGACGACGACATCCCGTCCCTCATCGCCATGCTCGTCGTGAGCCTCATCAGCTGGGTCGTGGTGCTGGCGGCCTACGTCGTCGCCCTCGTGGTCTGCTGGGCCCGCGCGCTCCAGCTCTACATCATGGCCGCGTTCGCCCCGATCCCGCTGGCGTTCCTCGGCATGGACGCCACGCGCCAGATAGGCCTTGGCTACCTGAAGAGCTTCGGGGCGGTCTGCATCGCCGGCGTCATCATCCTCGTGCTGCTCATATCGTTCCCGCTCGTGCTCGGCGGGCTTACCGGGGCGAACCCCGGGGCGGGCACCCCGGCCGACGCGGTCGCGAACGGGCTCACCTACGCGCTGCAGTACCTGGCCATGTGCGTGCTGCTCATCCTGGCCCTCGTGAAGAGCGGCTCCTGGGCGCGCGACATCGTGAGCGGCTTCTAGCGGAAAAGCGAGGAAGGGGGCGGTCGCCATGAGATAGGGGCACCGCGCCGGGGCACGCGTCCCGGCGGATGAAGACAAGGACCGATTGAAAACGAAAAGGAGGAAAGACATGGAAGAGAGGAAGAACGTGTACCTCTCGCTGCACAAGAGCTTCGTGCGCGAGGGCATCGAGTACACCGACCGCGCGACCGGCGAGACCAGGACCTTCAACTCGGCGACCCTTCCCAAGGGCACCGTCGTCGACGGCGTGGACGTGGGAGGCTACGAGTTCAGCCCCATGTTCGTGAACGAGAGCCGCTTCAAGGGGGCCGACTTCCGGGACATACCGCTGCTCGCGAACCGCGAGGTGTGGCTGAGGAAGACGGTGATGGGCCCGGACGGCCAGCCCGAGCTCGACGAGGACGGCCGCGCGGTCAAGGACACCGTGAAGGTCATGCCCGCGCAGCTCAAGGAGGCCGTTGACGCAGGGCGCTCGCGCTACCTCGCGGAGCGCGCCGAGCACGCCCGCCAGGCGAGCCGCGCCGCCGAGCACGAGGCGCCCCGCGCACAGCGAAGCGTCGAGAGATAGGGAGGCGGAAAGATGAACGCAGCGAAAGACTGCACCCTGCAGGAAAAGCTCCTCCGATGCGCCATGGCGCTCATCCTGGCGGCGGGGGCGCTGCTCGCCTCCGTGGCGGCCTCGCCCGCCTACGCCGCGCCGAGCACGGTAGACGTGTCCATCGGCGGCAAGATCCCATACGGCGGCTTCGCCACCACGTGGATGAGCGCCGACGGGAACATCGCCTACTGCGCCGAGCCCTCGTCCCCGACGCCCGCGCCGGGCTCCTACTCGACGAGCCCCGTGCCGAGCGGCGACGTGACAGCGGCGATCTGGTACTCGTTCGGCTCTCCCGGCTTCGACGCGTCGATGTTCCCGGGCAGCTGGTACGACGGCGGCGGCTGGGACGACGCGAAGTACGCCGCGGCGAGCCACGTGCTCATCGCCTACGCCTACTCTGGGTCCGAGTCGGCTGCCACGCACGGCACGAGCGCCGAGTTCGCCTCCTGGGCGAAATCCGAGCTGATCGGCGGGACCTTCGCCAAGATGAAGGCGGGCGCCGGCAAGGTATCCGCCGGGTTCGAGGCATTCTGCGTCAGGACCGGCGGCGGCTCCCAGACGCTCGTGAGCTTCAGCTGGTCCACGGGCGGAGTCAAGGTCGCCAAAACGGACTCCGAGGCGGGCGCCGAGCCCCAGGGCGACGCCTCGCTCGACGGCGCGAGCTTCTCCGTCGTTAACGAGACCGGCCGCTACGTGCTGGTCGGCGGCAAGTACTACGCCGACGGCGAGGTATGCGCCACGATAAAGACCGCGCCCGAGGACGGGTCGCACGTCGCCGCGACCGGCGCCGACACCCTCCCCGCAGGCAATTACCGCATCGTCGAGTCCGGCGCGCCCGAGGGCTACGACGCCAGCGACGCCTCCGTCGCGTTCACCGTGAAGGCCGGCGAGGTAGCCGACCTCACGGGCGACCCCGTGACCGACGAGGTCTTCCGCGGCGGCGTGCAGGTGACCAAGTCCGACAAGGAGCTGCAGGCGTCCGAGGCGCTCGCGGGCAGCGGCCACAAGGAGGCGCCTGGCGAGCACCCCGGCCTCGACGGGATCGAGTTCACCGTCACGAACCGCTCGGCGCACAAGGTCCTCGTTGACGGAGAGTGGCGCGAGCCGGGCGAGGCCGTGGCCACGCTGACCACCGCATGGAACGACGAGGCCGGCGCCTACACCGCGCAGACCGCGGCCGACGCCCTTCCGTACGGGACCTACGACGTGCGGGAGACGGCGACGAACGGGAGCTACCTGCTGACCGACGGCGAGCCCCGCACCTTCGAGGTCCGCGCCGGCGGCGAGATCGTGAGCGCCTCCGCGGACGGCGCCGCGCTCGAGTTCCGCGACCAGGTGGTGCGCAACGACCTCGAGCTCTCCAAGAAGAGCGAGTCCGACAACGCCGGCCTCATGGTCCCGTTCGCCATCGAGAACGCGGCCACCGGCGAGACTCACGTGCTGGTCACGGACCGCAACGGCGACGCGTCGACCGCGAGCAGCTGGAACAGGCACTCGAGGGACACCAACGCCAACGACGCCCTGCTCGGCCATGAGGGTCCGATCGGGGCCGCCGAAATGGACCCGAAGGCCGGCATCTGGTTCTCGCTCGGCGAGGACGGCTCCTCGGCGCCGGTCGACGACTCGCTGGCGGCCCTGCCGTACGGCGCCTACACCATGACCGAGCTGCGCTGCGATGCCAACGAGGGCCTCGAGCTCATCACGAGGAGCTTCTGGGTCGATCGCGACTCGACGGTCGCGAAGGCCGTGTGGATGGGCCTCGACGACCAGGAGGGCCCGCGCATCTCCACCACGGCAAAGGACGGGGCGGACGGCGACAAGGACGTCTCGGCCGACGCCGAGGCCAAGGTCGTCGACGCGGTGGCCTACGAGGGGCTGAAGGCCGGCGAGGAGTACGAGCTCTCGGCGACCCTCGTCGACAAGGCGACCGGCGAGCCCGTGGCCGACGCCTCGGGCGTGCCCGTGGAGGCCAAGGCCGAGTTCGCGCCCGCGCTCTCGACGGGCAGCCAGGACGTAGAGATCTCCTTCGACGCGAGCCTGCTCGGCGGCCGCGACCTGGTCGTGTTCGAGAGCCTTCGCAAGGACGGCGCCGAGGTGGCGTCGCACGCGGACCTCTCCGACGAGGGGCAGACCGTCCACGTCGCCGTCGAGGTGGGCACCCAGGCGGCCGACGCCGCAGACGGCGACCAGGTCATCGAGGCCGGCAAGGCCAAGGTCGTCGACACGGTGGCCTACAAGGGCCTCGTCCCCGGCGAGACCTACATCGCCGTGGGCACGCTCATGGACAAGGGCACCGGAGAGACGTTCCTCGACAAGGACGGCAACGAGGTGACCGCGCGCACGCCCTTCGAGCCCGAGGCGCCCTCCGGCACCGTCGAGGTGACCTTCGAGTTCGACACCGAGGGCCTGGCCGAGGGAGACGAGCTCGTCGTCTTCGAGAAGGTCCTGGACTCCGCCGGCAACGTCGTTGCAACCCACGAGGACATCGGCTCCGCCGAGCAGAGCGTCGTCGTGGACAACCCCGACACGCCCGAGGTGCCCGAGGAGTCCTACGCCAAGACCGGGGCCGACGCCCCCGACGGCACCGGCTACGCCGTGGCCGCGGGCATCGCTCTGGCAGCTGCGGCGGGTGCGGGCGGGGCGCTCGCGTACCGCAAGCGCAAGACGGCCGGCGCAAGCAAGGACGCGGCAGACGAAGAGCCGGAAGAGTAGCGGCGCCGCATCGATACCGAACCGGAGGCCCTGGGCGCTCGCCCGGGGCCTCCCCTGCGAACGGGGGAGGACATGAACAAAGGGAAAGCCGCCACGGCGCTCGCCATTGCCGTGGCGTTGCTGGCGATGGGGGCGCTCGCCGTCCTGCCGCTGCCCGAGAGGAACCCGTACGGGGTGCGCGAGGTGCCTACTGCGGAAGAGGACGCGGCAATGGAGGCTCAAGAGACGGGAGGCGGCATCGACTGGGACGCCCTTCCCGCCTCCGTCGTCGCTTGGGTGCGCGTGCCGGGCACGACCGTCGACTACCCGATCGTCCAGGGTCGGCCCGAATCGCCCGACTTCTACCTCACGCACGACTCCGACGGCGGGAGATCGGCGTGGGGCGCTCCCTACATAGACGCCGGGTGCGCGCAGGGCGCCGAGAGCCCGCTCGTCATCGTCTACGGGCACCACATGTCCGACGGCACCATGTTCGCGCCGCTCGCGCAGTACTCGTCGCGCGACTTCGCCGAGGGGCACCGCACCATCCGGGTCTACACCCGCGAGAAGGCGATCGAGCTCGAGGTCTTCGCGGCCGACGTGGTCGACGCGAGCTCGGAGGGCAAGCGGACCGGCTTCGCAGACGCGGCGGCGCTCGACTCCTATCTCGGGGACAAATTGTCCCGGTGCGAGGTCGTCCTGGAAGAGCCTTCGGACGTCGCGCAGGCCTGGGCCTTCGTGACGTGCAGCTACCAGACGAGCAACTCGCGCACCGTCGTCTACGCGAAGGAGGTGGAAGGATGGGATTCGCGCCCTTCGGAATAGGGCTCCTCATGGGGGTCCTCACGCTCACTGCCTACGCATGCTGCGCAGCCGGCGTCGACGACCGGGACTAACCGCTGAAAACCGAAACCGCAACCGAATAGAGCGATCAAGCCCCTCGCCCCGATGGTCGGGACGAGGGGCTTGCGCATGATGGGGCAATCTAAGGGCGTGGATAGAAAGGGAGGCTGGTCATGACGATCATCGACTGGGAGGCGGCACGCCGCCGAGACGGATACGGGCCCGGACCCGCCGGCGCCATCCCGGAATGCGACCGGAACGGCTCCTCGCCGAAGGCCCTGGCGGCCTGGAAAGCCATGAACGACAGGGAGAAGCGGATTCTGCTCAACAACGCCTGGTGCAGCGACTGCCGCGATGCCAACGCATCGTTCGCTCCCGGCTACACGCTGCACGCCGACAAGTTCGGAATCGTGATCGAGGGCAATTGCGCGAAATGCGGCTGCGCCGTCGCCCGGTGCGGCTACTAGGTGCCATCCGTGCTCAGGGGGCAAGCGGGACGACTTCGCCGACGCGGTGGAGCTCAACGCCTACCACGGGGACAAATTGTCCCAGACGAACAACTCCCGCGCCGTCGTCTTTGCCACATACTCAGCTGACAACTGAATCTAGTGTCCATAATGCTCGTTGTGTTAGACCACTTTGGATACTGGGACTTTTCCTATAATCTTTCTTGCTTAAATAGCAGGCGAAAGCGAAGGAGCTCCTATGGTCACCAAGGATGATGCGTGTTGGATAATCGGCCTTTCCGCAGGTGCGGGCATTGGCGTATATCTTGATGGCGGCTGGGGCGTCGATGCGCTTGTCGGGCGTGAGACCAGGGCTCATAACGACATCGACCTGTTCGTTCAGCGCGGGGATTACCAAAGGTTCGTGGATCTAATTGCTGATGAGGGGTTTTCCGAGGTGGCTGCATCTTTCACCACCGAAGATCACACGGTGTGGCAAGACGAGGCGGGGCGCATCGTCGACCTGCATTGCTTCGATTTCGCCGAGAATGGCGATATTCTGTATCAGGGAGATCGTTTTCCCGGGGAGGTCTTTTCGGGGAGGGGGCGCATCGGCGAGGTGGAGGTGTCGTGCATCGACCCCGAAAGCCAGCTGTTGTTTCACTTGGGCTATCAGCATGACGAGCACGACGTCCACGATGTCATGCTCCTATGCCGTGAGTACGGTTTCGACGTTCCCGAAGAATATCGCTAGCTGTTGCTTTTTGCATCGGGTCACGACTTCAGCGCTTGCCGCAGATGCGCTGCGCCAGACCGCCCTGGACATCACGCCACGCCGTATATGGCCCTCCGCGCACGCGAGTCCCATTTCGCCTGCTTGATCCAGTACTCGTAGAACGGATAGGGGGTCACCTTGTACTGGCGCCAGGTCTTCTCGTACGTGCCGCGGGCCGCCTGCCTCACTATGAGCTCGGCGAGCTCGTCCGCGCTCCTGCGGACCTTGAAGCACCACGTCCACTTGAACCAGGCGAGGTAGTTCTCGAGGCGTCTCGTGGAGACGCCCCGGAACCTGCCGATGAAGTGCCTCATCTGGGAGTGGAGGCTGTTCACCCTGTTGATGGCGTGCTCCTCCCTCTTGCTGGCGATGTGCTCGCCGACGCCGAGGGCGGGCAGGACGCGGCGGTACACGTGCGCACGGTCCGTCGAGATTATCGCGCCGACCGCGAGCTTGTCGGCGAGCAGCTCCCTGGCTGCCGCCTCGTCGAGGCCGCCCCTCCCCGCGATCTCGTAGAAGATGTCGCCGGCGTCGTTGATGCCGGTGAGCACGCATATCTTCTCGTGCCCGTCGGTTCCCTGCGACCTTGCGCGGGGCTTCCTGGGCACGCCGGACTCCGACCTGGAGCGGTTTCCCTTGAAGCTCTCCCTGAAGAAGCACTCGTCGAGCTCGGCCCCGCCGCCGGCCTCCACGCGGAAGGCGGGCATGCGCTTGGCCATGGCCTCGAGCAGCCTGTGGCGCATGAAGAACGCCGTCTTGAGGCACACGCCGCACTTTTCCGCCGACTCGCGCAGCGGGAGCATGTCCACGTGGCACTCCGCGAACCTCATCCAGGCCGACCTGTCGAGCTTGGTGGTGGAGAAGATGCGCATGGTGGCGTCGGTGAAGGTCCTGGCGCACCCTCGGCAGAGGAACCGCTGACGGCCGCGCCCGTCTCGCCCCCTCTTCACGTAATGCGGGGAGCCGCACCAGGGGCAGGCTCTGTCGGGATCGTCTTCCGCCCCCTCGCTTGCCGCGAGGTCGAACAACTCCGCGTCTATCAGCGCCTTGAGCGATCTCAGGGCCCTGCTCTTCTCGGCAGCCGTCATCTGCGGGAGGAACTGCCTCGTCAGCTGGGTGAGCACGTCTTCCATTGCAACCTCCATCTTTCCTGATGATGGAATTGTCGCAATTGGGGGTCCTGCTGCGTGTACTGTGCATAGGACACTTATCCAAAGCGGTCTAACACAACGATAATGCTGTACACCGACGACGCTTTTCGCGCAGATAATGACCGGTGGTTAAATCACTGATAGAGACCAAATCCATCGGTGGGATAATGGCCTTTGATTGCAAATGGAGAAAGGCAGGGACGATGGGCTTCTTCGATAAAGGCTTCGACCCAATAAAAGAGGCGCAGAAGGCTGCGGCCGCTGCAGGAAAAGGAATCGCAAGCGCTGCCGAACAGGCATCGAATGCCGCCAAAACCGCCGCCGATCAGGCGGGACAGACCATCGGGGACATTGCAGGCAAGGCAAAAGGTGCCGTTCAGAGCATTGGAGATGCGATCAAGGACGGTCCAGAGCCGAAGAGCTTCAAATACAACACTGAGTTTGTCGATGAGCAAGACGCTGACGCATCGACCCAATCTCAAAGTCCAGCTCCCGAACATATGGCGAAAATGCTCGGCGGTGTAGCTGAAGGAGCCGCAAATGCCGCGAGCGCTGCGGCCGCCGGTGCCCAAGGCGCTGTCGCCGCCGTCGCAGGCAAAGCGGGAGAAATCGCCGATGGAATCAAGCAAGGTGTCGAGAATGCAAGGGCGAAAGAACCAGATGAGTACGAGCTCGCCGTCATCGAATACAACCAAGCCTATACAGATCTGGAGTCGGGAGGGATCGAACTCTACCAGTCCAGGCTGAGGAGCATCGACCTGCTGGACCTCGTTACCGACCTGGTGAACTCGATCGCGAACACGCCGAAGTCGTTCGTGGAGGATGTCGAGGAGGTGTCCCACAAGAAGCGAAGCTTCAAGGAGTCGGAGTCCTTCGCCCGCGAAGAGCTGGACTCGGCGCGGAAATCGGCGGCCAGCGCCGGCGCCGGCGTCGCAGCGGGCATGGCCGTTGCCAGCATAGCCCCATCCGCCGCCATGTGGGTTGCCACAACTTTCGGCACAGCCTCCACGGGCGCCGCAATCTCCACGCTGTCGGGCGCTGCCGCGACGAACGCGGCGATGGCCTGGCTCGGCGGAGGCGCATTAGCCGCCGGAGGAGGCGGGATGGCCGCAGGCAGCGCTTTCCTGGCAATGGCCGGCCCCATTGGATGGGGCGTCGCAGGCGCCACGTTGCTGACCTCCATCGCGCTTTTCGTGAAAAAACAGCACAAGATCGCTGAGGAAAAGCACGAGGAGCTCTTGTCGGTAAAGAGAAACACCGAGGCTCTTAGGGAGACGTCCGCAGCGATTGGGGCGCTTAGGGCGAAGACCGACGCCCTTCGCGAAGAGCTATCCGGGTCCTTCATGTCCTCATGCCGCCTGCATGGCGCCGACTACCTTTCCATCTCCGACGACGAGAAACTGGCCCTGGGCTCCTTGGTAAACAACGCGAAGTCCCTGGGCAGCCTCATCGTCGAGAGGGTGGCCACCCGGGACGGTGAATAGCCATGAAAGCAGAAAAGGTACTCAAGAGCTCACAGGAGCAGGCCGTCGCCGCATGGATCGGCTTGATCAACCAGATGAGAATCGACGACCTAATCGAGAATCTTAACCGCCAAGACCAGAACCTCGATTCCGCAATGGAGTCCATGAACTGGGCGCTCGGGAAGATCGAGGACCTCGTCGTTGCGAACAGGGGCGGTAACAAGGGCGTCCACGGGTTCATCGCCGAGGTGGCCGAATGCGGGCTGGAGAACGCGCAGAGCCTCGTCCATGGCGATAAACCGGTAATGGAATGGGTTAATGACAACGGCCCCGCCGACCTTTTGCGCAACGGCGTCGAGATACAGGTCAAGTTCGTGAACGCCGGCGGCAAGTTCTCCCTAGACGCTGTGGCCGCCCATTTGCAGAAGTACCCCGATTTCCTCGACAAAGACGGCATCTACCAGATTCCGAAGGACCATCTCGACGCGGTGCGCTCCCTGTATGAGATGCCAAAGGAGGAAGCGGCCAAGCTGGCGTCCTCGACCGGCGGCCCGTCTTACTCAACCTGGAGAAGCATCCATGAGTTCTTCGACTCAAGCGGGTTCAGCATCGATGACCTTGAAGCCTCCAAATTCGAGTACTCGGAAGTCCAGAAGAACGCTATCGCCGACAAAATGGCAGAGGAGAAGAGCAAACTCGCAGACGAGAGCGAGCGAATAAAGAAAGGCATTTACGAGGAACACAAGCCCACGCCCCAAGAGGGCGCGAAGGCCGCGGCGGCTGGTGCCGTTCTGGAAGCGGGAACGGCATTCGCCATTTCAATGAATCGCCATCTCGTGAACGGAAAGCGTATCGGCGACTTGACTCAGGATGACTGGGAGGAAATCGCCATAGATTCCGGCATGGGACTCGTCAAAGGTGGCGTTCGCGGCGGAGCTGTTTATTGGCTGAATAACTACACGGCTACCCCCTCATCTGTTGCAAGCGCGCTGGTTACGGCATCATTCGGCGTCGCTGAATGCGCTTACAGGTTCCGCAGCGGCGAGCTTACGGAGATTGAGTTTATAGAAAACTCCGAAATCGCGTGCCTCGATGCGTCTGTGAGCGCGTTCTCGAGCTTCGTGGGCCAGGTTGCCATTCCGATCCCGGTTCTGGGCGCCCTCGTCGGCAACGCCGTAGGCACGACCGTGTACGAATTGGGAAAGGATTTCTATAACAAACGAGAGGCGGAGCTGCTCGCGCACTATGCCCAGGAATTGAAGGTCCTCGATACTGAGCTCGATGGCGAATACGACGCATGCATCAGCGGCCTTCGTGAGAATATGAGCGCATACATCAGCCTTCTCGAGAAGGCTTTCTCCCCGAATGTCGCAATGGCTTTTTCCGGCTCCGTTGAGTTGGCGGCAAGCCTTAACGTCCCGGACGGCGAAATCCTGCACACGCGCGAAGAAGTCGATGATTTCTTCCTGAATTAGAATCAGTCAGGTTAAAGAAACAACGGCCGAGCGAAACCCAATCGCTCGGCCGTTTGCCGTTTAGAACGGATGAATCTCCTGTATTACCATCATGCTCACTTGCCTAGGCAGGCAAACTGCAATGGCCTACATCACCCACTTGAACACGGCGCGGAACAGCCAGACGAAAAAGCCCAGCGTGACCTTTAGCGCCGCCATGAGGAACCTACCAAGCCTCTTCATCGACGTCACCCCAATCTTCCTTGACCTTGCGGGCGCCCTCCTCGGCGCCCTCTTCCTTCTCTTTCTCGAGCAGCCTCGCCAGCTCGTCCGGCACGCCCGGGACCTCCGCCCTCCCCAGCGCCCGCTGCAGGTCCCTTATCTGCGACTTCAGCGGTTTTGAGGGAGGGCCTACGTGCTCGCGGTAGCAAGCGGAAATCGCAGCGGCATCACATAGGTAGCCCATCACCTGGGCGAACGCCTCGTCGCCGTCAAGCAGGATGCGGCGGGCTCGCCCGAGCTCGGCCTCCGAGGCCAGCATGAAGCGCCATCCGCGGGACCTGCGCGCCGCCGGGATGCCGTCCGCGGGCGCGTCGGCGCGCCAGTCGTCGCGCACCTGGTGCCAGTTCGCCGTGAGCCAGAGCCCCTTCTCGGGCTCCTCGCGCATCTCGAGGTCGAACTCCGTGAGCATGTTCGCCCCGGAGAACGGCGACCCCTCCGTGAACGAGAGCGTGTCGAACAGCGTCGTCCTGCCGCCCTCGTACTCTATCCTCACCATCATCGCCGGCCCCTCTCCCTGCGCTGCTCGTGCTGGGCCCGCTGCCGCTCGGCGGCGAGGATTCGCTGTTGCTCGTCCTCATGCCGGTCGCTGCGCTGGTTGCCGCCGGCATCGACGCGCCCGCGATCGTCCCCGTAGCGGGTCTTGAGCGGCATGAGCCCGTTCTCGGCCATGTAGGCGCGCGCGGCCTCGAGGCGGCGATACCCCTCGCCGCCCGCCTGGCCGCGCCGCTCGAGGGTCCGCATCCTGAGCCCGAACTCCTCGATGGACTCGACGTCGAACTTCGCGCAGGTCTCGAGCGCCGAGGAGAGCCTGCTCAGCTCCGAGAGGTCGTTGAGCTCGAGGGCGCGCTCGGCGGCCTTGCGAATACGCGCGGTGCTCGCGTCCGTGGGACGGTAGGCGTCCTCGCGCTCGAAGCGGCGGCGGAGCATCTCCTTGCCGTAGACGAACCCCAGGCGCTCGCCGCTGACCTTCTTGGACGGCTCCTCGGTGAGGCTGAACACCCAGTCGTCCCGCCGCGCCTTGGCCGAGTTGTCGGCTACGTGCACGCCCAGGGCGTCGAGGATGCCGAGGAACTCCGCCTCGTCGCGCGCCGTGGTCTTGGCGAGCGCGACGCGGGCGCGGATGTCGCCGACCCACGAGTAGCCGCCCGAGCGCATGATCTCCTTCTCGGCCCGGCCCAGGTAGACGCTCCTGCGGCTCCTGGGCCCGCCCGCGCCTGCCCGCCCGCGCGCCTTCGACGGAGATTCGGGCGCCCGGTCGTTGGAGAGCCCCGACAGCCCGCGCTCGCGCGCCATGTCCTGCAGGTCTCGGTTGAGGTCCTCGGGGTGCTGGGTCTGCATGCGGTAGCCGGTGCGGAGGTTGGCGTTGTTCACGACGATGTGCGCGTGCGGTATGCCGCGGGCGTTGTCGTCGTGGTAGACGATGGCGATCTCGTGGTCGTCGAAGTGCCTGAGCGCCCACGAGCACGCGAGCTCGCGCAGCGTCGCCAGGTCGATGTCGTCGCCGGGGTCCGGCGAGAGCACGAAGTGCTTGAACGTGCGCGCGGGCTTGCCCCTCCAGGGTGCGTCCGTGCCGAACGCGGCGCGCGTGGCGTCCATCTCGGCGTCCCAGGCGCAGGCCTCCTTGGCGTCTTCCCCCAGCGCGCCGGCGTCGCGCTCGTCGTAGCTCAGGTTGAACAGGTCGCGCGCCAGGGCGCGGCCTCCCTTCTCGAGGTAGCGGCGGATGCCGCCCGTCGAGCCGTGGCCGCTTATCGGCTTCAGGATCGGCATGGCGAGCCCTCCACGAGCGAGTCGGCGCCGATGCGACCGAGCTCCGCCGCCATCTCTCGGGCCGCGGCGTTCACGTCGGCGAGCTCGCGCTCGATCGTCGGGATGCTATCCGCGACGAGGTCGCGGTCGACGTGCCCGTGGCGGGCGTGGAAGTTGATGAGGTTCATCGCGTGCACGGCCTGGTTGTAGTGGTAGCCCCACTTCGTGAGCTCTCGCGACATCGCCCACAGGGCTCTGCGGTCCACGAGTATGCGGTGCTCGTCTCCCGCGTTGGCCTCCGTCGACAGCGGTATGCGAACGAGGTAGCGCAGGTACTCCGACTTGCTGAGGCCGGCGCGTTCGCACCGCTCGCAGAGCGCGTCGTAGTCGCCTCCCTCCATGCGGAACGTGACGCGGCGCTCCTTGCCTTTGGCGGCGCCGGCTTCCTCTTCCATGGCGGATTCCTTTCCTCGGGCCCGCCGCGCGGCGGGCGCGTCTCTCTAGGGGTGCGGGGGATCCCCCGCAGGCGGCGGCCCGGCTCGGGCGCCGCCTCTGGGACCGGGCCTCGCGAAAGCGGGCTCCCGAACGGCCCGCGGCATGACGGGTCCGAGGCCGCCCGGTCCCCAAGTGCTATGGACGCCCGACGCGATGTCGGACGCCATAGGCTACTTGCTGGATTTCGGGCCTGGGGCCCTTCTGCGGCGCTTTCGGGCATCGGTGCCCGCATCCGCGTAGGGCGCGGTCATGAGCGCCATTTCACGCAGCAGCGAGAGGTCGGCCGCGCTCGGGCTCTCGGGCGGGCTCTCGAGGAAGTCGGCGACGAGCCTCGCTGCCTTGGAGATGCGCCCGTCGGGGCCGGCCTGCGTTTTGCTCTCGCTCCTCACGTAGTCGGAGAGCTCCCGCTTGGTGCGCCGCCAGGGCTCCATTGCGGCGTGCATCTCCGCCTGGCGCTCCTTCGGCATGCCCGCGAGCGAGCGCACCGCCTCGGCGCTGAGGTTGCCGCGGTCGGCCTCGGCGGCCCACTCGGGCGAGAGGTCCTCGGCGATGCGGCGGGCCAGCCTCTCCTCGCGCGCGATGGTCTTGCCGGAGACCTTGCGGCCCGTCTGCCGCTCGATGATGGCGGCCTTCACGTCGTCGACGCGCATGCCGGAAAGCGAGGGGTCCTCGGAGCGCAGGCGCACGGCGTCGCCCCTGAGCGCCTCGGTCGCGGCGGCGCGCTCGGTCACGGTGAGCGCGCGGGTGAAGTAGTTCGCTGCGTGGAGCAGCGTCACCGCCCGCTCGTCGTCGATGCCCTCTATCACGCGGCAGGGCATCCTCTCGTAGGCGGGGTCGTCCTTCGCGAGCAGCGCGTAGGCGGCCTTGCGGCGGTGCCCGGAGACCATCTGCCACGAGCCGTCGCCGACCTTTCGCACGAGCGGCAGGTCGGTGAGGCCGTCCTCGCGTATGGACTCGGCGAGCTCGGCTATGCCGGCTGGGTCCATGGAGTAGGAGGCGTTCGCCGGGTGGTCGGCGATGTCGGCCACCGCGATCTCGGACACCGGGTAGCGCCCGCGGGTGCGCGACGCGCCGTCGAGAAGCCCCGTGATGGTGAAGCCCGCGGCCACCTGGCTAGGCGAGTTCACGGCACACCTCGTCTGCGAGCGCCTTGTAGTCGCGCGCGGGGCGGCTCCCCGGCTCGAAGGCGGCCACCGGCTTCCACTGCCAGCTGCCCTCGCAGACCTTGCTGCTCGCGTGGATGACCGTCTCGAACTGCTCGTCCGGGAAGAACCCGTCGAGCACGGCCGCGCCCGTGGCCTCGGCGTTGGTCATGCGGCCGGGCACGCAGGTGCGCAGTATCTTCCAGCGGGGCGTGGGCATGCGCAGGGCGTCCGCGATTGAGCGCGTCGCCTCGACGGTGAGCGCCGTGCCGCGCATCACGGTGGAGTCGAGCTTCACGGGGATGACGACCATGCCGCCCTCCGCCGCGGCGAGGTAGGCGTTGAAGGCGAGCCTGCGCATCACGGGGCTGCAGTCGATGAGGCAGACGTCGTAGGAGCCCGAGGCGTCGTCGAGGGCGAACTTGAGTCGCTGCTCGCGCAGGAGCATCTCGTTCTGGTCGACGAGGTCGATGGTCGAGGCCACCACGTCGAGGCCCTCCCCGGCGGCGTAGGCGACCTCCTCCACGGGCGCGCCGCCGTAGAGCAGCTCGACCGAGGTGCGCCGCTCGGAGGCGGCCCGGTCGTAGAGGCCGAAGAAGTCTGTGGCCGACGCCTGCGGGTCGAGGTCGACGAGCAGGGTCCGAAGGCCCCGGGCGGCGAAGATCGCCGCCAGGTTCACGGCGGTCGTCGTCTTGCCGACGCCGCCCTTGTAGTTGGAAATGGCTATCGTGCGCATGGGTCGCGTCCTCTCTAGCGTGGGGCGCGCCTCGCCGCATCCGGTCCGGCGCGCCCCGAGTCTCGGAGCGTCGGGACAAAACCGTACGGATTTGTCCGACAAGCGGAGTGTACCACGAAAACGTACGGATATGTACGCTTTCGTGGTACAGGGGGGCGGATCTCGGGGAAACCCGGCCCCGGGAGCCCGGGGCCGGGCGCGCCGCCTAGGAGAGCGGCTCCATCTCGCCGAAGCAGTTGACGTGGTGGCGCAGGAGCGCTCGGTTCTCCTTGACGACCATCATCGCCACCTCGTCGAAGCGGACCGGGATGTCGGCGTAGTCGTCGCTGTTGCCGGCGAGCCACGTCGCCGCCAGCGCCTCGCGCAGCCCGCGCGCCCTGTGGGCCTCGGGGAAGCCGTCCGTCCCGATCCGGACCGTGGCGTCGACGAACACCAGGGCCCCGTCCTCGTCCACCGCCACGAGGTCGATCCCGCCGATGCCCTCGGGCCCCTGCCAGGCCTCGTCGACGATCTCGTAGCCCTTGCGCTCGAGGAAGGCCTTGACCGCGCCCATCGCCTTTTCCTTCATGCCGTTCATGTCTTGCTCCTTAGACTCGGAGGCCCGCCCCTGTGGCGTGCCTTGCGCCGCGTGAGTCGCATGCAGCGCGGGCGTGCCGGCAAGGGAGGAAGCGAAGTCGGGCGTGGAAATAGAAGTATTCCGACGGCAGTTTTTCGCGTTGTTCGCGCGCGCAGCGCATGGAGCGAAGAACCCGAAAAAGTGTCGCGGCCCTTGCGGGCCGCCTGCCGGCGTGCGACCCTGCGCGTCCAAGGAACGCCGGGGCGGGTTTCGGATCGGAAGGGCGCAGGCGTGCGGCATGGAATCAGGCATGGGCGCCGAGGCTTCCAGGCATGGGATGCGATCTGTCGGCGGTTGCTGGGCTCCCGTGGGATTGGAGACGACGCCGCGGCGGGAACGACGGCGCGTTCCCGAGTCGCGGTGCCGTGGTCCGCATCGGGACGGCATTCCCCGCGCCGCTTGCGGCCAATATGCGCACGGGATCGCGGTGGCGAGATGGTTCTCCATGCGGAACGGCTACGGTGCTGCGCAACACGTCCGTCGGAAGAAGGAGGACAGCCAATGATGGATATCAACGAGAAGGACGAGCGTCGTGAGCTGCTTGACGCGGTGGCGGATGCAGGAAGGCTGGCGAGGGGCCTGGACCAGCTGCTCGAGTCCCTGGCGCACGCCGACCAGCTGGACCTGCTCGACGTCGAGGGGGTCCTGGCCCTGAGGTCGATAAGCGAGAGGTGCGCCGAGCGCATCGGCGACGCCGCGCGAATCCTGGAGGCGCAAAACGAGATCCTCTATGTCGAGGAACGGACCGTTTAGCTTCCTTTCGCGGAAGATTAACTATTTGCTTTGCGGGCAACACCCTAAAGAATCGCAGTTCCTGGTCGGCGCTTAGATGAGCGTTAGCCGCGACCCATTCCAAAGATACTTGCATTGTCGGCGTTGTCGTTAGTTTCGACCTCAGTCGCCATCGCCGGGAACGATTCTTCCTGAGACGCGTCGTCCACTCGCGAGTCAATAGGCTCGCCGAGCGCCAGGAAGAACCTCATCACGTGCTCGACTCTCTGCTGCAGAGACTCGCTCAGCTCGCTGTAGGAGGCCGCCAGCCGTACTTCCTTGGCCAACTCCGCCATCGAGTCCTTCAGCGCCTTCTGCACGCTCACAGAGGGTCTCACCTCGACCTGGGTATCGGTGAGCTTGGCGATGATGTAGTCCTGCCTGTTCATGCCGCTCCAGGCGGCCATCTCGCATATGAGCTTATGCTCCTCGGGCGTGCAGCGGAACGCCATCGTCTTACTGCGCTTGCGGGCGCTGTTCTCGCACGGCATCCTTCTTATCCCCTCGCCCCGTCAAGGGCGGCGGCCATCTCGTCCTGCTTCGTGGGGAACAGGTGCGCGTATCGGTAGGTGATGTCCACCGCCTCGTGGCCCATGCGCTCGGCGATGGCCAGCGCGGAGAAGCCCATCTCGATCAGCAGGCTCACGTGGCTGTGGCGTATGTCGTGTATGCGGATGCGTTTCACGCCAGACGCCTTGCACCCTCGTTCCATCTCGTGGGCCAGGAAGTGCTTGGTAACGGCGAACAGGCGCTCGTCGGGGGCGACGTCGTCTCGTAGCTCGATGAAGTCCGCCATCTCGTCGCGCAGGAAGGCGGGCATGACGATCGTGCGCACCGACTTGGGCGTCTTGGGATCGGTCACGGTGTCTACGCCGTGGAGGCTTTGGTACGACTTGTTGATGCGCAGACGCGAACTCTCCAGCATGAAGTCGGACGGAGTGAGCGCCAGAAGCTCGCCGCAGCGGATGCCCGTCCAGTAGAGCAGCTCGAAGGCGTGGAACGAGAGCGGCTTGTCCATGACGGCCTCGCTGAACCTCAGGTACTCGTCCTTGGTCCAGAACTGCATCTCGCCGCCCTTCTTCGAGCCCATCTTGTCGACCCTTCGCACCGGGTTGTCGGTGAGCCCGTAGTAGCGCTCGGCGTGGTTGAAGATGGCGTTGAGTTGGTTGTTCACCGTGCGCAGGTACGTCGGCGCCCAGGGCTTACCGTCGGCGTCCCGGTGTTCAGTAAGCTCGTTCTGCCACCTAATAACGTCGATCGGCCTCACATCGCACATGCGCATATCCCCAAAGAACGGCACGAGCTTGTCGTTGATGATGTACTCCTTGGTGATCCACGTATGCTCGCGTATGCGAGGCTTCACCTCGGAGGCGTACACCTCAACGAACTCGGAAAACGTCATGTCCATGGCCCCGCCGTTAAGGCTCTTGAACTGGCTTTCCCATACGGCCGCCTCCACCTCGGAGGAGAAGCCGCGCTTTGTCTTGTGGCGCTTCGAGCCGCGGGCGTCGCGGTAGTAGCACTGCACGAAGAACGTGCCGTTGCTGTCGTCCTTGTACACCGGCATGTCAGTCCACCTCCGGGAAGTACAGGGCGTCGAAGACGTCACTTCGAACGCGTCCGCGGATAACCACGCGCCCGCGCGCCTCCTGCTCGGCGTTTATCTTCCTGATCACCTCGTAGGCGCTGCCTTTCTTGATCCTCAGCAGCTCCGCAACCTCGTCCGCATCCAGCATGTGCGGTCTCGGCGTCTTTGCCACCTTCTCGTCCATGGCTCCTCCTGTCATTAGCGTACAGATACGTACGGTTTACAGATTCAGAGTAAACGTACATATCTGTACTGTCAATAGAATTGCGTACATTTGCGTACGCTGATAAGATGTGCTGGTACGTAATTCCAGGAGGAGGGCTCATGTCCGTAGGCGAGAACATAAGGCGGTACCGCAAGTCGCATGGCATGACGCAGGCGCAGCTCGCCGAGGCCGTCGGGCTGACCGAGGGGGCCGTGCGCCACTACGAGAGCGGCATCCGCGCCGTCAAGCCCGAGCTGCTCGAGTCCATCGCCGCAGCGCTCGGCGTGTCCGTCAACGCCCTCAAGGATTACGGCGTCGAGACCGCAGGCGACCTCATGTCGCTGCTCGTGCGGCTCGAAGACTCCTTCGGCATAGTTCCCTCAGCCGACGGTTCGGGCCTCTCCCTGAACCCCAAGGCGCCGCACGCGCCCAAAGCCGCGATGGCGATCGAGTTGTGGGCAGAGAAGCGCGCACGGCTCGAGAACGGCGAGATCGACGCCGACGAGTACGAGGACTGGAAAGCCTCGCTGTAACGGCTCCCCGCATTTCGCAATCAACGCAACCGAATCAGGACGCCAGGCTAGGCGGTGAGCTCCGCTCGCTCCTGCGTAAGCTGAGTTTTTACTCCCCATTGCATGCAAAGGCATTTCAAGCGTAAATGGGGAGTAAATGACGCGGTGGCTTACATGGCGGCACACGGCAGTACACTGCGGCATTTCCCCTGATTACTCCCGTTTTCATTGAGGCGGCGAGATTCTTTACTCCCCATTAACCACCTGGGGAAACGCCGTACGGAGACCGTAAAAACGCCCGTTGAGTTCGATTTGAGTTTCACGGGCCCCGAAACGGCCTCGTTTCGTTCTCGGGGACAAAAATCGCGCGTCTACTCATTCGGGATAAATCTTTACTCCCGTTCCTCCGAATACCGCCTCGTACTTTGCCATCTTGAAATACGGGGAGTAAATCGCGAAATCGCAGGTGAAAGGGAGTAAAACGGCAAAGAAAAAGCCTCCGTCCCAACGCGGGAACGGAGGCCAGATTACCGTATTTACTCACCGCCGTCGCTGGCGGCTTTGCCATGACTCTCGTACGAAACGAAACTCAGCGGCACAGTGCGGCACTCAAAAGTGCAGGTCAGAACCCTATCAGCCTACTCCCACTCGATGGTCGCGGGCGGCTTGGACGTGATGTCGTAGCACACGCGGTTGGCGCCGGGGACCTCGGCAACGATGCGGCCGGAGATGCGAGCCAGCACGTCGTAGGGCAGCTTGGCCCAGTCGGCGGTCATGGCATCGCTGGACTCGACGGCACGCAGGATGATCGGGCGCTGGTAGGTGCGCTCATCGCCCATAACGCCGACGGACTTAATGTCGGGCAGGACCGCGAAATACTGCCAGCAGCTGTGCTCGGAGTTGCGCTCACCGGTCTGCTCAAACAGACGCTGATTGTAGGCGTCGAGCTCCTCGCGCACGATGGCGTCGGCGTTCTTGAGGATCTCGAGCTTCTCCTTGTCGACCGCACCGATGATGCGGATGGCAAGACCCGGGCCCGGGAAAGGCTGACGGAACACGATGTGACCCGGCAGGCCCAGCGCCAGACCAAGCGCACGGACCTCGTCCTTAAAGAAGTGGTCGAGCGGCTCAATGAGGTCGAAGTGCACGCCCTCGGGGAACGGGATCAGGTTGTGATGGCTCTTGATAGTGGCCGTCTTGCCGCCCGTCTTGCGAGCGCCGGACTCGATGATGTCGGGGTAGATAGTGCCCTGAGCCAGGTACTTGACCGGCTTGCCGTCGGTCTCGAGCTGCTGCGCCACGGCGAAGAACTCTTTCCAGAACTGCGTACCGATGATACGGCGCTTCTCCTCGGGCTCGGTCACGCCGGCCAGAAGCTCGGCGTAGCGGTCCTCGGCGTGGACGTGGATAAAGTCGACGTCAAACTGCTTGGTGAAGACCTCCTCCACCTGCTCGGGCTCGCCCTTGCGCAGCAGACCGTGGTTGATGAACACGCAGGTCATCTGCTTACCTACGGCGCGAGCGCCCAGAGCAGCCACGACGGAGGAGTCGACGCCGCCGGACAGGGCCAGAATCACGCGGTCGTCACCGACCTTCTCGCGGAACTCGGCCGTCATGGTCTCGACCAGGTTGTCCATGCTCCAGTTAGGCTCCAGGCCGCAGATCTCAAACAGGAAGTTGCTCAGCAGCTGCTGACCGTACTCGGAGTGCTTGACCTCGGGGTGGAACTGCGTGGTGAAAATCTTGCGCTCGACGCACTCCATGGCGGCAACCGGGCACACGTCGGTGCTGGCGGTAACGGTAAAGCCCTCGGGCACCTCGGAAACGGCGTCGCGGTGGCTCATCCACACGGTCTGCTCCATGGGCGTGGAGTTAAAGAGCTTGGCGCCGGCCGTGCGCGTGATGGTGGCGCGGCCGTACTCGCCCACCTCGGAGTGGCCGACCTTGCCGCCGAGCGTCACGGCCGTGATCTGATGGCCGTAGCAAAAGCCCAGGACGGGAAGGCCCAGGTCAAAGATGGCGGGATCGATAGACGGAGCGTCCTCGGCATACACGGAAGCCGGGCCGCCGGAAAGGATGAGCGCAGAGGCGTTCATCTCGCGAATCTCGTCGGCCGAGATGTCGCAGGGGACGATCTCGGAATACACGTTGAGGTCGCGGACGCGACGGGCAATGAGCTGACCGTACTGCGCACCAAAGTCGAGTACGAGGACCTTTGCGGAAGCCTTTTGATCCATGGTTCCCCCTCTTGTTGGCGGGGAGCCGGTGCCCACCCGCGCGAATAAACGAGAATAACTTTCATAGTGTACACGTTATATGGGGTTTCTCGTCCCTCGCAGCCATCAGCGCACGGCAAACGCACGACCTGGGCCCCTATTTGACGGCAATTGAAGTGTTACCAGACGTTACAGATGATGTAATACGTTTGAACATTGAACGCTCTGTGCCACAATACTGCCGAACGACTCCGCCTCTGCGGCGGCAAATACGATAGGAATACCAGCATGAAGCGCATCCTTCTCATCGCCACGGGCGGCACCATCGCATCGACCGAGGACGGCAACGGCCTCTCCCCCGCCCTGACCGGTGAGGAGCTCGCCCAGAGCGTCCCCGAGATCTCGGGCCTCTGCGAGCTCGACGTGGTGCAGCCCATGAACATCGACAGCACCAATATGCGCCCAAGCGACTGGATGCGCATCCGCGACGTCATCGTCGAGGGCTATGCCGACCACGACGGCTTCGTGATTCTGCACGGCACCGACACCATGAGCTACACCGCGGCAGCGCTTTCCTACCTGATTCAGGACAGCCCCAAGCCCATCGTGCTCACCGGCTCGCAAAAGCCCATGGGCAACCCATTTACTGACGCCAAACTCAACCTGTACCAGAGCCTGCTCTATGCGCTCGACGAGCATTCGCACGACGTCTCGATCGTGTTTGGCGGCGTCGCCATTGCCGGCACGCGCGCCCGCAAACAGCGCACCATGAGCTTTAACGCGTTCATTAGCGTCAACTATCCGCCCATCGCCTATATCCGCAACGACCGCATCGTGCGCAACGGGCTCCACGGCACTCGTCAGGGCGAAAACCCGGTGCGTTTCTACGACAGCATCGATCCGCGCGTATTTGTACTCAAGCTTACGCCCGGCGTAAACCCGGGCATCCTCGACGCCCTTGCCGATAGCTACGACGCCGTGATTCTGGAGACCTTTGGCATTGGCGGTATCCCCGAGTTTGGCGAGTCGGGCGAGTCGTTCCAAGAGGCAATTTTCCGCTGGGTCGATTCGGGCCGCACTGTCGTTATGACCACACAGGTCCCCGAGGAGGGCCTCGATTTGGGTGTTTATGAGGTCGGCCGTGCCTACGCCGACCATCCGGGCATTCTACGCGGCGACGATATGACAACCGAGACGCTCGTGGCCAAAACCATGTGGGCACTCGGCCAGTCACGTGATGCGGCAGAGATTCAACGCCTGTTCTACAGCCAAGTCAATCACGACCGTATCCCGATGGTGTAATTCAGTTTTCGACGGGTATCCCCTATTCGATGCCCTCGAGAAGCTCCGATACCGTCATGCCAAGCGCGGGCGCGATCTTAAATAAAACCTTGAGCGTGAAATTTGCCGTCCCATCTTCGATTCGGTCGAGGTAGGGTCGGCTGATTCCTGTCGCCACGCAAAAATCGACCTTGGAGATACCAAGGGCCTTGCGCGTCCGCTCAACTCGCTCGCCAAGAATCTGTTTCGCATGCTCATTCATGCAGACGAGTCTGAAATGGAGCAAAACAAAAACGTAAACTATAGTTTACATTTTGCCGAATATACAGGAGTTTTCTATGTCGGCTTGCTCAATTTGCATGCGTCAGAAATCACGCTGCTCAGACGGCGCGCAGCCCAAGCTTGTCGTCGTTGAGGCCGAATGCCTTTCCCCGGACGAACGCACAGCCTTTACGCTGCTATCGAGCCGTGTTGCGACCGCACTGCTCCCCGACCCGGCGAGAGGCGAGCTCGCCGCTCAATGCCGAACGCACGGCTGCGCCCTTGACCAGGCCGTAGTAATAGCAACCAGCCAGCGTGGCCTGCCCCTCCTTTTAGAAGCCGGTATCGCGCTCTGCCTTCGCGGCGCCGGATACGAAAACGAGGCCGCCGCCGATGTGGTCTTTAAACCACGATCGAGCGGCGGCCTCGCAGCAGCCATTGAATATGCGTGCAGGCTCGTTGCCTAAAAGGACAAGCTAGAAACCAAAGCCAAAGCCCGTTCCGGTAATCGCCGAATACATAAAGTAGACGTTGATCACGTTGAGGAACACACCCGTGATGCAACCGTTGCGCAGGTAGCGCTCGCACACGATGCGCGCCATGGCGGCGGAATCCTCATTGTTCTTTGCCTGGCGTCCCGCCGTAAAGTACGTCGCCACGCTCAACAGCAGGTTGAGCACCGGAAGTGCCAGCAGCTCGTAGCTCTTGCCCCAGCGCGTCACCTCGCCGGCGGCATTAAACTTCGTTGCCACCTCGGGACCAATGTTGGGGATAACACACGCTGCGACCACCAGCGGAAGCACTGCAAGTACCAGCAGCGCGATGCCCATGTAGCCGGCTTTTTTGCCATATTTAAACATGCGCGTCGTCCTTACACGTTAAAGCGGAAGTGCACGACGTCGCCATCAGCCATGACATACTCTTTGCCCTCGATGCGCAGCTTGCCGGCGGCCTTGGCGCCCTGCTCACCGCCGAGCTCGATGTAGTCGTCATAGCCAATGACCTCGGCCTTAATAAAGCCACGCTCAAAGTCGGTGTGGATGACACCGGCGGCCTGCGGGGCGGTCGCGCCCTGACGCACCGTCCAGGCCTTGACCTCCATCTCGCCGGCCGTAAAGAACGACTGCAGGCCGAGCAGCTTGTAGGCAGCCTGAGCGAGCACGTCCAGGCCGGGCTGTTCCAGGCCCAGGCTTTCCAGGTAGTCGGCGGCGTCCTCGGGATCGAGCTCGGAAAGCTCGGCCTCGATCTTGGCGCAGATAGGCAGCGGCTTGACGCCGTCGATGGGTGCCAGATCGTCGTTGAGCATATCCTCGTCCACGTTGGCCACATACAGGATGGGCTTCATGGTGAGCAGGAACAGGCCCTTGGCGGCGGCACGCTCCTCGTCGGTCATCTCCATGGATGCGGCGCGCTTGCCCTCGTTGAGCCAGGCAAGCAGGCGCTTGGCCACCTCGAACTTGGGCATGAGCTCCTTGTCGCGCTTGGCCTCCTTCTCGAGCTTGGGCAGCTGCTTCTCGAGCGTGCCCATGTCGGCCAGGATAAGCTCGGTCATGATAGTGTCGGCATCGCCGGCGGGATCGACGAACTCGCCGGTGCGACCCACCTCGCGCATAACGTTGGGATCCTTAAAGTAGCGCACGACCTCACAGATGGCATCGGTCTCGCGTATGTTTGCCAGGAACTGGTTGCCCAGACCCTCGCCCTCGTTAGCGCCCTTCACCAGACCTGCGATGTCGACGAACTCGACCGTCGCCGGCACGATGCGACCCGGGTGAACGATGTCGGCGAGCTTTTGCAAGCGGCTATCGGGCACGTCGACGATACCCACGTTGGGGTCGATCGTGGCGAACGGGTAGTTGGCGGCAAGGCCGGTCTTTTTGGTAAGCGCGGTGAACAGCGTCGACTTGCCCACGTTGGGCAGGCCCACGATACCGATGGAAAGGGACACGACAGCTCCTTTTGGTACAGGTACTTCAAACCGTATTAGTATAGCGCCGCCGCAGCATCCGGGCGAATCCGGACACCGCGGCGGCGCAAATGAAGCAGAGATAGAGCTCGCTGACTAGTCCGCGAGCTTTTCCACCTGGTCGAGCATCTTGTCAAGCTTGGCCTTTGCTTCGGCCTTGACCTTCTCGGCCTCCTCGTGGGCCTTGGCCTTCTGAGCGGCCTTTTCCTCGGCCTCGGGGTCGACAACGACCAGATTGGACGCATCGTGCTCGACCAGCTTGAGCGCATGATCGGGGCACACCTTGACGCAAGCTCCGCAACCTAGGCAATACGTGGACTCCAGTGCAAAGCGACCGCTTCCCACCAAATCGCAGGCAAACGTGGGGCACACGTTGACGCACTCGCCGCACGACGTGCACTTGTCAAAATCGCATTCCGGTGTGCTCACCTGCATATTCTGGGCAAGCTCGGGGTGGTTCTGCAGCGTCGAGAGCAGCAGCTGCCGCCCGTGCGTGAGCGAACGGCGACGCTTGGTCGTCGTGGTGCCGCACATGGTGTTGAGTGTGCGCTCGAGCTGCGTGATCTGGTGACGGTGGGCCTTCAACTTCTGCGTCACCGAGGCCAGTGCCGCCGTCGCCGGGTTGAGCTTAGTCACGGTTAGGCCCGTGGTGCGGGCAATCTTATCCATGTACTCCTTGCGCTCGTACTCGCGGCGCTTATGGCACTTGAGGCTCTTGGGGTCGACCTCCAGGCCCATGCCCGTGCCGGACCACTCCTCGGCCTTCGCAATCGCCTCGCCCAGAATGTCCTCACCGCCGGTGTTGCGACACTTATCGCACACGCCTAGTGGCAGGTAGACGCTCACGTTGGGATAGTCAGCCAGTACCGAGAACCAGGTCTCAGCAGTAATATCGCCCACGCAGGCGACGACGACCTCGTTCTCGCGCGGCATGCGCTTAAGAGCGCGCGTGCAGGTGACGTAGGCGGTCTCGTGGCTCGTAGCAGCAGAGACAATATCGTCATACAGGTTTTTAGGCGCCAGGCGCGGCGAGATGATCGCCTCGGTCGGACAGGCAGCGGCGCACAGACCGCACTTGCGACAGGAGTCGAGAATCTCGATGGAGTCTTCCTCGACCTCGATAGCGTTGACCGGGCACACGTCCATGCACGCGGTGCAGCCGCTCTTTTCGTTTTTGCAGGTCAAGCACGGAATGGTGTTGCCGCGCGGGCGCTCCTTGTAGTCGGCAGGATTCCACTGCGGCGCCGATGGATCGAGTGCATCGGTCACGCCGCCAAGCGGGTTTTTAAGAAAGTCGAAACCCTTGCTGATCTCGATAATGTCATCAAACAGATCGTGTTCCTGCGCCATGCGCGGCCCCTCCCTGAGCAGTGCAAACAAGCAAGAGATAATGATACGCCATCGGCCCACGACTCGGGCAAATTACACGCGGAGCACCTTTGAGGCAAATAGCCTATGCCTATCGCCGCCTCGATTGCACAAGGTCGATCAAGCGCCTAGCTATGCCTCGCGCATGAGCTGCACGAGCTTTTGTCTGGTCACCTTGGCCTGTTCGTTAGCCATATTGCGTTCGTTTCTAAAGGCCGCATCTGCAACGCTCATCAGGTCGGCATCGGAAATCTCGTCAAGGCCCAGCTCCTCGAGCGTCGTCGGCAGACCGACGCGCTGGCAAAACTCGAGCACCTGATTAAGCTCGGGCGCACGCTCCAGGCGCAGCTGCACCACCAGGCCAAATGCCACGGCCTCACCATGCATGGCCTTGCACTCGGGCAGAATCGTCAGGCCGTTGGCTATGGCATGGGCAAGCGCTAGGCCACCACTCTCAAAGCCAACACCCGAGAGCAGAATATTGCACTCGATCAGGCGCTCAACCGCTGGCGATGTACGGCCCTTTTTGAGATCGCGCTTGGCAGCGACGCCGCACTCCATGAGTGTGTCATAGCAGGCACGAGCCGCAACCAAGGCCAAGTGTCCCGGCGCGCCACCGTGCTCGTTAGCGCCGTGCGCCGCGGCGCACGAACGCGCCTCGAAATACGTTGCCAGCGCATCGCCCATACCAGCGACCGTCATACGCAGCGGAGCCGCCGAGACCACGTTGGTATCGACCACGACCAGGTCTGGATTCTTCTCGAGCATCAGGTAGCGGTCGAACGACCCATCCTCGTGATACAGCACCGAAATCGCACTGCACGGACCGTCCATCGAAGCCGCCGTGGGGCATACGCACAACGGCAACTCGGCATAAAACGCAACGGCCTTGGCGATATCGAGCATTTTGCCGCCGCCAATACCCACCACCATGTCGCAATACTCGGCCTGGGCTTCCTTAGCCATTTTTACAACGGCTTCTTCCGTACACGGACCGTTATAGATCTTAAAGAATGGCTCGCTTAGGTCTTCGTCCAGAAATCCATCGACGATCTGCTTGCACAGCCGATCCTCGGTGCCCTGGTCAAACAAGACATAGGCAGCGCAGCCCAACCATGACAAATACCTGCCCTGACGCGAAAGTTCGCCCGGCCCCTGAACATACCGGCCAGGACCGCCATAAACCATGGGAAGCGCCATACGAGAATCCGCCCTTCATCAAACAACGATTGGTGCAAAGCAACCTGACCCCTTTGCACCATAGCAAAAAGGGGCCTCGTGCATAGAGCACGAGACCCCTTGCAAGACAGCGAGAGTCGATTAGAAATCGATGTCGGTGTCGTAGTAGCAGGCCTTGAGGATCTTCTCGAAGTCGGCAGCCTTGGTCTCACGCGGGTTCTCGGGCGTGCAGGCGTCCTGCTCGGCGTTCGCGGCGATCTCGGGCAGCTTGGCGAGGAACTCCTCCTCGGAGACCATCTGCGGGTTCTCGGCGTCGACCTTCACGCCACCATTCGCGTAATCCTTGATGGACTGCGGAATGTTGAGCTGGTCGTTGAGGTCGCGAATCTTCTGGACGAGCGCAGCGATGAGCTCCTCGTTGGTCTCGCCGGGAAGGTGCAGGATCTCCTTGGCCACGTAAGCGTAACGCTCAGCAGCACGCGGGTCCTTGGAGTTCCACTGGATGACCTTGCCCAGGTACATGGCGTTAGCGGCACCGTGGATGATGTGGCCGTTCTCGAAGGCAGCACCGGTCTTGTGAGCCATGGAGTGAACGATGCCGAGCAGGCCCGAGGAGAAGGCGATACCGGCGATGCACTGAGCCTCATGCATGTGCTGACGGGCCTCATGGTCGCCAGCATAGGACTTGGGCAGCCACTCGACGATCTCGCGGATGCCGTGCAGAGCGTTGGCGTCGGTGAACATAGAGGCGCAGGTGGAAACGTAGGCCTCCATGCAGTGGGTCAGAGCATCCATGCCGGTGTGAGCGCACAGCTTGGCGGGCATGGTGTAGGTGAGCTCGGGGTCGACGATGGCGACATCAGGGGTGATGTTGAAGTCGGCCAGCGGGTACTTGATGCCCTTGGCGTAGTCGGTGATGACGGAGAAGGCAGTGACCTCGGTAGCGGTACCGGAGGTAGAGGAGATGGCGCAGAAATGAGCCTTCTGACGCAGCTCAGGGAAGCTGAACGGCTGGATGATGTTATCGAAGGACTCCTCGGGATACTCGTAGAAGACCCACATGGCCTTAGCGGCATCGATGGGCGAGCCGCCGCCGATGGCGATAATCCAGTCGGGCTCGAACTCGCGCATGGCCTCGGCGCCCTTCATGACCGTCTCGATGGACGGGTCGGACTCGACGCCCTCGAACAGCTTGACCTCGAAGCCGCCCTCTTTGAGGTCGGCCTCAACGTCCTGCAGGAATCCGCCGCGGCGCATAGAGCTGCCGCCAGAAACGATGATGGCCTTCTTGCCCTTGAGGTTCTTCACCTCGTGGCGAGCGCCCTCACCAAAGTACAGATCGCGAGGATTGGTAAAACGTCCCATACTGTGCCTCCTAAACAAGCCCCTCTTAGACTTGCGTATATAACGGAGCACCCAATTGGCTCCGTTAGGACCGGTTTGCGCGTTGCCGGCGATGACAATGCGCGATGTCTAAACGTCTCAACGCTCAGACAAACATTATTTTACCGTTCTGGTTGGTCAGTTATTCACCTAAAGCCGCCAATGATGAAACGTTTTTTCTATCCCTGAAGACCCTTGTGCGGCATTCATACTCCCAAGCTGGGCAAACGTTTTATCAAGGTTGACTACATATCCCGGGCAGGACGGTGCCCCTCCAAAATATGCACCGTTCGCCGCCAAAAATCGACCGTTTGCGGCACCGTGATACCACTCGTTCGTCCAAGGTGCCGACATTTGTGCGACATCCGTCTTCGTGGTGCAAAGGTGCAAGTCCAAGTGCGGCACCCCCGGTGTGCCACATGCGGGTAAACTAGAACCTTATATAGAAACATTTGAACCCTAACCGCAGCAAAGGAGGCCCCATGGCATTCGATCCCATTCAAGAGGATTGCCATCGCCTCGTTCTTGAGGCCTTGCGCCGCGACAATATCCCGCTCACCGACGCTGCCGCCGTAGAGCATCTGATGGAACAATTCACCCGCAACCCCGCACCGCTCATCGTGCACGACCGCGACCGCGCCGGGCACCTCATTGCCAAGGTGGTCGAGGCTGTCGACTACCGCATTCCCTTTATCCCTGACGATACCCAGGCAGAGCAGGAAGAGGCAGCTGCCGAGAACATGCTCCGCGAGGCAGCCGCGCTCGATCCGGCCAACTGGGACGCTCAGCGCATGCTGACCGCCCTCACCGCCAGCTCCAACGAGGAATACGTGCAGTATCTGGTATCCAAGTGCGACGAGGTGGAGCACGACCTAGCGCTCAAAATCGCCTCGGCCCAGGACCCCTACGAGCGCGAGGCCGCAGGCGACCTTACGCGCCGCCCCTATCTGCGCTGGCTTGCCGCCTTGGCATCGCGCGCCCTCATTAGCGGCCGTTATCGCATGTCGCTAGAAGCCGCAAACCGCAGCCTCGACTTTGCCCCCAACGACCCTGCCGGCGTCCGCCACACCGCGATGCTCGCCATGGCAAAGCTCGAATACCCCGCCGAGGAGCTCAAGCGCTTTCGCTCTGCCCACTCCGTCCCCTATCTCGCCAACACGCCGCTACGCCGTCGTCCCAAGGACGCTGAGCGCGACTTGGACCCGTGGACGCTCATCGCGCTGATGAGCACTGCCTGGCGCGAGCTGGACTACGAGGGTGCCGAGCACTACTTGCGCATCCTTGCACGCTCGTGCCCGCACGCAGCCGAGGCGCTCTACTTCCAAACCGAGTTTCCCGATGGCGTCTATGCCCGCGTCAACGTAGGTGCAGGCTCCACCGACGAGCTCGTCCTTGCACTGTCCGAGGCGACGCCGGTACTGCAAGAGGGCCTGGGCGCTCCCGACAACGCCAGCTTTGCCGCCTGGGTCGCCACCAACGACATCGTGCGTTCCCAGATCGACGAGCGCATCCTGCGCGCAGCCGAGCAGGGGCTTCCATTTAAGGGAGGGGACCTCTAATGGATCCGAGCGTCTACATCCCCGCCTACTTGGAGCGCACCTATCTGGCGTCGCACCCCGAGCTCACCGATGCAGCACGCGAGCTTGTCCATAACGACGTGAGCGTCAACCCTCATAAATATGCGCAGACCGAGCATGCCCAGGCACTGCTGTCCTATGCAGGCGTCCACCGCCACCTGCTCGACGAGCTCCATCGCATCGAGGACATGGGCAGCGACGAGGAGTTTGAACAGACGCGCAACCGCCTGTTCGACGATATGCGCGATGAGCTGCTCAAGATCGTCCGCATCGACGCGCTGGCCGTCGATGCCCAGCTGCTCGCCATCATTTTGGCGGACACGCCCGTCGACGCCTGCCTGGGCGACCTGATGAAACTCGAGGCGACCACGGCCGATTACCTGCAGCGAAGCGTGCCCGGGTTCGACATGGAGGCCCCGCACTACTGGGCCAACAAGGTGCTGGCAGACGGCGTGACGGCGGCCGATCTCACCGTGAGCGAGCCGGCTCTTATCGGGTGGCTCCACACACTCGAGGCCATCTCGCAGCTGTGCATGGCGAGCGCCCGCTACCGTGCTGCCGCCAACTACGCCCGCCGTGTTCTTAAGGCGGAAGGCTATCCCACCCGAGCTGCAGGCACCGTGTTGCTCGCCCTCGCTCGCCTGGAAGACCAGGACGGCTTTTTTGCCCTGGCCCACCAGCTCGAGGAAGAGATCGGGGCTGACGCGCTCGAGAACTCTCCTTGGTATCTACTCGCCCGCACGATTCTACTGTTCAAAACGAACAAGATGCGCCCGGCGACACGCGCGCTGCGCGAGTTTGCCAACCGCTGCGAGGGCGGCGCATTCTTTTTGCTGAACCCCATGTATCAGACACCGTACCTTCCCTGCCGGCCCGAACCGCACGACCCCTGGGACCTTTCGCATCAGGCAGTTTGGGAAGCGGACGGTATTATCTCGGACACTCCCGACTTTGCCCCCTGGGCCAATGCCTGCGAAGACGTGTCGCAACTTGCCCAGGAATTTGCGCGCCGCTACGGCTTTTAGCGACGCAATCGCCCCGACCATGTCATCTATGTTAGGAACGGTTTCATGAACCTCCGCTCATCTCTTGCCTGCACCTCGAGCGATATCGCTCGCTGGGGGCTGCGCTCCGTCCTTAAGCGCCAGGGCGGCGTACTCCCCGGCCGCATCGCCATGAAGATCGACCCCGAGTTGCTGAGCGACCTCGCCGGCCTTGTCGACCGCAGCGTGGTGATCACCGGCACCAACGGTAAGACCACCACCTCCAACCTCATCGCCGACGCCGTTGCCGCCAGCGGCGCCACCGTGGTATGCAACCGCGCCGGCAACAATATGGAGCCTGGTGTGGTGGGTGCTCTGCTCGAGGCCCGCGGCGGCCTTAAGCACACCAGCAGCGGCAAGCGCGTGGGCATTTTTGAGTGTGACGAGCTCTACACCGTACGCGTTCTGCCCAAGCTAAAGCCGACGTACTTTGTGCTGCTCAACCTCTTCCGCGACCAGCTGGATCGCTATGGCGAGATCGATCACACCCAGGAGGTCATCGCCCATGCGTTGGAGCTCTCGCCGACAACAACGCTTATCTACAACGCCGACGACCCGCTGTGCGCCTCAATTGCCGCGCGCGTTCCCAACGCGAGTATTGCCTTTGGCATCGACGGCGCCACCAACACCGAGTCCGACCGTATTAGCGACTCACGTTTTTGCTCACAGTGCAACGCCCCGTTGGAGTACGACTACGTACAGTATGGTCAACTCGGCGCCTACCATTGCCCCTCGTGCGGTTGGGCCCGTCCTGCGCTTGTCCGTCGCGTAACGGGCGTGGAGCTCGGCTGCGACGGCTACGGCTTTGACCTGGTGTTTGGATCTGGTTCCAGCGCGCCAGCCGCACACATCGCCACGCGTTACAACGGCCTGTACATGGTCTACAACGTTGCCGCTGCATTCTTTGCCGCACATGAGTTGGGCGTGGACCCGGCGCATCTGCAGCCCACGCTCGATGCCTACGTCCCCGCCGGCGGACGCATGGGCCGCTGGGATATCGCCGGCCGCACCGTCGAGGCCAACCTGGCTAAGAATCCCGTGGGCTTCGATCGACAGATCCAATCCATTAAGACGGCAGGCGGCAGACTCTGCGCTTTCTTCCTCAACGACAACGATGCCGACGGCCACGATGTATCGTGGATCTACGACGTCGACTTTGAACGCATCGCCGACACGCCGGATCTTGTCGCCTTTGCCGGCGGCACGCGCGCACACGACATGCAGGTGCGCCTCAAGTACGCCGGCATCGATGCCGCGATTATCTCGGACGTCGCGCAGGCAATTGGCGCCGTGGCAGACGAGGCCGCCGATGACACCTTCTACGCCGTCGCCAACTACACGGCCTTCCCGCCGCTGGTCAAGGAGCTCGATGGGCTGAAAGGCGCCACCGCCGACGCTGTTGCCGGGCGCGCCGTAGCCCGTGCCGACGGCAGCGCTCTTCCTGTCGGCATCGCGCCAGTCGAGCTTTCGCGCCCGCTGCGCATCGTCTACCTGTATCCCGATGCGCTCAACCTCTACGGCGACGGCGGCAATGTTATCGCGCTCGAGCGCCGCTGCGCCTGGCGCGGCATTCCCGTGCGCGTGGACGAGGTCCGCATGGGCGAAACGCTTGATTTGACCGATGCCGATATCCTCATGATGGGTGGCGGCTCCGACCGCGACCAGCTAGCCGTGGCACACGAGCTGCTCGCTCAAAAAGACAAGGTCGCAGCCTATGTTGAGGATGGCGGCTCGCTGCTTGCCATCTGTGGCAGCTATCAGCTGCTCGGCCGTTCGTACTACATGGGCGACGATCGCATTGAGGGCCTGGGCGTCATTGCCGCCGAAACCGTACGCGGCTCCGACCGCCTGATTGGCAACGTAGCCGTCAAAACCGATCTGGCACCTGAGCCCTTTGTGGGATTCGAGAACCATGGAGGTCGCACCCTGCTCGACGCGGAGGCAACGCCGCTCGGAACGTCCGTCGTCGCGGGCACCGGCAACAACGGCGATGATGGCCTTGAGGGCCTCATCTACAAGGGCGTCATCGGTACGTACCTGCACGGCCCGGCGCTGCCCAAGAACCCCGAACTCGCCGACTGGCTGATCGCGCACGCCCTCGAGCGCCGCGGCGATGCGCAGGCCACAGCCCTGCTGCCGCTCAAGCCCCTCGACGACACCTACGAGCACGCCGCCCACGACGCCGCCGTGAAGCTCCTCCCCTAGCACCCCACCACCACAAAGGGGACAGGCACCTTTGTGGTGGTTTTTCAGTTTGCCAACGATATGTGAACGGTTAAAAAAGTCTGCTATACTCTTTCCCGCTGTCCCCATCGTCTAGCGGCCAAGGACGCCACCCTTTCAAGGTGGATATCGCGGGTTCGAATCCCGCTGGGGGCACCACAGAACCTAAGAAGCCCGTTACCAATTCGGTAGCGGGCTTTTTGCTACCCATACGCCGGGATTCGAACCCGACAGGGTGCGGAGCTGAGGAAACGCGAAGCGTTTTCCAGCGCAGCACGCAAGGAGCGGAGCGACGCAGCGGAAACGAGCGGCGCCAGCCGCACGCGGACATCCCGCTGGGGGCACCATTTAAATTAAGAAGCCCGTTACCCTCGCGGTGGCGGGCTTTTTGATACCCATGTGCCGGGATTCGAACCCGACAGGGTCGCGCGCGCAGACGTGGTGTAAGAGTGTCCTGAGGTCCGTCGCTGCAAGTCCCGATGTTACTCCTTCTTGAGACCGCGCTTCTCGACTATCTCGTCCACTATCTCCCTGGCGCGCCGCCCGAGCGCGCGGCGCCTCC
>JAUMMZ010000059.1 GCA_031296755.1 Collinsella sp.
TCGCGGCAGATTTATACCCGTGCCCGAGCTCGAAGAGCCCTATGGCCGCCTTCCTGGCCTCGATATCATGCTTCACTCTCAAATCAACGCGCATAAAGAAAGCCTCCCATTTCTCATGTCCAAGAAATGGGAGGCAGTTCATACGTCCTAGGCGGCTTTTTTGGCGTACATCAGCGACCGTAAGAGATATCGGAGCACAACGCCCGTTGCAGCTCCACAGCAGTCGATCATCACATCGGTGATCATGCCGGCGCGTCCCGGCACAAAGAGCTGAATCGTTTCGTCGATCGAGGGAATCAGCAGCAGGAACACCGCCGTGGGCAGCAGCACGTCAAAGGTGCGCCGGCCCTCAAAATCAAAGGCGTGCGTTGCCAAGATGCCGAGCACCATATACTCGGTAAAATGCGCGCACTTGCGAACAACAAAGTTGGTCACCCATTCATATGGAAGTCCCACGCCGTGCAGGAAACCGCGGATACCTTCCATGACCGTCAGGCTCAGCGAGCCCGACCCCGAGCCGGGAACCAGCGAATTGCCCCAGATCAAGAGCGCCATCAGGCAGGTTACAACCGCCCATTTTCGATTGATCTTAACCATGCAGAAGTTATGCCTCCGCGCGGAGCGGCGCGAAGCTGGCGGTACCGCCCTCGATAACGCTCAAATAGGCACGGCCCGTACGCTTGGCGGTAGAGGACTGCAGGCGCTCGATCTCTTCCTCGAGGATCTGATTGACGCGCTCGTGACGACGATTTTCCATAATGCCGGCGGCAATAGCCTCGGCCCGCTCGATGCTCTCGCGCGAGATGCGGGCAGTATCCTCGGGGAACACAGCGCTGTGACGGCCGACATAGGCGGGGGCAGCAGGCTGAGGGGCAGCGACGGGAGCGGGGACTGCAACAGGAGCAGGCTCGTCAATCTCATCCAGAATCGCGGTGGCGGCGGCCCACATGTCCTCGTGGCCCGAGTAATCGGCCATGGGGACATCAACCTCGAGCGAGGCGTCCGGAAGGTCGCCGGTGTCGATGCGATCTTGGGCATCAATCGATGCGGTGATGGCTGCAGGCTCATCGAGGTCATCGAGATCGATGTCCGCGGCACCGGAGATGATAGGCATGCTGGCGAGGTTTGCGTTGTACGGCGCAGCCTCAGCCGCCTGCTGCTGGGCAGGAGCGCCCCAAAGCGAGCTTTCGGCGGCACGGCGGGCGGCAACGGCCTCCTCGTCCGCGGCCATGGCTTCATCAACGTACGAATTGTCGGCAGAAGCGCTCGCGTCCGCCGAGGTAGCGCTGTAGGCGTTATTGGCTGCCGCGTTGGCGACGAGCGCCACGAAAGCCGCCGTGCTGCCCGCAGGGGCGGCCTGGGAGCCAGACACGGCGCGTGCCGCGGCGGCGATGTCGTCGCGATTGAAGGAGTCGGTCTGCCCGCCGTTGGTGAGCTCGTCGATGGCGACTTGATAGACGTCGCGCGAGTGTGCAGGGTCGCAGCTCACCGGCGAATCGTCGTCGAGCATACTGTCGATCATGGACCAAGCCTCGTCCTCGTCCATAGCATCTGCAGCTCGAGCGATGGTAGGGACACCATCATCGGCATGACGGCGCTGGAACGCACCAGTCAGGCCGGAAAGGAATGCCGAGGTAGACTGCTCCGCCTGAGCCTGAGAAGCAGAAGCCGCAGCGTAAGGAGTCGCATCCTGCTGCTGAGCTGGAATCGAGGCGGTCTTGAACTCGCTTTGATGCTGATTGAGATTGGCGGCACCGCCCATGGCATCGGGCTGGAACAGACGCTCTTCACGCTGCGCACGATACTCGGAGATACCCAGCGAGGCGGCATAGATACCCACGCCCGCCACTGCGCCCACGGCGAAGGGAACCGCACCCGCCACGACCGTCTCATTCACCGACGAAAACGGCAGCGTCGCGGCATACATAACCACGGGAGCGGCAAGGCCGATCCCGCACGAAAGTCCGGCAAGGACTGCTCGTTGTGTTGCATCAGAAGAAGCCATGAGCTCTCCCCATCTTCCAGCACCCAAATCGCATCATTCAGTTGGCTGCGCGAGAGAAGATGAAGCGGGGCTATGCCCCAAAGCAACGGTATATGGTTCGTTTCATCTGCGTTTTCCGTCGCGAAGCTTAAAAGCTATTATGCGAAACCGCCCTGTCGATTGCAAGCGACGATGTCGGATTGAAACGGGAAACCTGCTGCTTGCCAGTCTTATGGTCAAAAAAGCGCGGAGCGGCAATATAGAAAAGGGCCGAGGCTCAAAGCCCCGACCCTTTATTGCACTGATGACTATCGCTGCGCGTGGATGACAACCTAGAACGTCTGCTCGTAGTCGCTGTGCTTTTTGGCCGAACGCACCAGAAACTCCTGGTTGGTGTTGGTGCCCTTGAGGCCCTTGATAAACGATGCGGCCGCGCGCTCGGTATTGTTCATGCCGGCGAGGATGCGACGCAGGCCAAAGACAAACGGGCGCATCTGCTCGTCAACCAACAGGTCCTCGTTACGCGTACCGGAGGCAACGGGGTCGATAGCCGGGAAGATGCGGCGGTCGGCCAGGTCGCGGTCGAGCTTAAGCTCCATGTTGCCGGTGCCCTTGAACTCCTCAAAGATGACCTCGTCCATCTTGGAACCGGTGTCGATGAGGGCAGAGGCCAGGATGGTGAGCGAGCCACCGTTCTCGATATTGCGGGCTGCGCCCAGGAAGCGCTTGGGCGGATACAGTGCCGCCGAATCGACGCCGCCCGAAAGGATGCGGCCTGAGGCGGGCGCCGCCAAGTTGTAGGCGCGGGCAAGACGCGTGATGGAGTCGAGCACCACCACAACATCGCCGCCCAGCTCCACGATGCGTTTTGCGCGCTCGATGACGAGCTCTGCCACGCGAGTGTGGTTGTCGGCGGGCATATCGAAGGTCGACGCCACAACCTCGCCCTTGATGGAACGCTGCATATCGGTGACCTCTTCGGGGCGCTCGTCGACGAGCAGGCAGATGAGGTGCACCTCGGGGTTGTTAATCGAGATAGACTGGCAGATCTTCTTGAGGATCGTGGTCTTGCCGGCCTTGGGCGGGGACACGATCAGGCCACGCTGACCCTTGCCGATCGGCGACACGATGTCGATGGCGCGACCGGTAATGGAGTCCTTGCCGTGCTCCATGCGCAGCGGCTCGTTGGGATAGACCGGGGTGAGGTCGCCGAACTTAGGACGGTTGCGAATCTGCTCGGGGTCCAGACCGTTGACGGTCGTGATTTTGGCGAGGCCGGCGCGCTTGTCGCCGCCGCGCGAAGGACGCAGCGAGCCCTCGATGACGTCGCCCGTGCGCAGACGCGCGGAGCGGATGAGGTAGGCGGGCACGAAGGCGTCGTCGTTGGACTTCATGTAGCCATGGGCATGGATGATGCCGGAGCTGTCCGGGCGAATCTGCAGAATACCCTTGATGTCGCGGAAGCCCTCGGCCTTCGCGGCGGTGACGTAGATCTCCTCGATGAGCTCGGCTTTCTTCTTGCCGGTCGTCTCGATCTCGAACTCCTTGGCCTTCTCGCGCAGTTCGGCGACCTTCATGGCCGCGAGTTCCTCGCGCGAAAGCGTGGGCTCGGTGGGGGCGGCGTTGCGCTCCTTGTTGCGCTGCTTGCGATCGCGCTGGCGGTTGCGACGGTCGTTGTTGCGCTCGTCCTTGCGCTCATTGCGCTCGTCGTTGCGCTTATGCTGGCGACGGTTGGGGCGAGCGCCGTCTTCGGCCTCGGCGGGCGCGGCGCCATCGGTTGCGGCGGCGTCGGCATTGGCCGCAGCGGCTTCATTGGCCTCGGCGCCGGAATCGACCTGCGCTTCGACATCAGCCTGCTGCTCGGACGCCCTGGCCTTAGCGGACTTCTTACGACCGCGCTTGGGCTTCTCAGACGCAGGCTGTTCGACGTCCTGGGGCTCGGCGGCATCAGTCGATGCATCGGCGGTCGTCTCGGCGGAATCCCCGGACGCACCCTTCTTGGCAGCCTTGGCCTTGGACGTGCGCTTAGCAGCAGTACGATGGCTGCGACCAGGACGGACATCGGCGGGCTCGACATCGGCGGGAGCGGCCTCGGAAGTCGTAGCATCCTGGACAGGTGCATCGGCAGCGGTTGCAGACTCGGCAGCCGCAGCAGCATCCCGAGCGGCCGCAGCTGCGGCTGCGGCCTTCTCTGCCTCGACGAAGGCCTTGGGCTTGCGACCGCGACGGTGCGGGCGCAAAGCCGGATCGACAACGGGAACTTCGCTGGCCTCGACAGGCGCAGCGGACTCAGCAGGCGATGCGCCCTCCCCTGCCGCGGAACGGACCGAAGCCTCGGTGAGCTCAGGGGTTACCTGATCGGCAACCTGCTCGGCCTTAGCAGCCGTGCGTCGGCGTGTGCGCGGTACCGGCTTCTCGGTCGGCTGGTCGGCGGCAGGCGTCTCAGGCACAGACGGAGCTGCAAGCTCGGTCAGAGCCGCGGCCTCACGCTCGGCAGCACGACGGCGGGCGCGCACCACCTGAGCCTCGCTAATCTGAGCCAACGCACGTGCCTGCGCGACCTCATCGGAAATCGGCGCCGAGGAGTCAGCTGCAACGGTGCGCTTGGCGCGCGTCGTGCGCGTGGTACGGCGCTTGGGCTTGGTGACCTCCTCGCCGTCTGTGGCAGGCTTGGCCGTGCGGCGCGTGCGCTTGGGCTTTGCCGGAACAGCCTCCTCACCAGTTGCAGGCACGGCTTTCTCAGCCGCTGAAGGCGTAGGCGTCGAAGCAGCCTTAGGCGTCTTAGGAGCCGAGGCTTGCGCGGGCGCCGCGACCTGGTCCGACACAACCGGTGCAGCGGGAGCGGCCTGCGTCGTCGTTATTTCGTTTTCTTGCTGTTGATCAGACACAGTGTTTGCTCAACTTTCTTTTCAAGCCCTGTGATCACATGCTCCCTGCATAAACCTTCAGGGCGGCTAAACAGTCTAGCTCCGTCAAATACCGACGGACATCATTGATCTGTATCGAGATATTTGCGTCATATACGCAGCGTTAGTGTAACACAACCGCCGTCACCTGCAACTTAGTCATTGGGGACGTTCTTAAACGACTAGTCAAAAGGGACACTCTTCCCCTAAGGCGCCTTGAAATGGAGCGACTAAGGAGCAAATCCGTGGCGTCGGGATTCGCCGTGTCACGAAACGCACCTATCTACTACGCTTGCCCCCGGACCCCTGACCATACCCTTGTTTTATCAAAAACAGCGAGTCCGCTACTTGCGGTTTTATATCGAACTTTACGGTATGGTTCGGGGTATGCGGCAAAACGTAGGAGATGAGCACGATTCGCGGCGGACGGGTCCGCGCCACCCCTCCGCGAGACAAAAATGATCCATTTTCCTCCGTCCCCAAGAGACATTTTTCAAAACTACGCCGGATTACGGGGCCAGAATGCTGCAAGCCAACCATACCCTGCATTTTCAAGAAACAATAAGCCATCTAACTGCGGGTTTAATTTTGCTATTGGCACCATGGTCGCCAGTTGGCGATTCAGCCCCGTAAACCGGTATAGTTGCGATTTGGTAGCATTTCTCAGCAAACCAAATAGTCTAGCCAAACGCAAAAAGCCCGACCTCCGTGGTGAGATCGGGCTTTCAAGGCTCAGTTAAACCAAACCTACACGGTCAAATGACCCGTAGCTTACATCTGCTCGGGCGCGGAAACGCCAACGAGGGTGAGCACCAGGGCGAGCGTCACACGGACGGCATCGCAAGCGGCCAGACGGGCACGCGAAAGCTCGGGGTCGACGGGACGGCCCTCGCTCGGCAGCACCTGACAGGCAGCGTAGAAGCTGTGGAAGTCGCCGGCGAGTTCCTCAGCAAAGTGCGTCAGACGGAACGGGGCGCGGTCGCGAGCGCAGCTGGCGATGAGGTCGGTGAGCTCGTTGAGCTTGCGCGAAAGGGCGAGCTCGGTCGGGTCGGTCAGCAGCGAGTAATCGACGTTCTCACCGATGGCCTTGGCGGCGACGGCCTTCATGCCCATCTCGTCAGCCTGCTCGGGCGTAACGTCAGCGGCACGGCGCAGGATGGAGCACACGCGGGCGTGAGCGTACTGCACGTAGTACACCGGGTTGGAGTTGTCGCGCTTCTTGACGGCCTCAATATCGAAGTCGACCATCTGGTTGGAGCTCTTGGAGATGAGGGTGTAACGGGCAGCGTCGGAGCCGACCTCGTCGACGAGCTCCTGCAGGGTCACCATGGTGCCCTTACGCTTGGACATACGGACGGGCTTGCCGTTGCGCAGCAGGTTGACGAGCTGGCCCAGCAGAACCTCAAACTTGCCGGGGTAACCCAAGGCATCGCAGACGCAGCGGACGCGCTCGATGTAGCCGTGGTGGTCGGCGCCCCAGATGTCGATGACGTGGTCGACGCGCTGGAACTTATCCCAGTGATAGGCAACGTCGGAGGCGAAGTAGGTGTACTCGCCGTCGGACTTGATCAGAACGCGGTCCTTGTCATCGCCCAGGTCGGTGGAGCGGAACCACAGGGCGCCGTCCTTGGTGTAGAGATAGCCCATCTTGTCGAGCTTCTCAAAAGCGCGGTCGACGGCGGAGGTGCCGGCGGTCTCGCCCTCGGTGTCCTTCACATACAGCGAGCGCTCGGAGAACCAACGATCGAAGTCGCAGTTAACGGCATGGCAAAGGTCGCGCATGTTGTCGACCATCTTTACATAGCCGCGCTCGCGGAAGCTCTCCATGCGCTCCTGCGGATCGGCGTTGACCCACTTATCGCCGTCGGTGCGCCAGAACTCGGCGGCCTCGTCGATGATGTAGTCGCCGCCGTAGGAGTCCTTGCCCAGGGTCTCGGCAAAGTTGTCCTGATACGGATGGGTCTCAGGGTGTTCGTCGTTCTCGTCGGCAACAAAGGCGTCGCGGTCGGCGATCAGCAGCTTGTGAGCCTCGTCGATATCCACGCCCTGCTTGGCGATGATGTCGGCAAGCTGCATATAGCGCGTGCTGATGGAGTTGCCGAAGGTGTTCATCTGAGAGCCGTGGTCGTTGATGTAGAACTCACGCTGGATGTCGTAACCGGCGTGATCCATAACGCGGCAGAGCGAGTCGCCCAGCGCGGCCCAGCGGCCGTGGCCGATGTGCATGGGGCCGACGGGGTTGGCGGAAACGAACTCGACCTGGGTCTTCAGGCCACCACCGACGTTGGACTTAGCGAAGTCCATACCCTTCTCGCGAGCCTCGCCAAAGATGGCATTCTTGACGGCAACGGAGAGGTAGAAGTTGATGAAGCCGGGGCCTGCGATCTCGACCTTCTCGATCGCGGGGTCCTCGGGCATATGGGCAACGATGGCCTCGGCGATCTTGCGCGGGGCGCAGTGGGCCAGCTTGGCGGACTTCAGGGCCATGGTAGAGGTCCACTCGCCATGAGAAGTGTCAGCCGGTCGCTCGATAGCGCAATCGTCAAGTTCAAATGCGGAAAGGTCGCCGGCCTCCTGGGCCGCAGCAAGCGCAGCGCGTACCAGCTCTTCAATCTTCTCGGGCATAGATCCTCCTTGTGTTAAAGCCCCCGAGCTCTTGGTCACTCGTAGGGCAAAAGCCAGAGTTTGTAGCACTCTATCACAAGCGACGGGCACTGTCGCAGGGTAAAGCTAATAGATATTGCATATGCACAAAAATGACTACAGCTTGTATGGAGTCACTCAAAGATGCCGGTCTGCCTGCAGATTATGCAGGCGTTGAAAATGCATAAATGTGTGAATGAGCTGCGTCTGTTATCGAATACTCTTACCTATCAGAGTTGTGTGCTTTTCCTGCATAAAGTACGGGTTTGCGCACGTCAGCGTGTTATTCTAGACATACGTAAATTCGTATAAGTTGGAGGTAGCATGTTCTCAATCGGTCAACACGTCATTCATCCGGGCCAGGGAGTCTGCACCGTCGTCGGTTTTAGGGACGACACACCGCAGCCCATGCTGCTGCTCGAGACCAAGCAGGGACATGCGCAGACGATCCTCATGTACCCCGTGGCGCAGGCCGACCGTCTGCACGCCGCCATCTCTCAGCAAGATGCCGAGCACCTGCTGAGCCACTATGACGAGCTGGAGTGCGACACCTTTACCGAGCGCAACAGCTCGCTTGAGGAGACACACTTTAAGCAGCAGCTCAAGCTGGGCGCGCCCGAGACGGTCCGCGTGGCAAAGACCATGATGCACCGCATTCGCCAGGCCGAGGAAGCTGATAAAAAACCCAGCTCCTACTACATGCGCGTACTCAAGGAGGCCAAACGCCGCTCCATCGAGGAGTTCGCCGTGGCCCTTGGCGTCACCGAGGAGGCCGCCGAAGCCCGCCTAGCCCAAGCCGCCCTCAACTAACCCATCCGCGCCAAAAACCACCACAAAGGGAACAGGCACCTTTGTGGTGGTTTTCTTGTTCTAGTAGTATTCATTCTTATCGATACCCACGAGCACAAGGAGTCTCTTATGGCAGAGCCGCTTACCGCCGGAATCACCCGCGACCGCGCGTTCGAACTGCTCAATGAGCACAACAAGGACCCGTTCCATATCACCCATGGCGAGACGGTCGAGGGCACTATGCGCTACTTTGCGCGCGAGTTCGACCCCGAGAACGAGGAGTTTTGGGGCATCGTCGGTCTGCTGCACGACCTGGATTGGGAGGAGCATGAGGACGACCCCATGAACCACACCATCTATGCTGCCGAGATTCTTGAGGGCGAAGGTGCGTCTCCCGAGCTCATTCGCGCCATCCAGACGCACACGTCGGACTTCAACACCTCACTACCCAAGCCCGAGCTGCAGATGGAAAAGATCCTGTTTGCCTGCGATGAGCTCACCGGCCTGATCGGCGCTGCCGTCATCATGCGCCCGAGCAAGAGCGTTATGGACTTTACGACTAAGTCGCTCAAGAAGAAGTTCAAGGACAAACGCTTTGCCGCCGGCTGCTCGCGCGACGTGATTTCGCAGGGCGCCGAGATGTTGGGCTGGGAGCTCCCCGAGCTCTTTGACCGCACCATCGCGGCCATGCAGTCCTTCGCCCCCGACCGAGATACCTTCCAGGCCTAACCGTCAACGCCACCTAAAACCACCACAAAGGGGACAGGCACCTTTGTGGTGGTTTTTGTTTGCGCGGGCGTTAGGGACGGACCTGGCCGGTGCCGCGGAGCTTGTATTTGTAGGTGGTGAGGGCCTCGGCGGCAAAGGGGCCACGGGCGTGGAGCTTTTGGGTCGAGATGCCGATCTCGGCGCCCAGGCCAAACTCGCCGCCGTCGGTGAAGCGCGTGCTGGCGTTGGCGTACACGGCCGAGGCATCGACCGCATCCAGGAAGCGCTCGCAAGCATCCGTGTCCTCGGCAACGATGGCCTCGGAGTGCATCGTGCCGTAGCGGTTGATGTGTGCGATGGCCTCGTCCTCGTTTGCCACGACCTTCACGCTCATCTCGAGCGCCAGGTACTCGCGACCCCAGTCCTCCTCAGTCGCGGCGACGTAGTCATCGCCCTCCACAAGCCCGGCATCGGCGCATGCGGCGCAGGTTGCCTCGTCGCCGTGAATCAGCACGCCGTGGTCATGCAGCACGGTCACGACCGCGGGCAAAAACGCATCGGCCACAGCACGGTCGACCAGCAGCGACTCGGCGGCATTGCACACGCCTACGCGCTGGGTCTTGGCATTAACGATAATGTTGAGCGCCTTATCAAAGTCGGCGGATTCATGCACGTAGATGTGGCAGTTGCCCGTGCCCGTCTCGATCACCGGCACAAGCGACTCGCGCACGCAGCGCTGGATCAGGCCTGCACCGCCGCGCGGAATGAGTACGTCGACAATACCGCGGAGCTTCATGAGCTCGCCGGTGGTCTCGCGGTCGGTGGACTCGATCATCGACACGGCCTCGCGCGGGAAGCCCTTGGCCTCGAGCGCATCGGCCAGCAGCTCGGCGATCATGGCACACGAGTGATAGGCCAGCGAGCCGCCGCGCAGAATGCAGGCGTTGCCGGTACGGATGCAGATGCCTGCGGCGTCGGCCGTCACGTTGGGGCGCGCCTCGTAGACCATAGCGACCAGGCCCAGCGGCACACTCACGCGGGTCAGGTCCACGCCGCTTGCAAGCACGCGGTGGTCGAGCACGCGGCCCACGGGATCGGGCAGCTCGGCGAGCTTTTCCAGGCCGGCGGCCATGCCCTCGACGCGCTCGGGCGTCAGCAGCAGGCGATCGAGCAGTCCGGCCGAGGTACCCGCATCGCGCGCGGCGGACATATCGAGCTCGTTGGCGGCAACGATGGAATCGACGCCATCGTGCAGCGCCGCGGCCATGGCGCGCACGGCCTCCTGACGCTGCTCATCGCTCGCCGTGGCAAGCGAGGCCGACGCTGCCTTGGCGGCAACGGCAAGATCGTGGACGTACGTGGCTATATCGACCGACATGGGCGGCCCTTTCTCCTAGAAGTTTGCAACAATGGTAGCCGATTTGCGCATGGCCTCGCCCGCGGCGGTAGAATTGGTCAACCCGAAACACCGCAACGAACGGAAGACTCACATGGCCCTCATCACTTCGTACCACGTCCCCGGCCTTTACGTCGAGGACCACAGCATCGACGTCCCCCTTGACTGGCGCGGCCTGGAGCCGATGCTCCTGGCCGTCGGCAGCACCATGCGCCGCGGCGCCATGCCGGCACCAATCGCCGGCGCGCCCGAGAGCATCAAGCTCTTCTACCGCGTGGTTTGCGCGCCCGACCGCATCAACGACGATCTGCCGCTGCTCCTGTTTTTGCAGGGCGGCCCCGGCGGCGAGAGCCCGCGTCCGCTGTCGCCCACAAGCGACGGCTGGATCGAGGAGGCCGTCAAGCACTTCCGCGTGGTCCTTCCCGACCAGCGCGGCACCGGACGCAGTTGCTGCGTGGACGGGCGCACGATTGCCGCACTGGGCGAGCGCGCGACGGCGGCCGGCTCCGATGCCGCACGCTCGCAGGCTGACTTCCTCAAGCGCCACCTCGCCAGCTCCATCGTGCGCGATTTTGAGTACCTGCGCCTGGTGGGCTTTGGCGGCAAGCCCTGGGTCACACTCGGGCAGAGCTACGGCGGCTTTTTGACGTTGAGCTATCTGTCGCTCTTCCCCGAAGGCGTGGCGGCGAGCTTTACCTGCGGCGGCATTCCACACGTGCCAGCGAGCGCAAGCGAGGTCTACGCGCACACCTTCCCGCGCATGGCGGCCAAGACTCAGCAGTATTACGACCGCTACCCCGCCGACGTCGAGCGCGTGGCGGCACTGGCCGATGCGCTCGAGGCCCAGAAGCCCGTGCTGCCCGACGGCTCACCGATGACGGTCGAGCGCCTGCAGCTCATGGGCAGCGACTTTGGTATGAAGCCGAGCTTTGAGCGCATGCATTGGATTGTCGATCACGCTTTTGCCGACGGCGACGGCACGCTGGCCTGCGGCGCCTCGGTATCTGACAGCTTTTTGATGCGCGCCTTCGAGCGCACCAACACGCGTACAAACCCGCTGTACTGGACACTGCAGGAGTTCATCTACGCCGACGGCGACACTATGCCCATTGGTTGGGCCGCGGCCGAAGAGAAGGCACACCGCGCCGAGTTCGACACCCTCGCGCGCCCGCTCATGTTTACCGGCGAGGCAATGTTCCCGTGGATGTTCGAGCAGATGCCCGAGCTCAAGCCCTTCAAACCCGCCATGGACCTGCTGATGGAAGACACCAGCTGGGACAAGATCTACGACCCGCAGCGCCTGGCCTGCAACGAGGTGCCCCTGCAGGCCGCGGTGTATTTCGACGACATGTACGTGGATTCGGACCTGCAGCTCGACACGCTCAGCCGCGTGGGCGACTCGCATGCCTGGGTGACCAACGAGTTCGAGCACGACGGTCTGCACGGCAGCGTGGTGTTCAAGCGCCTCTTCGACGAAGCACTCAACCGCGGAGACCTGCGCCAGATCTTCTAGCAAAGGAGTGTCCCAAAGTGCCGGCACATAAGGAACGTCCCCAAGTGACGGATAAGTGCCGACAACGACAATGCCGCAGGTAGAAGACGGAAAGCGAAAACGCCCCTAAGCGAGTGGCTGTAAATCGTAGGTCGAACAAAAGAAGCGAGCGCCGCCCAGAGCGAACAAGTTGGCATGAAAAAGGTGAGGCATAGACCTGATGGTCATGCCTCACCTTTTGAATGACAAATTGTCGCTCTGGGCGGCGCGCAGCGTCGACCCGTTAGGCGAAGACGATCAAATTATCTCGATGGATCGCCGGCTTCTCGGCCAGGTCGGCCAGCAGGCGGTTGCTGGCAATCTGGTCCTGACGGCGGCCGGCCGCAAGCTCCAGCACGTCCGAATCGGCCTCGGCGATACCGCGGGCGACGACCATACCGCTCGGGTCGCACACATCGAGCACATCGCCCTCGGCAAACTCTCCATCGACCTGGCGAATACCCACCGCGAGCAAGGACGAGCCACGGCTGACCAGCGCCTTCGCGGCACCGTCGTCAACCGTCACCGAGCCATGTGCCTTGTCACCCAGTGCGATCCACAGCTTGCGCGGCGCAATGTCCAGGCGCTCCGCCGGCGGATCGAACAGGGTGCCCATGCTCTCGCCGCGGGCCAGACGCACGAGCGCATCGGGCTCCTCGCCCGAGCAAATCACGCTCTGAATGCCGGCCGTCATCAAAATGCGGCTCGCGCGAATCTTGGTGATCATGCCGCCCGTACCCACCGAGGTCGAAGAATCACCCGCCGAGGCAATGATCTTGGCATCGATCTTATGCACGACCGGGATAAACTCGGCCGTCGGATCCTCATGCGGATTGGCGGTGTAGAGGCCGTCGATGTCCGAAAGCGTCACGCACAGGTCAGCAGAAACCAGGCAGCTCACGAGCGCAGCCAGCGTGTCGTTGTCGCCGAACTTGATCTCGTCGACGGTAACGGTGTCGTTTTCGTTGACGACCGGCACCACGCCCAGCTCCACCAGGCGCAGCAGGGCGTCGCGCGCGTGCAGGTAGGACGTACGGCGCGCCGTGTCGTGGCGTGTGAGCAGCACGAGCGAGGTGAGTAGGTCACGCGCATGGAACTCCTCGTCGTAGGCCGACGAGATGATGCACTGGCCGGCCGAAGCGCATGCCTGCAAGCTCGGCAGATCGCCAACCGGTTTGCGGTCGAAGCCCAGCACGGGATAGCCACAGGCAATGGCGCCGGAGCTCACCACGACCAAGCGCCAGCCGAGCTTGCGCAGGGCCGCGGCCTGATCAGCCAGGCCACCGATAAACGCACGGTTGACCTTACCGTCGGCACCCACCACCGTGGACGAGCCGATCTTTACCACCATCGTTTTATAAGAAGTCGTCATACGTCAAACCAATCGAATGTCGAGCGTTCGGGCGAGCTGGGGCAGCCGGGGCACCTGGTGCGGGACGGACGAAAGTGATCCGTTTTCCTCCGTCCCCTTCGGATCATTTTGCCCAGGGGAAGGCCGAAGCCACGGCCATGTTCTTGCGCACGAGCTCGTCGCGCACCTGGGCCAGGCCCTGCTCCATGCCCACCACGTAGGTCTGCGGATACAGGAAGCGCTTGTAGGCAGCGTCCAGATGATCGAGCGCCCAGGCGCAACGCTCGCGCGCGTCCTGGATGCTCTCGCGAGGAGCCACCGCGCTGCCGTCGCGCACAATCGGCATCAGCAGCTCACGATACTCAAGCTCGGACACATCGGTCACCAAGGCAGCATCGTTCACGGCCACGAGGGTATTGCCGCGCGCGGCGCCCTCACCTGCCAGATGGTCCTCGTCATAGATCATGTCGCAGACCGGGCCGCCAAAGCCATCGTAATAACGGCGCACGCGCTGCACGCCGGGAATCGTACGCTTGTAGGGCTGCTCGGAAAGCTTCACCACCGGCGTCCACGGGTCCGTCTCGCTCGCGCGGCGGGCCGAAAGCTTGTACACGCCGCCCAGCGCCGGCTGATCGTAGCAGGTCGCGAGCTTGGTGCCCACGCCAAAGCTATCGATGGGCGCGCCCTGGTCGAGCAGCGACTGAATCGTGTACTCGTCCAGATCGTTGGAAACCGAGATCCCCACATAAGGCAGGCCCTCGGCATCAAAACGGCCGCGGACATACTTGGAGAGTTTAGCCAGGTCGCCCGAGTCGATGCGAATGGCCGACAGGCGCTCACCCGCCGCCTCCATCTCCTTGGCAACCGTAATGGCATGTTCGCAGCCCTCGCGCACGTCGTACGTGTCGATAAGCAGCGTGCAGTTCTTGGGGCTCGACTTGGCAAAGGCACGGAAGGCCTCGAGCTCGGAATCGAAACTCATCACCCAGCTGTGCGCATGCGTGCCAAAGACGGGAATACCGTAGCGGCGACCGGCGAGCACATTAGACGTAGAGGAACAGCCGGCAACGTAGCTCGCGCGCGCAACAGCCAGGCCGCCATCGGGACCCTGGGCACGGCGCAGGCCAAACTCGGCGACGGGGCGACCAACAGCCGCCAGTACCACGCGCGCCGTCTTGGTGGCGACGAGCGTCTGGAAGCCGACGATGTTAAGCAGCGCGGTCTCGAGCAGCTGACACTCAAGCGACGGGCCGGTGACACGCACCATGGGCTCGCGCGGAAACAAGAGCTCTCCCTCGGGCACGGCGTCGATATTCACGTGCGCACGGAAGTTGCGCAGGTAGTCGAGGAATGCAGGCTTAAACATCGCGCCGCCGGCTGGGGCCTGGAGCGAAGCTAGATAGTCGATGTCCTCGGGCGTAAAGCGCAGGTTCTCGACAAGCTCGGGCAGCTCGGCGGTGCCGCACATGACGGCATACGCGCTGCCAAAGGGATGGTCGCGGTAAAACGCGGTAAAACAACCCTGCTCATTGGCCTTGCCGCTCTCCCACAGGCCCTGGGCCATAGTGAGTTCGTACAGATCGGTGAGCATTGCAATGTCGGTGGGATGCGAGATGTCGGTCAAAGCCATGGGGCGACCTTTCGGATGTGTGGTGCAGAATTTGAGGGTTGAACGAGAGCAGAGCATGCGGACATGTTGCCCGATGCAAATCGGTTAGAGCAGGCCCATGCTGGTCAGGATCGTGTAGCCCATAAAGATGACAAACGCGATGAGGGCAAGGACAATGATGATTTTTTGAGCCGGCGCCATGCCAGGGATCTCGTTCTCGCCCGTAGGCTCCTTGGAGGTAACCATGCGCTGGGCAAAGGTCATCTCGTCACGGCTCGACTTGGGCTCGACGGACTTGGGACGAGCGGCCTTTTTAGGCTGAGGCTTAGGCGCGGCAGGTGCAGGCTTCGCGGCAGCGGGCTTGGGTGCGGGCGCGGGCTTGCGCTCGGATGCGGCGTTCGCGGCGACCTCCTCGACCTTCGCACGCTCGGCGCGCAGGGCAGCCAGCTCCTCGCGCTCGCGACGGGCCTCTTCCTGGGCCTCGCGACGAGCCTTCTCGGCGCGGAGCTCCTCCAACTCGGCGCGCTCCTCGGCAGACAGTGGTTGGGACTCAAGCTCGGCCATGGTATAGCCCTTTCTTTTAAAAAAAGCCGCCGACACAATGTCAGCGGCTTATCAAATCCAAGGGTGGAGACGAAGGGAGTCGAACCCTCGGCCTCTGCCATGCGACGGCAGCGCTCTCCCAACTGAGCTACGTCCCCAGGACAAGTCGATATTTTACCTACGGCTCGCCAACTGTCAACGCCCAATAACCAGTCTTTTTGGGACGCGGCTATTTTGGCAACTTTTCGAACAGGCGATGCTCTCGATGATTTTTTATCCCCGTCCCAGAAAATTCATCGACGAACGCACTACTTTGCACTGGTGAGAACACCGGTGGTGTCGAAGGCCGGGGTGAAGCTCTCGTCTACCGCGCCGCCCTCTTGCCAGAACATCGTCGTAAAGCCCAGGTCGTCGGCATGGTCGAGCACCTGCTCGTACTCCTCGCGCGTCACGGCACGCGCCAGATCGCCGCCCTGCTCGCGCATGAGGGCATTGGGCGTGTACTGGTTCATGACCGAGATCGGCACGTCGCCCACCGTCTGCCACACCAGGTCCAGAACGCGGCACGAATCGTCCGCATGCCCCGGCAGCACCAGGTGGCGCACGATGATGCCGCGCTTCATGAGCCCGTCCTCGTCCACCAGCTCTCCCCCGCGGCGCTCGATCTCGCACGCCATCTGTGCCAGGCCCGACACGGCCACGCGCGGGTAATCCTTAATATGAGAAAGCGACTGCGCAAGCCCAGCATCGGCATATTTAAAGTCGGTGAGCCACACATCGACCAGGTCGCCCAGCGCCGCCACGGCACTCGCGCGCTCGTAACCACTCGTGTTGTAGACAATCGGGATGTCCAGCCCGCGCTCCCGCGCTGCGACAATCGCGGCAGGCAATAGGTGCGCATAGTGCGTCGCCGTCACCAAATTGATGTTGTTGGCACCCTGGTCCTGCAGTTCCAGCATAATCTCGACCAGGCGCTCAGGCGAAATCTCAAGCCCAAAATTGCCGGTCGAGATCTCGTGATTCTGGCAGTAGATACATTTAAGCGAGCAGCCGCTAAAGAAGATCGTGCCCGAACCGGCTTCGCCCGAGATAGGCGGCTCCTCCCACATATGAAGCGCCGCGCGAGCGACCTTAAGCGTGTCGTCGGCACCGCATACGCCACGCGCACCCTCATCACGCGCCGCACCGCAACGGCGCGGACACAAATGGCAGGCGGGCGAAAAAAGTTCGGTCAACGACGTCGGCATAAAAACATGCTCCAAAACAACGATTCAGCAGCTCAAACGTAAAGGGCCAGACCGGGTAGACGGCTCCGTCCCTAAGGCGCCGTAATCGTCCGACACGATTTTTGTAATGTCAAGACTGGAATCGATAAAGTGCCGCTTTATGATGTAGTTATTCCGCCCCCCGCGGAGCAACTGGGTGAACCGTCGCGTTTATTTAGGGAGCCCACACAGTCGTGCCTAGTACAGGTATCCTTCGTTGTTAAGGACGCTGGAACAGTCGATGAGGGCACCCACCTGTTTTAGGTGGGTTCATTTTCGTAACGTGGGGGGTGGTTTTCTTTTGCCGAAAATCACCATACAGTCCATATGGATCCCCGCCGGCATCCCGACAAGCCATCGACAACATTCCAATATCTGGTATGCGCGTGATAATCGCACGGTGCAAACCTCCGCACCCCCCTCGGTCGAGTATCATGGGACAGCTATGCCATTTCCGCGTAGCAACCTTTGACCTTTTCCTTCGACGCTTGGCGGTTTTTAGATTCATGGCTTCATCCCCGAGCTACATACCGTACCTATGCGTGGCAGCGGCGGCTTTTATCACGACCTTCCTCGCGGTGCCCCTGGTCAAGCGCTTGGCAATTAAGCTCGATGCCGTCGACTATCCTTCTAAGCGCCGCATCAACACCAAGCCCATCCCGCGTTTGGGCGGAACGGCGGTGTTTTTGGGCCTGGTCGTTGCCTGCATTGTGCAAATCCTAGGCACCTGGTACCTAGGCTGGCCACCCGTCCTGGTGCCGCACCCGCGCCTTCACATTAGCTATCCCATGCTGGCGCTCTCCTTTACCGTCATCTTTGCGACCGGCGCTATCGACGACGTCTTCCAGCTCACGCCCAAGCAAAAGCTGGCCGGACAGGTCCTCGCCGCGCTTATCGCCTGCATGGGCGGCCTAAAAATCGGCGTCATCGTCAACCCGTTTGCTCCCGGCGAGATCATGCTCGGATGGCTCGCCTACCCCATCACCGTGATCTATCTGGTGGCATTCACCAACATCATTAACCTCATCGACGGCCTCGACGGCTTGGCCACGGGCATCTGCGGCATCGCCTCGTTCACCATGTTTTCGATGGCCGTTCTCTCGGGCCGCATCGACGCCGCCGCGCTCTCCATTGCGCTCTTTGGCGCCTGTCTGGCCTTTTTGCGCTACAACTTCAACCCCGCAAGCATCTTCTTGGGCGACTCGGGGTCGCTGCTTCTGGGCTTTGCGCTGGGCTCCATCTCGCTGCTCAACGTGAGCCGCACCGCCGCACTCACCTCGCTTATCATCCCGCTCATCGTTGCCGGCGTGCCTATCATCGACACGTTTAGCGCCATCGTGCGCCGCAAGCGCGCCCACATTAGCATCGGGCAGGCCGACAAGGGCCACATCCACCACCGCCTGATCCAAGAAGGCTACAACCAAAAACAGGCTGTGCTGCTCATCTATGCCTGGTGCATCATGCTTTCGGCCGGCGCCGCCGCCATCAATCAGGTCGAGGTGCCCATGCGCGTGCTCATCTTTACCGTGCTTGCCATTGGCTCGGCGGCCTTTGCCAAGCACCTGCACCTGTTTGAACCCGTGCTGCGCCACCATTACAACAAGCGCACGCACGAGGACGAACTGGTCACCCCCGACGACCCCGCCTTTAAGCAGGAGGAGCAGGCAGCCGAGGAGCGCAAAGAAGAGCGCCACCACAAGCTCTAGGGCAAGCTGCCGAGGATGTGCCAAGGCACCGTTGGCCAAGC
>JAUMMZ010000060.1 GCA_031296755.1 Collinsella sp.
AGACCCCCGCGAACTTCGCGGCGGCGGTCGGCCCCATGCCGTCCTCCGTCGCCAGGAGGAAGAGCTCGACCTTCTCCCTGCTGTACATGCGAACCTCCAGTCCGGACCGCCCCGCGGTCCAACTTTCTGTCCGCACCCCCAAACAGGATCTATTCCACCGCAACTTCTAAGGGACCGAAGCTGTCTTTTTAGCCCGTCCTAAATTAGTTGGCTTTCTGAAGCGCGGGGCGGTGGGACGTCCGCGCATTTGCTGCGCAAATACGCACCGGCTTCGGCCGCCTGTCGGCGCCCTCGCCGGCTCGCTTCGGACGCTGCGCGTCCGCTTAACGCTCGCCCCCTCGCGGGTTCGAGTCCCACCGGCATCTAAAAGAAGCGAGCCCGCATCCCTGAGGAACACGGGCTCGAAAGCTCCATATGGTAGGGGCGGTGGGACTCGAACCCACAATCCTTGCGGCGAGAGATTTTAAGTCTCCTGCGTATGCCAATTCCGCCACGCCCCCGTGAGACTAGAAGTCTAGCACAAGCCGTCCGTTACGCGTTGACGGCCATCGAGTGTTGGCCCGACTTCTCCAGGAACTCCTGGAACTTGGCTTCGTCGCCCTTGTTCTGGTACTGCAGGGCTAGCAGGTACTCCAAGCGGCAGCGCTTGACCGGGTCGTCGCCGACATCCTCGAGCATGCGCTCCAGCTCGGGAATGTCGTTGTGGCGCTTGAGGATCATCGTGTCGTACATCAGCTGACACTCGTGCGCAACTGCCTCGGCCTGACCGCCCTCAAAGCCCTTGATCTCGTGCAACAGCTCTTTGGACTTTTTGCGGTCCTCCTGGCCAACATAGTAGTTAAAGGCCTTAATCACCAAGTCGACGCGCTGCATCTTGGGGAGGTTGAGTCCCAGCAGTAGGTCGAACATCTCGCTGGCGCGCTCGTGGTCCTCGCGCAGCAGATAGGAGTTCAGACGCAGGTAGTCGCGGTTGTAGCGCGGGTACAGCATGCTGGTGAGTTTGCCGTCGAGCAAACGATCGAACTCGTCCCACTGCTTGGCAGCCATAAGCCGCTGCAGGCGCTTAAACGTGGTGCGTTTTTTGACGCTAAAGAACACCGACACGGCGATGCAGATGATAACGACGGCGGTCCAGAGGGTGCGGGAATCGGGCATATTAGGGTCCTTAGTCGCTCATAAAGCGAGCGGTATGACAACACGTACTAGATGTATTATACGCAGCGCGCAAGCAAACTGGCATAAAAGCTCATCGAGGCCGAGTGCCATCGCTCGCTGCGGTACACTTACCTAAAGTAAACCATGAAGGGAGACATTACCTATGAAGAAGATCGTTTTGGCTTGCGGTGCTGGCGCTGCTACTTCCACGCTCGTTGCCCAGAAGGTCGCTACTCTGCTCGACGCCAACGGTTATGCCGACAAGTACGAGATCGTGCAGTGCGCCATCTCCGAGGCCAAGGATTACTGCGACGAGGGCGCTGACCTGCTGATCGCCACCACCGTTGCCCCCGAGGGCCTCACCTGCCCGTACGTGAGTGGCGTGCCCTTCATGACCGGCATGAACCGCGTTGCCGCCGAGAAGGCCGTTCTCGACGTCATGGCTCAGTAGGCGCTGACTGCATGAGTGAGCAGAACGCCAACCCGGTAGAGCTCTTTGGTATGCGCGTTGCCCATGTGGGCATTAACGCCACCGACCCGGCAGACGCCCTGGAGATCGCGGAGCTGTTCTCGACGATGATGGGCCTGCCCGTCACCGAGACCCCGGTTTCGTACTTTAACGATTCGCTGGTCGAGATCATGAAGCAGAACGGTCGTGGCACCAAGGGCCACATCGGCTTTGCCGTTAACGACATCGATGCAGCTGAGAAGTGGTTTGCCGAGCGCGGGCTCGAGGTCAACGAAGAGTCGCGCGCGCTGCTGCCCGACGGTGGTACCAAGCTCGTGTACTTTAAGCGCGAGTTCGCCGGTTTCGCCGTGCACCTGTGCCGCGAATAGCGCACAAGCTGCCATAGCTAGCAAAAAGGGATAGGGCCGCGTGGCCCTATCCCTTTATTTATGCCGAGGGGCTTCCTACCGCGGCAGGCGAATCGTAAAGCGGCTGCCGACGCCCTCGACTGAGGTCACGCCAATGACACCGCCATGGCTATCGACGATCCACTTGGCAATGGCAAGCCCCAGGCCCGAGCCCTGCGCGCCGGCATTGCGTGCGTTGTCGGCGCGGTAGAACCGTTCAAACGCGTGAGCTGCGGATTCCTGGTTCATGCCGATGCCCTCGTCCTCAACGCTTATGTCGATTGTGCCCGCGCCCGCATCCGGCGTTATGCCAAATGTGACGGTCGTTCCCGCGTCCGAATACTTGGCGGCGTTTTGCACGATCACGCGTAGCGCCTGCTTCACGAGTGCCACGTCGACGGGCGCGTCGCAGCGCGAATCGCTGACAAGCGCGGTGTCGTACGCCAGCCGATACGTGTGCGCGGTATCGATCATCTGCGATTCCTCGCATACCTCGCCGACCAGTGCGGCCAGGTTGGTATCCGCACGCCGCAGGACCGTGCGCCCGGCATCGCCGCGTGCCAAAAACAGCAGCTGCTCCACGAGCTCTTGCATGTGTTCGCTTTCGGCCTTGAGGGACGCGATGGATTCTGCCAGCACGTCCGGGTCGTCTTTGCCCCAGCGATCGAGCATGTTTACGTAACCCTGAATCACCGCGATGGGCGTGCGCAGCTCGTGGCTCGCATCGTTGACAAAGCGCATCTGTTGCAGTTTGGCCTCTTGCATCTGGCGCAGTAGGCGGTTGAGTGCAACCTCGATGCTTGTCAGGTCGGCGTCGCCGGTAGTGACGCTCGGCGAGTCGACGCTTGCGCGCTCGATGGCTTGCTCCAGTGTTTCCATCTTGCCGCCGGCGAGTTGCATGCGGCCGAGTTCGTCCACGCGCAGGGCCAGATCGTTGAGCGGCGCCATGGTGCGGCGCACGCGGCGGGCGCCGCCGAGCATGTTGAGCACGCTGATGACCTGCCAACCCACAACGACAAGGTAGAGAGGCCATAGCGTGACGAGGTCCTGCGCGAGGGGGAAAGTCTTGGTGGTACGCGCAAGCTCGACGGTATAGGTGAGCGTTGTCAGGTCCCAGCCGCGCGCGGGCGTCAGCGTCATGCCGCGAACGGTGGCGCTGGGGATCCATCCTGCGGTAAACGCGCCGTTGGGCAGCGTCTGGTTGTATCCATAGACAAGGATCGCCGCCACAATCACTACTAGCAGCAGGTCGAGCCAAACGTAGCTCATCAGGCGGCGCCACATATAGCTCCAGTTGATGGCGCGGGCGATGGAGGTGACGCGTTTTGCCTCGGCGTTACGCGCGGCAGACATAGCCCACCCCGCGCACGGTCTGGATGATGCGGGCGCCGCCGGCGTCCTCGATCTTGGCGCGTAGATGCGCGATGTGCACGTCGACGTTGTTGGTGTCGCCCACGTATTCGTAGCCCAGCGCCTCGTGCGCAATGCGCTCGCGCGTGAGCACGGTCTCGGCATGCGCCATAAGCAGGGCGAGGACGTCGAACTCGCGGGCGGTCAGCACGATGGGCGAGCCGCCGACCGTGACTTCGCGGCGGTCGGGATCGAGCGCGACCGAACCCACGGTGAGCGCGGCGGGGGAGGGCGCGGCAGAGGTCTTGGCAGAGTCACCAGCCGGGGGTACCGCAGCGGCACCCGTAGCGCCCTCCCCGGCCCCAACGCCGCCAACGCCCGAAGCCGCCCGCACGGCCTCCGAGCGCTTCAGCGCCACGCGGATCCGGGCGAACAGTTCCTCAATCGCAAATGGCTTGGTCAGGTAATCGTCGGCGCCGGCATCGAGCCCGGCAACCTTGTCCATCACGGCATCGCGCGCGGTAACCATAATCACCGGCACATCCTTGTGCTTGCGGACGCGTCGCAGGACCTCCATGCCGTTGAGCTGCGGCAACAGCACATCGAGCAGAATCAGATCGTAGTCGCGCTCCAGCGCCAGGTCCACGGCGGTGCGGCCGTCGGCGGCGTGCTCTACCTGGTAGCCCTCGTGCTCCAGCTCGAGCGTCACAAAGCGGGCGATTTTCTCCTCGTCCTCTACGATCAGGATCCGTGCCATGCGTGCCCCCGTCTGCGATTACTTGTCGTCGTTGAGATTTTGCTTGATGTCGTCCGCGGCATCGGCAGCGTGATTCATAAGGTTGTTGATGCTGCCGGGTACGTCGCCGTCGCTATCGATGCGGTAACGCATGCCAAAGAACAGGCCAATCAGCATCAGCCATATCGTGGCGCCCCAGGCAAACAGCGCGACGATGGGGATCAGGATGGGAATGTTGAGGATGATCGCATCGCGGCGCGTGGCGATAAACTTGGTGTCCAGGCTCAGGCGGAAGAGCTTTTTGAGGTACTCCCACACGCTGTCCATCTTCTTGGAGAAGTCGGTCTTTTCACTCGACTTTTCGTAGGCGGCCTGCGCGGCGACCATCTCGGCCGAGGGCTCATCGACCGGCTCAGACTCGGTGGCGGCGTGCGCCGACGTTGTCTGGGTCTTGCCCTGCGACTCGAGCCAAATGATGGCATCCAAGACGTTGCCGTCGGCGGCGTCGAGCGCGGCCTTGGCATCGGTGTAGCTCACGTTGCACTTGGTGCGGATGGTTTCAACTTTTTCGAGGTCGTCCATGACCTGTCCTTTCGTTCGATGGGCGCGACGCCGGGCGATCTGCCCGGGCGCGAGCGTTGCGTTCGGCGGCCTGCGTTGCGCGGCGCCGCCCCGCCCTTGGTCGAACTCTATAGTGCAGGTTATAGATTAAGCGATTCTTGAGCCAAGATTAATGTTGGATGAGTTTTTGGGTGGCGGTGGGAAAAGTATTAGACCTCGATAGCAGGGGATGGCGAGCCGGTAGTAAAGTGGCGGCAGAAATGGGATAAGCAAGCACACCGATCATATAAGATCAAAATCACGTTGCAAAAGTATGAGTTTCACATATGGATGTTGTTGGGTGCGTGGGCCGCTGCGTGGCAGCCATGGAAGGATCTTAATATTACTTAGGCATGCGGCATTTGATGCCAGTCCTAATTGAAAGGCCAAGGGTAAATGGCTCCATGGGCAAGTGATTCTGTTTGCTAATGACCGAAAGCGCCAATCCGTCATGTTGATTAAGGTTTCTGTTTGCTTGCATGGTTCGCTAACTGCTAAAAGGTTGGTCGATTGACTGTTTATGGCATCGTTAGTCGTCGGTGTTTTATAACATTAATTTAAAATAGCCGCAGTGGCTGAATGAATATAGACAAAGGACTATCAATGGAGTGCAACTGGATTTACTTCCCATTAAACGGTCGTCCGCCGCAGCCGTTAATGGACGTTGTAAAAGCTGTAAATAAAAATATTGAGCAGATTCGTTCTGATAAAAACAGTGAGCACAGCGATAGTGTGCTCCGAATTTTGGCGTTCGATTTGAAGCGATTTGGTTTCAATGTTGAGGCGGGGAAAAAGAAAAACGAGAAACTATCGATGCCAGTGTTGTATGGGGAGAAAGGCTTAATTGATAAAGCTTTTGAGGTCGATGCCGTCCATAGGGACACTAACACGATAGTGGAGATTGAGGCCGGGCGCGCTGTCGCGAACAACCAGTTTCTGAAGGATTTTTTTGAAGCGTGCATGATACAGGATGCAGCATATCTTTGTGTAGTCGTTCGTAATGTGTACAAGAGTGGTAACAACTCAAGCAGAGACTACGAAAAGGTCGTAACTTTTTTCAAAACATTGTATGCAAGCGGGCGCATGCCTGTTCCGTTAAAAGGCATTATGGTTATCGGGTACTAACTGCAGTGGTTCTTTCGGTTTTGGAATAGTTCCGCGTGTAACTATTTGTGTGCCGGGCACATGGTGACTTGGGCAGCGGCTCGGACTCAGCGGATGCGAACAGCATGTATGCGGCAAGGTTTTCAAATTGTTTTAGAGGAAAATCTCTGCTGTTCAGTCAGCATTCGGCACCCTTCCCAACGCACGTATGATTAGCTTTTGAGACTGCTTTTGTTCTCTGATGGCGGCCGCAAGAGCCCTTCGACGTTCGATTTTGGCTTGCAGCTCATCAACCTCTGTAGCAGGCACATAGTCACTTTTGACCTTGTCGCCGACTCGATAGTTGAGATAGCAGTATTCGTGGCCCTTTATGTTTCGCATGCGGATGCTGCCCTTTGGAAGGAGACCGATTTCCTGCTCCATGAGGCCCAAGAGGCGGTTCGAGCGTGCATATTCCTCTTCTAGGACATCTTCTAAGACGGGCACGGAGCCTCCCTTCCGAGTAGTTACCCTACATTTTATCAAATTCAATAATTTGTAGGGTAACTCAAACGTGTCCGCACGGCATGGGACACTTAACCTGCCGTCCTGCTCTGCCGCGACGGCACGTACCTGAACAACGACCCTCTAAGGAGTTCGATATCGATGAGTGACAACACCAGGCGTCTCGCAAAGAGGTGCGTCAAGGACGCGGGGCCGTGTCTTGCGCTGTGCGTGGCCGGCGCAGCGGTCGTGCTGCTGGCTGTTCTGGGGCCATTCGACGTGCTCCGAAGTGCCAGTTCTCTGCACGTTTGCATGGCTCTTGCCGGCGCCATGATGACCGGCGGCGTGCTCGATCTGGTTTTTTGGGTGCTTGACCCGTTTGGATGGAAGAACGAAGGGTAAGCCCTAAGGGATGGAAGGGCTGGAACGGTTAGCTTAGTAATCGTGCAGAATGTGGGCTAGCGACTTGCAGGGAAGTGGTGATCCGATGACGGTCTATGTGACGGGTGACATTCACGGTGGGCTCGACATGCAAAAGCTTCGCGACTGGGATCTTGGGGATAGTCTGACGGGCGACGACTATCTGATTGTCGCGGGCGACTTTGGCTTTCCGTGGGATTTCTCTGCCGAGGAGTGCGCCGATATCGCCTGGCTGGAGTCGCGCCCCTATACCGTGCTGTTCGTCGACGGCAACCACGAGCGTTTCGATCACTGGGCGGAGCGCCCCATGGAGTTGTGGCACGGTGGGCTGACACAGCGCCTGTCGGATACCTCTCCCATACGGCGCCTGACGCGTGGCGAGGTTTTTGAACTCGACGGCTCAACGATCTTTACCATGGGCGGCGCCACGAGCGTGGATAAAGAATACCGCATTCCGTATTCCAGCTGGTGGCCGCAGGAACTGCCGGACGAGCGCAACTTTGAGGAGGCGCGGACAAAGCTCGACAGCGTGGGTTGGAAGGTCGACTACGTGATCACCCACACCTGCTCTACGCGCATGCTTTCGCCCACGTTCTATCCGGCGCCCGGCTGGAATTATCCCGATGTCGATCGACTCACCACGTTTTTCGACGAGCTGGAGGACCGCCTGGACTACAAGCGTTGGTACTACGGGCATTTTCATCGGGATGCCAACCCGGCCGAGCGCCATACCGTGCTCTACGACTGCATCGTTCGCCTGGGCGACGAGCTCCAGCCCTGGGATGTTGCGTAGGGGCGGGATGGCTGGCTACTCGACCGTTACAGTGATGTTTTCCCGATGCGCACGGATAACATCCCAGCTAAAGCGCTCGACCAACTGCTCGGCAGAGCGCGGCGTGGTGTCCGGCGCGATGCCTGTTTGCCCGGCGAGCCATCCCAGCAGCGCCCCGGGCGTGCCAAAGCGTGCGCGTAGCTCGCCCAGGTCCAGATCGCGGTCTCGCTTGGATAGGCGGCGGCCGTCCGGTGACATGAGCAGCGGAATATGTGCGTAGCGCGGTGTGGGCAGTCCCAGCAGATGCTGCAGGTAGATTTGGCGGGGCGTGGAGCCCAGCAGATCGCATCCGCGCACGACCTCGGTGACGCCCATGGCAGCGTCGTCGACCACCACGGCCAGCTGATAGGCAAAAACACCATCGCTGCGGCGCACCAAAAAGTCGCCGCACTCGGTGGCGAGCGCCTCACATTGGGCACCATACGTGCGGTCCACGAATTCGATCACATCGTCTGCGAGGTTGTCGACGGCAGGCACGCGCAGGCGCGTGGCCGGAGCGCGCAGGATGCTGCGACGGGTAACCTCCTCGGCAGAAAGGCCTCTGCAGGCGCCGCGGTAGATGGGCGTGCCGTCGCTGGCATGCGGCGCGCTCGCGGCGTGGAGCTCGGCGCGCGTGCAAAAGCAGGGATAGGTGAGGCCGGCGTCTTGTAGCTGGTGCAAGGCGCTCTCGTACAGGTCAAGGCGATCGTGCTGGTAGTAGGGGCCTTCGTCCCACTCAAGCCCTAGCCAGGCCAGGTCGTCAATCAGTTGAGCGGCAAGTTCCGGGCGCTTGCAGCGATCGTCTAGGTCCTCGATGCGCAACACGATGCTGCCGCCCTGGCTGCGGGCCGAAAGCCACGAGCACAGGCAGCTGAATACGTTGCCCAGGTGCATGCGGCCCGAGGGCGACGGGGCAAAACGGCCCACGACGGGGGTGGGCTCTGCCGTTGCCGGTGCATCCGCGGAGTGTGTTGCTATGTTGCGTGCGTTGATATCCATGCGGACGAGTATAGCGCGGGAGGTGGGGGAGGCACCGACTCGACAGCTCGATCGCGCCCGCCAGCCAACCCCTCAAACGACAGAAACCCCGGCAGCTCTTCGCAACTGCCGGGGTTTCCGCGGAAAAGGGGGACATGATCCTCAAGCGAACGGCAAAGGGGCAAACCGTTTTCGCTCAACTGCTTTATGCCCCTCGCTCGCCGGCTTAATCGGCTCACGCCGCGCCCACACAAAGCCGCTACACCTGTGACGGAGCTATGAAGTGGTGTCTATTGCCGGAGCGGGCTATGCCAAGGAGTGTCCCAGATTGCCGGCAGATAAGGAACGTCCCCAGGTGCCGGGCGCGGGCGTGACTTTTGTCCCAATTGACGCCCCGCTTACCTAGACGGTCGTGTCGTACGCTCGCAAACGTGGGACAATAACGCTGTTGATACCACAGATAAAGGATGTGCCTATGAACACCCTCGCCGCCAAAGTCAGCCGGCAGCGCCGCCTGTTTGCGCGATTTGCTTCCGTCTGCGTACTCGTTGCGCTTGCGTTGTTGTTGCTGCCTGCCGCCGCGCACGCCGACGGCTACTCCATGACCCAAACCTATATCGGTGCCACGGTCGAGGCCGACGGCTCGCTAACCGTTGTCGAGGGACGCCAGTTTGATTTCGATGACGACATCAACGGCGTGTTTTGGGAGATCAATGCGGGCACCAATCAGCAGGGAGGCGCGGCGGGCGTCAATGTGCTGAGCGTCGAGGAAGACGACACCGCGTTTAACAGGGTCGACTATGCAAACAAAGGCGACGACGGCGTCTATACGGTGGAACAGTCCGACGGCGGCGTAAAGATCAAGGTATTCAGCCCTCACGAGAGCGGCGACAGCGCGATCTTTTACGTGAGCTACACCATGACCGGTGCGGTTATGAACTGGCCCGATACCGCCGAGCTCTACTGGAAGTTTGTGGGCGACGGCTGGTCTGCGGACTCCGACGATGTCGAGATGGAAGTCTACTTCGCAAACGCCGCCGCGGGGACAACGGCCGTCAAGGGCGATAACTTCCGCGCATGGGGCCACGGCCCGCTGACGGGCGACGTGTCACTCGATGCGGACGAACCCATGGTCACCTATACCATTCCCTGCGTGCATCAGGGCGAATTCGCTGAGGCACGCATCGCCTTCCCCAGTGACTGGGTACCGCAGCTTGCCGCCTCGGGCGAAGAGCGCATGTCAACGATCCTGAGCGAAGAAAAGGAATGGGCAGACGAAGCTAACGCCCGCCGTGAGCACGCGCGTGCGGTTGCCAGCGCGATTGCCGTGGTGTGTGTTGTTGTGGCGGTTGCCTATACCGGTGTGATCGTGATGCTCAAGCTGCGCAGGCCCAAGCCCAAGCCGCTCTTTCAGGACGAGTACTTCCGCGATGTGCCCTCTGCCGACCATCCCGCGGTGCTTGCAGCTCTTATGAGCTGGAACGACGTGCCCGATCAGGCATATATCGCCACACTGATGAAGCTGACCGACGACCGCGTGATCAAGCTGGAAGAAGCGACCGAGACCAAGAAGAAGGGTCTGCTCCGTCGCGAAAAAGAGGAGCAGACGTATCGCATCACAATGACCGACGAGGCCTGGGAGGCTGCCAAGAAGGACGGCATCGATCGCGACGTGCTCAAGGTCTTCTTCGCTGGCGTTAAGCCCGATAAGGACGGAGTCCGTTCGCGCACGTTTAGCGAGCTGGAGGAGTACGCTAGCGAGCGCACCACATCTGTTGGCGACAAGCTCGAGGACTATCAGAGCACGGTTAAGGGCAAGCTGGAGGCGCGCGAGCTTATCGCCTCGGACGGCACCGTCGCCCTGGTTGCCGGCCTGGTTCTCGGCATCATCATTGTCTTTGGCATTCTGGGCTCTCTGTTCTATACCGACTTTGCGGACGCCAACGTCGGTGCCGCTATGATCTCGATCCCCGTCACGATCGTGGGCTTTGTCCTGAGCTGCACCTTCCGCCGTTACACGCCGGAGGGCGCCGAGGTGGCGGCTCGCTGCAAGGCGCTTAAGCATTGGCTCGAGGACTTTACGCGCCTGAAGGAGGCCATCCCCAGCGATCTGATTCTGTGGAACAAGCTGCTGGTGATGGGCGTTGCCCTGGGCGTTTCGAAAGAAGTGCTGCGACAGCTGGCCGAGGCCGTGCCTGCGGACCTGCGCAACAGCGACGATTTCTACGACAACTACCCCTGCTACTGGTGGTATTACCATCACTACGGCAACGAGTCTCCGCTCGATTCGTTCAATGATGTGTACCACGAGACCATCCGCGAGCTGGCTTCGAGTTCCGATAGCTCGAGCGGTGGCGGAGGCGGTGGCTTCTCGGGCGGCGGAGGCGGCGGCGTCGGCGGAGGCGGCGGCGGAACGTTCTAGCGAGCGCTTGCTTTGGGGTGGATCTTTCTGGGCGGTTGCCAGGGAAGATTCATCCCATTTTTGTGCATCGAAACGGGCCATACTTTCCGCTGCGGACCTTCGCGCAAGGGGCAGTGGGCAAAAAATGCCAAATATGAGTACTGTTGCCTAGATTGTCACATTTGTTTGTACTAAATAATGGACTCCTAACGATATTATTTCTCGTTAGGAGTCCATTTTATTGTACATTTGGGGAGATACGTTAGTTCATCCGACGCGCCGAGACGCCTAAGAGACCCGAAAAAGCCGAATTGCGCTGCTACTAAAAAGGTAACAGTACTCATTTTTGATGTTTTTTGACCACAGCTATTTGCAGACCCCCTATAGGGCGATGCCAACGAGGGCTTCGGCGGCCGTTTTGATCAAGACTGTCCCCAGCGACTAGTCATTTAAGAACGTCCCCAATGACTAGGTGTGGTTGCTGCCAAGGAGTGTCCCGGGGTGCCGGCATAAAAGGAGCGTCCCTAACTGCCAGATTTAGGCTGTTAGATCGAGTTCGTAGAGGAAGCTTTCGCGCGGCATGTCGTGGCGGCGCTCTTCGCGGTTGGCGCGGTGCGTGGCCGTGCGCTTAAAGCCGTGCAGCTCGTAGAACTTCCACGAGCAGTTGGAGTCGGTGTACAGGTGCGCCCTCGTCGCTCCAAGCGAGGATAGGTGCGAGACCGCGGCATCGAGCAGAACCGTGCCAACGCCCAGGCCATGGACATCGCGATCCACGGCAAGCAGCGTGACCTCGTTGTCGTGCGGCAACGGGCTGCTCTCGAGCAGGCGGTTGTTGGTTCGGATGGTTGCGCGCACAAACGAGAGATACTCGGCGCAGGCATCGGGCTCTAGCTCACGCATCTGCGATAGCAGCGCGCGTTCGGTATCCATCCAATGCTCGTTGATAGTGACGCCGGAGTTCTGTTCTGCGCGTGCAAGTGCAATGCCGCGCGCCTCGCCGTCAATCACCGCAACCTGCGAAAACGTCGATGACGAAAGGCAATAGGCGAGGTCGCACGCGGCTTCAAGGCGGTTGTACTCATCGTTATCCGAATTGTTATGCCAAAGCTGCTGCAGAATCAGCGCGATGGCGTCGAAGTCTTCGGTATCAAACGGTCGGTAGAGAACCCGCGAGACCATGGTGCCTCTTTCTTTTGCGGATGCATATCGAGCACAGTTCTACCACGCCATTGGCATCAAATTATGGTGCCCCTGTGTTCCATGAACTCACCGTGCCCGGTGTCGTGCCCATCCCCTCCGCTCACAAACTTTTTCTGCACATGCGCCCGTTGCGGGGTGCATCGATGCGCTCGATGCGCTACATTAAATCAGTATTTTCAATGCCGCTGCGCGAGCGCTGCAGATCGACGTATCACCGACTCACAGAGCACGGCGGCGTACCAGACAGGAGGACTGCATGGGATCTGATGTGAAGATCGCACGCGCGTTGATCTCGGTTACCGATAAGACGGGCGTCGTCGATTTCGCACGGACGCTGGTCGATGACTTTGGCGTCGAGATCATCTCTACGGGCGGCACGGCTCGTGCCATCGAGGACGCGGGCGTTCCCGTAACCCCCATCGAGGAGTTCACGGGCTATCCCGAGATGATGGACGGCCGCGTTAAGACCCTGCACCCCAAGGTTCACGGCGCGCTGCTGGCCCGCCGCGATTCCGAGCAGCACATGCAGGAGGCCGCTCAGCACGGCATTAAGCTGATCGACCTGGTCGTCGTCAACCTGTACGAGTTCGAGAAGACCGTCGCCAACCCCGAGGTCACCTTCGCGGACGCCATCGAGCACATTGACATCGGCGGTCCCTCCATGCTGCGCTCTGCTGCCAAGAACGCCACGAGCGTTACCGTCATTTCCGACCCGGCCGACTATGATGCCGTCCTGGCCGAGATGCACGAGACCGGTGGCTGCACCACGCTTTCCACCCGTCGTCGCCTGCAGGTGAAGGTCTACCAGACCACCGCCGCCTACGACACGGCTATCTCCCGTTGGCTTGCCGCCCAGGCAAGCGACGTGGCGGACACCTCTGCCAAGCTCGAGATCTCGCTGGAGAAGGTCGACGACCTGCGCTATGGCGAGAACCCGCAGCAGAAGGCTACGGTCTACCGCTTTGCCGAGGGCTGCGAGAACACCGCGAGCTCGCAGTTCCCGCTCGTTGGCTCCGAGCAGATCCAGGGCAAGCCGCTCAGCTACAACAACTATCTGGATGCCGATGCCGCTTGGAACCTGGTCCGCGAGTTCGACGAGCCGGCCTGCGTGATTCTCAAGCACCAGAACCCCTGCGGCTCCGCCGTTGCCGAGGACATTACGTCCGCTTACGACCGCGCCTTCGCCTGCGATCCCAAGAGCGCCTTTGGCGGCATCATCGCCTGCAACCGCGAGGTTCCCTATGAGCTGGTCGAGCACTTTGCCGATCAGAACAAGCAGTTCGTCGAGGTTATCATCGCCCCGACCTACACCGACGAGGCGCTCGAGCGCATGGCCAAGCGCCCCAACCTGCGCGTGCTGGCCACCGGCGGCGTGGACCACGGCGCCCAGGTGGAGCTGCGCTCCATCGACGGCGGCATGCTGGTGCAGGAAGTCGACCACGTGACCGAGGATCCCGCGACCTTTACGTTCCCCACCGACCGCAAGCCCACCGATGCCGAGATGGCCGAGCTCGAGTTTGCTTGGAAGGTCTGCAAGGGCGTTAAGTCCAACGCCATCCTGGTCTCCAAGGGCAAGGCCGGCATTGGCATGGGCCCGGGTCAGCCTAACCGCGTTGACTCTGCGCTGCTTGCCTGCGAGCGCGCCGAGGACTTCTGCGAGCGCGAGGGCGTGGAGAAGGGCGGCTTTGCCTGCGCAAGCGACGCATTCTTCCCGTTCCGCGACAACGTCGACGTGCTTGCTGCACACGGCGTGACCTGCATCATCCAGCCCGGCGGCTCCAAGCGCGACGACGAGAGCATTCAGGCCTGCAATGAGCACAATATTGCTATGGTCTTTACGGGCGCTCGCCACTTCCGCCACTAAGTTCCGCCTTGGGACAAAATAATCTCCGCAAAAGACGGCTGCTCCGTTTGGAGGGCCGTCTTTTTGGTATAAGAGGACGGAATGACTAACACGAAAGGTATGACCATGCCCCAGATTGATGATGCCGAGCTGTTTGGCAATGCCGAGGATCAGCGTGCGTACGAGGAATTTTGCGCCAATCAGGAGGCGGTCGAGAAGTTCACGCTCGACAAGCCTGCGCTTGTCTGCCGTTGGCGCATGTCCAATAAAAAGGTGCCCATGCTCAACCGCCACATTCGCGCACTGTCCGAGCGCTTGGTGCAGGGCGAGCCGCTTACCCATAACATGCTCAGCTGGGCCAAGCAGCATGTTGAGTGGTCGCTTGCCGAGGGCGATTACACCGCACGCGACGGCGTGCTCATGCTGGTGATCGACGTCAACGGCAACGCCGCCATGACGGTGGGGGAGTACGAGCCGCTAGCCGATACGTCGGCCAAGGCGCTACGTGCTCGCTCCGCCGAGGCCCGCTCCGAGGCCGACGAAACCGGCGTGGCGCCCGAGCTGCTCGCCGCCGTCGATAACGGCGAGCTTGCCTTTGTGGCGCCAGCGGACGAGTGCCTGTGCGGCACGGCGACGCTCATCGAGCAGCTGGCCCAGACCAAGGGCATCCCGGTCACGCGCGTAGATATTCCTGCGCAGCTTAAGGGCGCGCTGTTTCTGGTGAGCGACGAGCACGGCGTGGTCCCCGCAACCGAGGCCGACGCCGCCGAGACCGACGCCGCTATGGTCGCCTTCTTCGCTGACGGCTACGAAAAGCTTCGCGCCCGCCGCTAAATGATGTTTCTGGGACGGGGGTTAAATACTCATTTAATTCCCGTGCTCGTCGCGAGCGAGGGGCAAGCCCCTGCCGCTCGCGAACAGTTCTGTCACCTTGGTGCCACGCGAGGCGCGTACCTGCGGCTCCGCGGTCATAATGGGGCAAGACAACCAAGAGGGGAGCGGAATCCATGGCGCTGATCTATATCGTTGAGGACGACGAGCCCATTCGTCGCGAGCTTGCCGACATCCTTGCCCGTGCCGGTTTTGAGGTCGAGGCCTGCGAATCGTTCGAGCATGTCTCGCGTGATATTCTCGCCGCCGCGCCCGACCTGGTGCTGCTCGACCTGACGCTTCCCGTCAAGGACGGCCAGCATATCTGCCATGAGGTTCGCCGCGAATCCGAGGTTCCCATCATCGTCCTCACTTCGCGCGCGACCGAGATTGACGAGGTCATGGCCATGACGCTCGGCGCGGACGACTTTGTTCCCAAGCCCTATAGCGCACGCGTGCTCGTGGCGCGCATCAATGCCTTGCTGCGTCGCACCGCGGCGGCGGGCGAGCGCAGCACACTTGTCCACAAGGGACTGGAGCTCGATCTCGCTCGCTCCATGGCCATCAACATGCAAACCGGCACCAGTACCGAGCTCACCAAAAACGAACTGCGTATTCTCTCGCTGCTTCTGAGCCGTGCGGGCAAGATCGTCTCGCGCTCGGCCATCATGCAGGACCTGTGGGATTCCGACGCCTTCGTGGACGACAATACGCTCACCGTCAACATCAACCGCTTGCGCACCACGCTCGAAAAAATCGGCATCAAGGGGTATTTGACCACGCACCGCGGCCAGGGCTATTCGATCTAGGGGCCGGCTATGTCGTTTGCCAAGTTCTTTAAAGATGCGCTGCTTCCCGTCGCCGTGTGGACGTGCGGCGTGCTGTTGAGCTGCTTTGTGCTGACGGTCGCCGGCGCACCCGTTTCCATCGTGGTCGTGGCGGTCGGCGTGTCCTATATCTTTGGTATGCTCGGCATCGTGATCGAGTACGCGCGCCGTCGTCGTTTTCTGCGCCAGCTGGAGCGTGCGGCAGAGGAGCTCGAGAGTCCCGCATGGGTGCAGGAGATGGTGCAATGCCCGACCTATGCCGAGGGCGAGCTCGAATACGAGGTCTTGCGCCGGGTGGGCAAAGCCGCTTGCGACGAGGTTGCCGAAGGCAGGCGTCAGACCGATGACTATCGCGACTATATCGAGAGCTGGGTCCACGAGGCCAAGCTGCCTCTGGCGGCAGCCCATCTGATTTTGGAAAACCTGGACGGCAGCGAAGACGATCTGTCGCGTGTGGATGACCTGGGCCGCGAGCTTGTCCGCGTGGAGCGCTATATCGACCAGGCACTGTACTATGCGCGCTCGGAAGTCGTGGAGCGCGACTACCTGATTCGCCGCTGGGATCTCAAAACCTTGGTGACGGGCGCGATTAAAGCCAACGCGCGTGAGCTCATCGCGGCGCACGTGGCCCCGGTGTGCGAGAACCTCGACTTCGAGGTTTTTACCGACGAGAAGTGGCTCGAGTTTATTCTGGGCCAGCTCATTCAGAACAGCATTAAATATGCGCGTGAGGACGGCGCGAGGATCGTGTTTTCGGGAGCGTTGTTGGACGAGGGCCTGGCAAGCGAGCGCATCGAGCTTGCCGTCGCGGATAACGGCTGCGGCGTGAGCGCGGCCGACCTGCCGCGCGTGTTCGAGAAGGGCTTTACCGGCGACAACGGCCGCACCACCAAGCGCGCAACGGGCATCGGCCTCTACCTGGTGGCGCGTCTGTGCTCCAAGATGGGCATCGACGTCACCGCGGCATCCGAGCCCGGCGAAGGCTTCGTCGTAACATTCGCCTTCTCAACCAACAAGTTCCAGTATTTCGAGTAACGCACGCGGCAGACGTCCGCCCAAACAAAAACGTGCCGCCCCAATCGGGGCGGCACGCCATCTTCTATCAGCCAACTCGCTGAAGTACGGTGACGAAGACACAAGGCCGGGAGGGGTTATCAAAGCCGACATCCCGCAGCCGCGAAGCGGCGAGGACGTCGGCGTGATAACCCCGCAGGCCTTGCGCCGGCGGGAAGGAACCTACTTCACGACCAGGATGTCGCAGTCGGTGTTGCGCAGCAGGAACGTCGAAATCGAACCCAGGAGCGCATACTTGATCGAGGACAGGCCGCGGGCGCCGCAGAGCACCAGGTCGGGCTTAACCACGTCGAGCATCTCGTCCTTGAGCGTCTCGCGAATGCGGCCGGCGCGAATCATGACCTCGACCTCGGGAATGTCGGGATTGGCCTTGGCCTCTTCGAGCTGCTTGGCGATGGAGTTCTTAAATGCTTCCTCTAGGCCGTTGACCAGATCGACCGGATAGGAACCGGCGCTCTCGAGCGCCGTGGAATCGATAACGTGGCCGATGATTAGCTTGGCGCCGTTGTTCGCGGCGACCTTGATGGCGCGTGCGAGCACAAAATCCTGCTGCTCAGTACCGTCGAGTGAAACAAATACCTTGGTGTAGCCCTCGTTCATGGTTTCCTCCTTGGTCTATCGCACGGGCGCGGGGCTCGTGCATCGGGCGGGCGCGGGCGCGTTGGCCGCCGGACACTTTATCTTGTTGCAGTTATACCCAAGGATTTGGGTTTGACCGCTCGCAATTCTGTGAACGGGCGAGTTTTTTGGTAAGGGTAGGCGCAGGCGCGCCGCCAACGGTTGATAATGGGACATCGCCCGCACCGTCCGCAGACAATATCGGCGGGTGTCTAACGAGGGGGTCCCTTTGGATATTATCGAGCTTCTAAAATCTGCCTTCATGGGCCTAGTCGAGGGCATCACCGAATGGCTGCCTGTTTCGTCGACCGGTCACATGATCTTGGTGGACGAGTTCGTCAAGATGAACGTGAGCGAGACGTTCTGGAATATGTTCCTGGTCGTGATTCAGCTCGGTGCCATTCTGGCCGTCTGTGTGCTGTTCTTCCATGAGCTCAATCCGTTCTCGCCCAGCAAGGGCAAGGAGGGCCGTCGCGACACCTGGGTGCTGTGGGGCAAGATTGTGCTCGGCTGCATTCCTGCGGCGGCGATCGGTCTGCCGCTCAACGACTGGATGGAGGAGCATTTCTACAATGCTCCCGTCGTGGCGCTGGCGCTCATTGTGTACGGCGTGTTGTTTATCGTGATCGAGAACTGGCGCGCGAGCAAGCGCGAGGAAATGGCCGTTGCCGGTTCGTTTGGTTCGCGTGCTGTGGTGTCGGGTGGACGTCCCGCCGGTGCGCACTTTGCGGCGCCCGCGGCAGACGTTGCCGAGGACGAGGGCGATGACGAGAATCTGGACTTTGGCTCCATCGCCACGCTCGAGGACCTGAGCTGGAAGACTGCGCTGGGTATCGGCTGCTTCCAGGTGCTTTCGCTGGTGCCTGGTACGTCTCGCTCCGGTTCTACCATCATCGGCGGCCTGCTTTTGGGCTGCACGCGTTCGGTGGCGTCCAAGTTTACGTTCTTCCTGGCCATCCCTGTCATGTTTGGCGCGAGTGCGCTCAAGCTCGTCAAGTATTTCATCAAGGGCGGTACGTTCGGTGCCAACGAGGTCGCCATCCTGGGCGTGGGCTGCGTTGTGGCCTTTGTGGTTTCGCTTATCGCCATTAAGTGGCTCATGGGCTTCGTCCGCCGTCACGACTTCAAGTGCTTCGGCGTCTACCGCATCATTCTGGGCATCGTGGTGCTTGCGTACTTCTTCGTCTTGGAGCCTATGCTCGGCCTGTAACTTGGTTGACGCTGCGCGGCGGCCAGAACGACAACTTGTCATTCAAAGAGGGTGGCATGACCAAAAGGTCTATGCCGCCCTCTTTTCATGCCAATTTGTTCGTTCTGGCCGCCGCTCGCTGCCGCTGCCGTGACATCGGTGGCTCCCTGATTGGTGCAATGGGGACAGGTTGCTTTGCAGCAACATGGTGCAGACCAACCTGACCCCATTGCACCAAATCCGCTGGGGCGGGCCCGATGGTGGTGCACGGAGTCGTGGTGTGATTTGCGTCGGTGTCCGCGCGGCTCGGTATACTGGTACGGCTCAAACTATGGCGCTGCCCGCAGGCGCGCCGTCCGTCAGATGAGGAGTCGCCCATGACCCAGCCCTTGCCCTGGGAAAAGAATGCCGCGGTACCTGTGCCGCCCGCGCCGGAACCTGTGCCGCTCGATGCATACACCGCCCCTGCAGCGCCGGAGCCCGAGCTCGTTCCGCTCGACATCTACGACGCTCCCGCGCCGGCGCCCAAGCCCGCCAAGCCGCTCGTCGACATCGACAGCCTTAATCCCGCTCAGCGCGAGGCGGTCCTGACCACCGAGGGCCCGCTGCTGGTGCTCGCCGGCGCCGGCTCGGGCAAGACCCGCGTCTTGACCTTCCGCATCGCACATATGCTCGGCGACCTGGGTGTTAAGCCCTGGCAGATCCTTGCCATCACGTTTACCAACAAGGCCGCGGCCGAGATGCGTGAGCGTCTGGCGGCACTCATTCCCAGCGGCACCCGTGGCATGTGGGTATGCACCTTCCATGCCATGTGCGTACGTATGCTGCGCGAGGACGCCGACCTGCTGGGATACACCGGTCAGTTCACCATCTACGATGACGACGATTCCAAGCGCATGGTGCGCGATATTATGCAGGCGCTCGGTATCGAGCAAAAGCAATTCCCCATCAATATGATCCGCAGCAAGATCAGTTCGGCCAAAAACGCCATGATCGGCCCCGAGGACATGCTCAAATCCGCCGACAGCCCTAATGACAAAAAGGCCGCGCAGGTCTACCTGGAGCTGGAGCGCCGCCTGCGCGCCGCCAACGCGATGGACTTCGACGACCTGCTCGTGCGCACGCTCGAGCTGCTGCGCACCCGCCCCGAGGTGCTCGACAAGTACCAGGAGCGCTTCCGCTACATTAGCGTCGACGAGTACCAGGACACCAACCACGTCCAGTACGAGATCGCCAACCTGCTGGCCGCCAAGTACCAAAACCTCATGGTCGTGGGCGATGACGACCAGTCCATTTATAGCTGGCGTGGCGCCGACATCACCAATATCCTGGACTTTGAGAAGGACTTTAAAGACTGCAAGACCGTCAAGCTGGAGCAGAACTATCGCTCTACGGGCCATATCCTGAGCGCCGCCAACGCCGTGGTGCGTCACAACTCGCAGCGCAAGGACAAGCGCCTGTTTACGGCCGAGGGCGACGGCGAGAAGATCCAGGCCTTCCAGGCAAGCGATGAGCGCGACGAGGGCCGCTGGATTGCCGGCGAGATCGAGAAACTGCATGCCAAAGGCACGAGCTACGACGATATCGCCGTGTTCTACCGCACCAACGCCCAGTCGCGTATCCTCGAAGATATGTTCCTGCGCGCGGGCGTGCCCTACAAGATCGTGGGTGGCACGCGATTCTTCGACCGTGCCGAGATCCGCGACGTCATGGCCTATCTTAAGATGATCGTGAACCCGGCAGACGAGATGAGCGTCAAGCGCGTCATCAACACGCCGCGCCGCGGCATCGGCTCCACCTCGATACAAAAGATCGAGCAGCTGGCGCGCGACAATCGCTGCTCGTTCTTCCAGGCCTGCGAGATCGCAACAGCCGAGACAGGCATGTTTAGCGCCAAGGTGCGTAACGGCCTGTCGAGCTTTGTGTCGCTGGTGCGCGAGGGCCGTCGCATGGACGGCGAGCTCAAGGACGTCGTCGAGATGATCGTCGATAAGACGGGCCTGCTGCAGGCTTTCCGCGCCGAGGGCACCATGGAGTCCGAGAGCCGCGCCGAGAACATCCAGGAATTCCTGGGCGTCGCCGCCGAATTTGAGGAGACGCACGAGGATATCGAGGGTACGCTCGAGAGCCTAGAAGAGTTGCGCGCGGCCGGTGTTGCCGACGTGCCTGCCGGTGCCGAGCTCGAGCCCGTCGTGGTGAGTGCGCCCGCGCCCGAGCCGGGGCCGTCCGCCCCGGCCTCCTCGTTTGAGGCACTCGTCGGCGCGCGCGATGCCGCAGGTTCCAATCCGCTCGATAGCCTAGCCGCCCCGGCGCTCTCGCCGCAGGATGCCCTGGCCGCCGCCATCGCGGGTAACGCCTATGCCGCGCCGACTGAGCTGCCGGCGGGCGCCGTGCATGCCGACGAGATCGAGCGCACCTACGGTCCGCTCACCTGTAAGGCGCTGCCGGCACTCATGGAGTGGCTGGCCCTGCGCTCCGACTTGGATTCCCTGGCCGGCGAGACGCATGCCATTACCATGATGACCATCCACTCCGCCAAGGGCCTGGAGTTCCCGGCGGTGTTCGTGGCCGGCATGGAGGAGGGTATCTTCCCGCACGTGCACGACTTTGGCGGTAGTGACGATCCGGGCAAGCTCGAGGAGGAGCGCCGCTTGGCCTACGTCGCCATCACGCGCGCTCGCAAGCGCCTGTTCCTGACCTATGCGGCCACGCGTCGCACCTACGGCTCGACCTCTGCCAATCCGCGCTCGCGCTTCCTCAACGAGATTCCGTTTGAGGACATCGAGTTTAGCGGTATCGGTTCTGCCGGTTTTGAGGGCACGGGCTGGGAGAAGCGCGGCGACCGTCACGGCACGTTTGGCTCGGGTATGGGCTCGGACATGTATGGCGGCAAGGTGTTTGGCTCGCATACGCGCTCGACTGGCGGCTCTGGATCGCGCAGCGGATCGAGCTTCGATGACTTCTTTGGCGGCAGCACTTATGGCGCCGAGCGCCATCGTGGGGTTTCGCCCGACGCCGGCCGTGTTGCCTCGACCTTTGGCTCGGGCGCGCCGCGAGCCAAAAAGCCGTCATCCAAGGTATCCCCGACGGTGGAGCGCAAGGTCGATCGTGCCAGCGCATCGCAAGATTTTGCCGCGGGCGATACCGTGAGTCATAAGACCTTTGGCACGGGCACCGTGATCTCGGTCGCCGGAGACATGATCGAGGTCCAATTCGAAAAGACCGGCCAGACCAAAAAGCTGATGAAGGGCTTTGCGCCGATCGTCAAGTTGTCGTAATCCCGGCGGACCTGGGCGGGCGTATGGGGCAACATCGCCTGCTCGGGCAGTCCTGCTCGCACGGAGAGCACATTAAGTGCTCTCCGGCTCGTGCGGAACTCGCGATCGATGTTGCCCTATACGCCCGCCCAGGTCCTTGGGTAACGTTGCTGGACGAACGTCGCTTTGCTCGTTCGCTTTTTGATCTGGAGAGCCGGGTGGGCTGAATACTTAGACATGGCAAGGGGCTCCCCCGTTGATGAACGGGGGAGCCCCTTGTTGCGTTTGGGTTGTTGGTGCGATCTACAGGTGCGAGACGATCAGTTCCATCTTGCCTTCGAGGTCGATGGAGCTGACGGTGCTCGGGGCCAGCAGGTGACTTCCCTTGTGGACGGGGTCGCCGCAGACGGTGCCTTCGCCGTCGATGACCGACAGGCACATGAAGGGCCAGCGCTGGTCGAGGGTCTTGCTGCCGTTAACGCGCACGCGATCGACGGTGTAGCAGGGGCAAGACTCGAGCTCGGTCACACCGTCCACCTCGGGCGCGGTCACCGTGCCGTCGGTCGGAGCCTGAGCATCAAAGTTTATGCAGTCGAGGCTCTGCTCAATGTGCAGGGGACGTAGTTTGCCGTCGGTGCCGGGACGGTCGTAGTCGTACAGACGATACGTCACGTCGCTCGACTGCTGCGTCTCCAAAATGAGCGTGCCGGTCTTGATGGCGTGCACGGTACCGGAATCAATCTGGAAAAAGTCGCCCTTGTGAATCGGCAACACGTTGAGCATGTCGTCCCAACGTCCTTCCTCGATCATTTGTGCGGCCTCGGCGCGGTCCTTGGCACGCTGGCCGACGATGATCGTGGCGTCGGGCTCGCAGTCCAGCACATACCAACACTCGGTTTTGCCCAGGCTACCGTTCTCGTGCTCGGCAGCGTACTCGTCGTTGGGATGAATCTGGATCGAAAGGTCGTCCTTGGCGTCCAGAATCTTAATGAGCAGCGGGAACTCCTTGCCCTCGCAGTTGCCAAAGAGCTCGCGATGCTCGGCCCACAGCCACGACAGCGTGTGGCCGGCATACGGGCCCTCCGCAATCTGGCAGTCGCCGTTGGGGTGGGCCGAGATGGCCCAGCACTCACCGATGGGGCCATCGGGAATGTCGTAGCCAAATACGGTTTCGAGCTGGCGACCGCCCCAGATCTTCTCGTGGAAGATCGGCGTCAGCTTAATCAAATCGGACATGTTCATACCCCCATTGTGTTGCGCGGGCGCTGCACAAAACAGCTCAAAGCGAGCGCCCGGATGACTACAAAAACCTATGCCAACGTTACGTTGTGCAACTCAAAGCGGTCGCCAACGTTGCGCGAGACCGAATACTCAAAGGCGGCGCCGCTGTCCAAAAAGCCAATCTGGGTGAGCTCGAGCAGGGGAGAGCCAGGCTTGGTGTCCAGGCGCTCGGCTTCTTCCCCGGTTGCTGCCACGGCGCGAATGGTACGGTGGAAGCTCGAAATCTTCAGCCCACATTGCTCGCGGATGAAGTGGTAGACCGATCCGTACAGGTCCTTCTTTTTCAGCCCCGGAATCAGCTCGAGGGGCATGTAGGTGTACTCGATAACGATGGGCTTCTCATCGGCCTGACGCACACGCACGATGTGATAGGCAAAGTCATCCTCGGCAATTCCCAGCTGGGCTGCGATGTCCGCTGGTGGATTAACAATCGAGAAATCGTAGACCACCGAGGTCACCTTCTCCCCGCGGTGCTCATACGAAAAGCCCTGGGCACGGTCGTTTTTGCCCTGGAAAAACGCCTGACCGGGAAGTCCCGCCGTGTCCTTAACGTAGGTACCCGATCCGCGTCGGCTGGTAATAAGACCTTCTTCGGTGATTTGTTCAATAGCTCGTTTGACGGTGATTTTGGAAACGCTATAGAGCTCGCAGAACTCAACGACGGTGGGAAGCTTGTCGCCCGGTTTAAGAGTGCCATCCTCGATGCTTCGACGAATATCTGCAGCTATCGCCTCGTATTTGGGAATCATTGAACCTCCTTTCCGACATATATCAATACGCAAGTAAGTATAACCCTTAACAAGGCACCCATATAACCTTTATCTAAGAAGCTCGAGAAAGAAAAAAGAAAAAAACGCTTTACATTTAGAATTAGAGCGCTATAGTTTAAGCAACGAACGGAATCCTTCCGCACAACAGGATCGACCGTTTGGGGACGGTTTTGTTTTGGCGGGTTGGATATCGGTATGGCCGGTGCGCGCCCGCGCCGGATAACCTGCCAAAGCAAACCCGTCTCCAACCGGAAGTTCTAGAACACGAAAGCGAGGACTTTGATGGCACAGTATCAGCTGCCCAACGACTTCTTCTTTGGCGCTGCTATGTCCGGCCCGCAGACTGAGGGTCAGTGGAACCAGGGCGGCAAGCTCGAGAACCTGTGGGACACCTGGTCCATCCAGGATCTGGGTTCGTTCTACAACCGCGTTGGCTCTTACGCCGGCAATGACTTTATGGCCAAGTACCAGGAAGACCTTCGCATTTTGAAGGACTTGGGCCTGGATACCTATCGCACTTCCATCCAGTGGAGCCGTCTGCTCGATGCCGACGGCAACCTCAACGAGGAAGGCGCCGCGTGGTATCACGAGTTGTTCCGCGCCTCTCGCGAAGCCGGCCTGGAGCCGTTTGTCAACTTGTACCACTTTGACATGCCCACCTACCTCTTTAACCGTGGCGGCTGGGAGAGCCGTGAGGTTGTCGAGGCTTACGCACATTACGCCGACGTCGCCTTCCACGAGTTTGGCCAGGAGATTAAGTACTGGTTCACCTTTAACGAGCCCATCGTCGAGCCCGAGCAGCGCTATCAGGAGGGCGTGTGGTTCCCGCAGCTCCACGACTTCAACCGCGCCCGCACCGTGCAGTATCACATCTCGCTGGCGCACGCGCTGGCCGTGGCCAACTATCGTCGCGCCTATGACGAGGGCGCTATTCGCGCCGATGCCAAGATCGGCATGATCAATTGCTTTACCCCGGTCTACACCAAGGAGAACCCCAGCGAGGCGGACCTCGAGGCCGTGCGCATGACCAGCGGCATCAACAACCGCTGGTGGCTCGACCTCATCACCAAGGGCGAGCTTCCTGCCGACGTGCTCGACAGCCTGGCCGAGGGCGGCGTTAAGCTCCCGTTCCGCGCCGGCGACCAAGAGATCCTCAAGCAGGGTGTTGTCGACTGGCTCGGCTGCAACTACTACCACCCCACGCGTGTTCAGGCGCCGGCGAGCAAGGTCGACCAGTACGGCCTGCCGCACTTTGCCGACGAGTACGTATGGCCCGACGCCGTTATGAACGAGAGCCGCGGCTGGGAGATCTACCCGCAGGGCCTCTACGACTTTGGCATGGACTGCGCTAAGAACTACCCCGATCTTGAGTGGTTCGTTTCCGAGAACGGCATCGGCATCATGGACGAATACAAGAACCGTGACGCCGAAGGAACCATCCAGGATGACTACCGCGTCGACTTTGTACGTCAGCACCTGGAGTGGGTGGCCAAGGCCATCGACGAGGGCGCCAAGTGCCGGGGCTATCACTACTGGGCCGTCATCGATAACTGGTCTTGGGCCAATGCCTTTAAGAATCGTTACGGCTTTGTCGAGGTCGATCTCATGGACGGCTACAAGCGCCGCCTTAAGAAGTCGGCGGCCTGGCTCAAACAGGTCGCCACGACCCACGTGGTTGATTAGCGACCGGGCGAACGCCCAGACCGCGCGCCGCCGCGCGCAACACATGGCACATCTGGTGGCAGAGGGCGACAGACCACCGTGCGCATAGGAAAAGGCCGGATTTGAAAGTTAGGAGCAATCATGGCCAGTGACAACGGAAAGAGCTTCCTCGACAAGTTTGCCGAGGTCTCTGCGAAGGTGGGAAACCAGGTTCACCTGCGTTCCCTGCGTGACGCCTTCGCGACCATCACGCCGCTCTATATCCTTGCGGGTATCGCGGTTCTTATTAACAACGTCGTGTTCCCTCTGTTCCCGCTCGATGCGGCGGGCCTTGCCAACCTTCAGACGTGGGGCTCGGCAATTACGCTGGGCACCCTCAACGTCTCTGCCATTATCTTGGCCGGATTGATTGGCTACAGCCTCGCCAAGAACAAGCGTTTCGATAACCCGCTCGCTTGCGTGGTCGTCGCCATCTCTGCCTTCGTCATCATGATGCCGCAGCAGATCACCGCCTCGCTTGCCGCCACGAGCCCACTGCTCACCGACAAGATCACCTCCGCCGAGGTCACGGGCGCCCTTTCGACTGCCAACACCGGCACCAACGGTCTGTTCTCGGCTATTATCATCGCCCTGCTTTCCGTCTCGCTCTTCATCAAGATTTCTGGCGTCGAGAAGCTCAAGGTTAAGCTGGGCGAGGGCGTGCCTCCCGCGGTCTCCAACTCCTTCAACGTCATGATTCCGATGCTGCTTAACCTCGCGGTCTTCGCTCTTGCCGCAGCCCTGCTCGCCGTGTGCGCCGGCACCGATCTGTGCACCATCATCTCCACGTGCATCTCCAACCCGCTCAAGAGCATCATGAACGCCGGTCCGTGGGCTGTTATCCTCATCTACACCCTTGCTAACCTGCTGTTCTGCGTCGGTATTCACCAGTCCACCATCTCTGGCGCTACCGTCGAGCCGATCCTGACCATGCTCATCGTCGACAACATGGCTACCTTTGCCGCCGGTGGCACCATCCAGCCCGATCACTACATGAACATGCAGATCGTTAACAGCTTCGCCCTCATCGGCGGCTCGGGCTGCACCCTCATGCTCCTGCTCGACACGCTCCTGTTCTCCAAGAACAAGGCTTCCGAGACCGTTTCCAAGATGGCTATCCTGCCTGGTCTGTTCAACATCAACGAGCCGGTTATCTACGGTTACCCCATCGTGTACAACCTGCCGCTCATGATCCCGTTCGTTCTTCTTCCCGATCTGTTCATCGGCATCACCTATGGCCTTACCTGCGCAGGCATCATCAGCCCCTGCATCGCCCAGGTGCCCTGGACCATGCCTCCCGTCATCAATGCCCTGCTCGCTACGGGCTTTGACTGGCGCGCCGGCGTGTGGCAGGCTATCGAGATTGTCATTGGCATGGCCGTCTACCTGCCCTTTATGAAGATTTCCGAGAAGGCAATCGCCAAGCAGGAGGCTTTCGCCGAGTAGAACGCCTAACGTTCGTCCCTTTCACCTTTGCGGGCGCCGGTACGCGGTGCCGGTGCCCGCAGCTCTCTCCCTTGTGTAAAGATGCAGGGGGGTGGGCACAATAGCCGCAAGGAATACAACCAGTTGTCGTCTGCGCGCCGCGCAGTTATAAGGAGGAAACCATGAAGAAGATCATGCTCTGCTGCAATGCCGGTATGTCCACGAGCCTGCTGGTCCAGAAGATGCAGGCCGAGGTTGCAAACCGTGGTCTGGATATTGAGGTCGAGGCTCGTCCCATGAACGAGGCCCACGATCACCTGGACGAGTGCGACATGTTGCTGCTTGGTCCGCAGATCGGCTACACCAAGGACGATTTTGAGAAGGAGGCCGCCGGCCGCTTCCCGGTCGAGGTTATCAACATGGTCGACTACGGCCGCATGAACGCTGCCGGCATCATCGACCACTGCGTCAGCGTGATGGGCTAGGTGCTCTGCATGGAGGATATGAACGAACTGCAGATGACCTGCTTTGAGATCATCAGCTACGTCGGTACCGCCAAGAGCATGTACATCAATGCCGTGCAAAAGGCCAAGGAGGGCGATTTTGACGCCGCCGAGGAGCTTATCAAGCAGGGCGACGAGGCCTATAACGGTGGCCACGATGTTCACATGGGGCTTCTGAAGAAGGAGGCCAACGGCGAGCGTAACGGCGAGGCCCCGTTGATTTTGCTGCATGCCGAGGACCAGATGGCCGGCACCGAGACCATGCGCGTCATGGCGACGGAGCTCATCGAGGTTCACAAGCAGCTGCAGGCACTTCAGGCCTAGTCGGCGTTATCGCCGCGACGGACCGTGCGGTCCAACAGACAACATAGTCCCTTTGACGGGCGCCGGGAGCCTCCGCCTCCCGGCGCCTTTATTTTTGGGGATGGTCTTGCGCGGCCTGTTGGGCAGCCAATTGCGTTACCCCAGATAAAACCTGCCAAAACAAACCTGTCCCTTTTTGGTAGGTTTTTGCCTTGAGAGCGGTACCATACAGGCAATGTTTAAACGAGAAAGGTGGGCTCCCATGGAACCTAAGCAGTACTACATCGGCATCGACGTCGGCGGCACTTCGGTTAAGGAGGGCCTGTTCGACGAGGACGGCAACCCGCTTGCCAAGGCCAGCGTGCCCACGCCTCCTATCGTTGACGCTGCGGGCTTTGCCGCGGTGACCGAGGCTATCGACCAGGTGGTCGCCAAGGCACAGATTCCGCGTGCCTTTGTGGCGGGCATTGGCCTGGCCGTTCCGTGTCCCATCCCGGCGTCGGGCGATGCCAAGGTCAAGGCCAACATTGCCATTAACCTGCCCGAGCTGAGGGTCGCCATTCAGAAGCACTGCCCCGATGCGGTCGTTAAGTATGAGAACGATGCCAACGCCGCTGCCATGGGCGAGGCCTGGCTCGGTTCTGCCAAGGGCGTGCAGAACGTGGTGATGGTCACCATCGGTACCGGCGTGGGCGGCGGCGTTATCGTTAACGGCGACGTGGTATCGGGCGTTGTGGGCGCCGGCGGCGAGATTGGCCACATGTGCCTGAACCCGGCCGAGGAGCGTACCTGCGGCTGTGGCGGCCATGGCCATCTGGAGCAGTATTCCAGCGCCACCGGCGTGGTGAGCAACTACCTTGCCGAGTGCAAGAAGGCGGGCGTCGAGCCCATTGAGCTCACCGGCCCCTCCGATTCCAAGGACGTGTTCCAGGCCTGCCGCGAGGGCGACAAGCTTGCGCTGGCCGCAGCCGACACCATGGCCGACTACCTTGGCCGCGCCCTGGCGCTTATCGCCAACGTGGTCGACCCCGAGATGTTCCTGATCGGTGGCGGCGCGTCTGCCTCGGCCGATGTTTATCTCGACAAGGTTCGCGAGCACTTTAAGCAGTACGCGCTCTCTGCCTCGCGCGAGACGCCCATTAAGGTCGCTTCGCTCGGAAACGACGCCGGCATCATCGGTGCCGCCTACGTAGCCCTGCGCGCCGCCGGTAAATAGTCGGTGCAGGAGGGCGGTGGTACAAGGGGGCAGACTTCGCCCCCAGGCTCGCCCCAAATTGCGCCGCGGCCCTTGCGTCTCATAAGGTTCGGCGCCAGCGTGCTACCATAGCTACGTCCAAGTACACATATCAAGTGGAGGATATCCATGGCAAACGTTCTTGTCTTTGGTCACCAGAACCCCGATAACGACGCCATCATGAGCGCCGTCGTCCTGTCCCAGCTGCTCAACCAGGTTGAGTATGCCGGCAACACCTACGAGGCCTGCGCCCTGGGTCAGCTTCCGGCAGAGTCCGCCAAGCTGCTCGCCGACGCCGGCATCGCCGAGCCCCGCGCGATCGAGTCCGTCGAGGCCGGTCAGCTCGTCGTCCTCACCGACCACAACGAGTCTGCCCAGTCCGTCGCCGGTCTTAAGGACGCCACGGTCTTTGGCGTCGTCGACCACCACCGCATCGGCGACTTCGAGACCGCCGGCCCGCTGCACTACATCTGCCTGCCCTGGGGCTCCAGCTGCACCATCGTCACCAAGCTCGCCGGCGTGCTCGGCGTTGAACTTTCCGACGTTCAGGCCAAGCTGCTGCTCTCGGCCATGATGACCGACACGCTCATGCTCAAGAGCCCCACCACCACCGATGTCGACCGCGCCGTCGCCGCCAAGCTCGGCGAGCAGGTGGGCGTCGACCCGGTCAAGTTTGGCATGGAGGTCTTCCTCACCCGTCCGTCCGGCTCCTTCACCGCAGCCGAGATGGTTGGCAACGACATCAAGATGTTCGAGCCCGCCGGCAAGAAGCTGCTCATCGGCCAGTACGAGACCGTCGACAAGAGCCGTGCGCTCGGTATGATCGACGAGATCCGCGAGGCCATGCGCGCCTACGCCGCCGAGAAGGGTGCTGACGGCATCGTCCTGTGCATCACCGACATCATGGAGGAGGGCTCGCAGGTCCTGCTCGAGGGCGAGACCGAGGCTGCTCAGAAGGGCCTGGGCATTGCCGACGAGCACGACGGCGTCTGGATGCCGGGCGTCCTCTCCCGTAAGAAGCAGGTTGCTGCCCCCATCATGGCCGCCTGCTAGGTTTAGTTGACCAAACGCCACGACCGGATCGCGGACGCCCCGCGCTCCGGTCGTTTTTTGTGCACGGCGCCGCGTCGTCTCTTGGACAGGCGTGCCCGTGCCGTTGAGCAAATAATGTTCAACCTGTGGTTCCGCTTTTCGGCCACGCCTGCGTGCTTGTCGTGCAGGGTAGGCTAGATGCAAGCGTAATACGTTAGAGCGCGGCGCCGCCACTTGGGCGGGCCGTGCTTTTTTAAGACGGGAGCCATCCCGTGAAAGGAGCCGCCCATGGCAGCAACTGAGCAGCTGTTCAACGTCCGTGAGCGCAAGCGCTTTGAACGTCACGACATCTGGGAGCGCATCGCCGAGAACGGCACGATTTCCGCCGCCGTCATGGTCTTCGCCGCCATCGCCGCCGTCATTTGCGCCAACACCGATGCCTACGAGGCCATCCATCACTTTTTGGAGACCCCGCTGTATGTGGGTCTGGGCAACCTTACGGCCGGTCTCACCGTCGAGCTATTCGTTAACGACTTCCTCATGGCGATTTTCTTTTTGCTGGTGGGCATTGAGCTCAAGTATGAGATGACGGTCGGCGAGCTCAAAAACCCGCGCCAGGCTATGCTTCCCATGCTGGCGGCCGTGGGCGGCGTCGTCGTTCCCGCCTGCATCTATCTGATCTTTAACCATGCCGGCGCGCACAACGGCTGGGCCATTCCCATGGCAACCGATATTGCCTTTGCGCTGGGCGTGCTGTCGCTTTTGGGCAATCGCGTGCCCAACGGCGTGCGCGTGTTCTTCTCGACGCTCGCCATCGCCGACGACCTCATTTCCATCGCCGCCATCGCCATCTTCTACGGTCAGAGTCCCAATCCGTTTTGGTTGGGCGCCGCCGCGCTTGTGACCTGCGCGCTCGTGTGGCTCAACAAGACGCAGCACTACCGCCTCGCCCCGTATTCGGTGCTGGGCCTGCTGCTGTGGTTCTGCATGTTCAAGAGCGGCGTGCACGCTACGCTTGCCGGCGTCATCCTGGCCTTCACCATCCCGGCCAAGTGCGGCGTCAAGCTCGATAGCCTCACCGATTGGTTGGGCGAGTGCCTGCCGCTGCTCGATGACCGCTACGACGACGAGGCGCACATCCTGGGCCAGCATGACTTTACCGTCTCGACCACCAAGGTCGAGCGTGTTATGCACCGCGTGACCCCGCCGCTCATCCGCATGGAGCGCCTGATCTCCACACCGGTCAACTTTGTGATCCTGCCGATCTTTGCGTTCGTCAACGCACAGGTTCGCCTAGTGGGCGTGGACATGAGCACGCTGCTCACCGACCCGGTGACGCTCGGCGTGTACTTTGGCATGCTGCTGGGCAAGCCGATCGGCATCTTTGGCATGACGTTCGCCTTGGTCAAACTCAAGGCCTGCGAGCTACCGCGCAACGTCAACTGGCACATGATTGCCGGCGTGGGCATTCTGGGCGGTATCGGCTTTACCATGTCGATTCTCATCAGTGGCCTTGCCTTCCCGACGGCCCAGTTTGAGGTTCTGGCTGCCAAGGCCGCCATCCTTGCCGGTTCGGTTACCGCTGCCGTGCTCGGCATGATCTACATGAGCGTGGTCTGCAAACACCCCGCGCCCAAGGACGAGTAAGAGCACATACAAGTTTGAAAACGCCGCCTGTGAACACCATCACAAGCGGCGTTTTAGTCATTGGGGACGTTCTTAAATGACTAGGCTTATTCCACGGTGCCGTAGACGGCGCCCCAGCCGTGGGCGGCAAGGGCCGAGTTGAGCTGGTCGCAAAGCGATTGGCGGTCGTAGTAGCCGGGCGGCAAAAGGTTCACGATTTCCATAAGGTCGGGCGCGAGGTCCAAGATCTCGGCCTGCACGATGAGATCCAGGCGGTCGATGGCGTGGCGGTCATAAAACAGCCCGTCGACCAGGCGCTGCAGGTCGCCGAATTCCTCGGCCTGGAACGATCCGTACTCCATAGTGCCTCCTTGGGCGCCCCACGCCGGCATGCGCGGCGTTTCGTAATTTATTGCGATGGACTTAATCTATCACGGCTTCATACCCTTGCGGCGGTGGCGGTCTATACTTAGACGAACTGCAACGTACCGCTTCGCGAAAGGTCGCACCCATGCAGACGATCTACCAGAAGATGGAAACCACCGAACTCGATGCCGCCATCGAGGTGCTCAAAGCCGAGGTCGCCGAGGTCAAGGCCAAGGGCCTGGCGCTCGATATGGCCCGCGGCAAGCCGTCGCCCTCCCAGGTGGACATCTCTCGACCCATGCTCGATATCCTCAATGCCGATGCCGATCTGCACGACGGCAACGTCGATTGTTCCAACTACGGCTGCTTTGAGGGCATTCCCTCGGCACGCAAGCTGGCAGGGGAGTTCCTGGGCTGCCCCGCTGAGCAGACACTCGTGCTGGGCTCGTCGAGCCTGCTGATCGAGCACGACATCGCCGGCATGTTCTGGCGCTGTGGCTCGTGCGGCAGCGAGCCCTGGGAGGCTTACGAGGCAGCGCACGACGGCAAGAAGGTCAAGTTCCTGTGCCCGGTTCCCGGCTACGATCGTCACTTTGGCATCACCGCCGACTTGGGCATCGAGAACGTTCCCGTCGCGATGACCGACAACGGCCCCGATATGGACGAAATCGAGCGCCTCGTTGCCGCCGACGATTCCATCAAGGGCATCTGGTGCGTGCCCAAGTATTCCAACCCCACGGGCATCACCTTTAGCGAGGACACCGTGCGTCGCCTGGTCGAGATGCCCACGGCCGCGCCCGATTTCCGCATCTTCTGGGACAACGCCTACTGCGTGCACGACCTGTACGACGAGACCGACGAGCTCGCCAACATCTTCGATCTTGCCCGCGCGGCGGGCACCGAGGACCGCGTGGTGGCCTTTGCCTCGACGTCCAAGATCACCTTCCCGGGCGCCGGTATCGGCTTTATCGGTGCGAGCCCCGCGGTCATCGCCGAGTTCTCCAAGCGCCTGAAGGCCGGCCTCATCAGTGCTGATAAGCTCAACCAACTGCGCCACGTGCGCTTCCTTCCCACCATCGAGGCGGTCAAGGAGCACATGAAAAAGCATGCCGAGTTTTTGCGCCCGCGCTTTGAGGCCGTTGAGCGCAAGCTCACCGAGGGCTTGGGCGATACGGGTTGCGCTACTTGGACGCACCCCCGCGGCGGCTACTTTGTAAGCTTCGATGGTCCCGAGGGCTCGGCCCAAAAGGTCGCCGCGCTCTGCGCCGACCTGGGCGTCAAGCTCACACCGGCCGGCGCCACTTGGCCCTATGGCAAGGACCCGCGCGACACCAACATCCGCATCGCGCCGAGCTATCCCACGGTCGAGGACCTGGAGGCCGCGCTCGATGTGCTGGTGCTGGCCGTTAAGCTCGTCGCTGCCGAGCTTGCGCGTGCCGAGCGCGCCTAACGCGCGGCTTCCCGTACTATCCGCACTTTCGATACGTAAAGGAGCGTATACATGGATTTGGGTATTTCCACCAACCCCACGCCAGAGCTCTACACCATTAAGGTAACCGGCGAGATCGATATCTCTAACGCCGATAGCCTGCGCAATGCCATCGACCTGGCGCTCGAGCAGCCCACCGAGGCCGTTGAGCTCGATTTTGCCCAGGTGAGCTACATCGATTCGACGGGCATTGGCGTGCTCGTGGGCGCTGCGCACCACGCGGTCGACCACGGCAAGCGCTTTAGCTGCACCAATGTGCAGCCCCCGGTGATGCGTGTGGTCCAGCTGTTGGGTGTCGACCAAGAGATTTCGATCACCGCTGCATAATCTTTGCCCCCCAAAAGGGCGTGCCGTTTGGCATATGTTTGTGATGCGCTCGGACGTTTTGGCGTCCGGGCGCTATACTTGACCGAATGAATAGACGAGTTCCGGCCGAATGGCGCGGTGCGGGCTCGACTCACATCGAGCCTTGGAGGTATGTGTGTTTGGTATTGGAGAGGGTGAGCTCGCGATCATCGTGGTCTTCGGCTTTTTGCTGTTTGGCCCGGATAAGCTCCCACAGATGGGCCGCACGATCGGCCGTGCCATCCGTCAGTTCCGCGAGACGCAGGAAAAGATGACGGCCGTTGTTCAGTCCGAGATAATCGATCCGGTGAGCGAGGCCGCGTCGGCCCCGGTCAAGCCCAAGAAGGCTGCCGTCGATGACGATTCCGATGCAGACGAGGATGCCGTTGAGACGGCTGCGCCCGCAAAGAAGGAGACCTTTGCCGAGCGTCGCGCCCGTCTTGCTGCCGAGAAGGCCGCGAGCGAGGCTGCCGCCGAGGGCGAGGGTGCTGCTGAGGAGTCCGAGGCCGAGGGCGCCGAGCCTGCCGCTGCCGCCGAGCCTGTCGTCGAGCCCGAGCCTGCTGCAGAGCCGGAGTCCGAGCCCGAGCCGGCAGAGCCCACGACGGCTGACCTCTACGCCCGTCGTCCCCGCAAGCGCAAGGCCGTCGTCGACCAGCTCGCTCGCGAGCTCGAGGCCGAGGACGAGGCCGTTGCCGAGGCTGCCACCGCCGATGCCCCGAAGGGAGGCGATGAGTAATGCCTATCGGACCTGCGCGCATGCCGCTCTTCGATCACCTGGGCGAGCTCCGTCGCCGCCTGACCATCGTGGTCGTGTCGGTGTTTGCCGCCGCCATCGTGCTGTATTTCGCCACGCCCGTGGTGCTCGACATCCTGGAAGACCCCATCCGCTCCTTTGTGCCGGACGGTAAGTTCTACATCACTACCACGCTCGGCGGCTTTGGCCTGCGCTTCTCGCTGGCCATCAAGATGGCCGTGGTCATGTGCACGCCCATGATCATCTGGCAGATTCTGGCATTTTTCCTGCCGGCACTGCGTCCCAACGAGCGCAAATGGGTCGTGCCCACGGTGCTCGCCTCGACGGTGCTGTTCTTCCTGGGCGCAATCTTCTGCTATTTCATCATCATTCCTGCGGGCTTTGAGTGGCTCATCGGCGAGACCTCGGCCGTCGCTACGGCGCTGCCCGATCTGGAGAACTACGTCAACATGGAGCTGCTCTTTATGATCGGCTTTGGCGTGGCGTTTGAGCTGCCGCTCATCATCTTCTACCTGTCCGTCTTCCACATCGTGTCCTACGCGGCCTTCCGCGGCGCCTGGCGCTACGTGTACGTGGGCCTGCTTGTGGGCTCGGCTGTGATTACGCCCGACGGCTCGCCCGTTACGCTGGGCCTCATGTATGGTGCCCTGCTCTCGCTCTACGAGATTTCGCTCGCCATTGCCCGCGTGGTCATTACCGCGCGCGAGGGCAAGGAGGGCTTGTTTGTGAGCCGTCTGGACCTGTTCTCGGACGATGAGGACGACGAGGAGTAAATCGGTATGCACGAGGTTGGCATTGTCAACGGCATACTCGATACAGTGATTCGCGCGGCGCGTGGGGCGGGGGCCTCGCGCGCCGTTTTGGTAACGCTGCGTATCGGGGATATGACCGAAGTTGTGCGCGAGGCGCTCGACTTTGCGTGGGAGACATTTCGCGACGAGGACCCGCTCACGCGAGGCTGCGAGCTTGCCGTGGAGGAGGTCCATCCACAAAGCGAGTGTCTGGACTGCGGCGAGGTTTTCGACCACGATCGCTTCCACTGTCGCTGTCCCCAGTGTGGTGGTGCCAACGTGCGCCTACTGCGCGGCCGCGAGCTCGATATCGCGAGTATCGAAATTGAAACCCCCGACGATTAGCCCGCTAGCCATCTGGTGATGGGGTATAAAGGGGCCAAAGTAAGGAGTGCCGAGTATGGCCGAGAAAACGATTGATATCGCGTCGCCGATTCTGTCGCGCAACGAGCGCCTGGCAGATCAGTTGCGTCAGCGATTTAAAGAGACAAACACCTATGTGATCAACGTCTTGTCGAGCCCCGGTTCGGGCAAGACCACCACGATCCTGGGCACCAACGAGCGCCTGCGCGACAAGGCCGGCCTGCGCTGTGCCGTCATCGAGGGCGATATCGCCTCGGATGTCGACGCCATCACCATGAAGGAAGCCGGCATGCCCGCCATCCAGATCAACACGGGCGGCCTGTGCCACCTCGAGGGTAACATGATTATGGAGGCCGTTGACGCGTTCGACCAGGCGGTGGGCCTTCAAAACATCGACGTCATCTTTATCGAAAACGTGGGCAACCTGGTGTGCCCGGTCGACTTTGACCTGGGCGAGAACCTGTCCATCATGATCCTCTCGGTGCCCGAGGGTGACGACAAGCCCATTAAGTACCCGGGCATCTTCCAGCACGCCGGCGCACAGTTGCTCAACAAGGTCGACGTGGCCCCGGCTTTCGATTTTGACATGGATAGGTATACTAAGACACTCGATGACCTCAATCCGCAGGCGCCGCGGTTTGCCGTGAGCGCGCGCAAGGGCGAGGGCATGGATGCCTGGTGCGATTGGCTCATCGGGCAGATTGAGCAAGCAAGGGCGTAAATCGGCCGCCATACAGGTGGGCGTAGCCGCAGAGACACGAGATAGGAGCCTCTTTTGAAGCTCATCATCGCCGAGAAAAACGACGCCGCACGTCAGATCGCCGAGCGTCTGTCCACGGGCAAACCCAAAAAGGACAAGGTGTACAACACCGCCATCTACCGTTTTGAGTGGAAGGGCGAGGAGTGCGTGACCATCGGCCTTGCCGGTCACATCCTGGCGCCCGATTTTTGCGACAGCGTGCTGTTCGATAAAAAGCTGGGTTGGTATTCGGTGACCGAGGACGGCGAGATACTGCCGGCCGACATGCCCGACGGTCTGGCCCGTCCGCCTTACGACACCAAGCGCAAGCCGTTTCTTGCCGACGGTATCTCCATTAAGGGCTGGAAGCTCGAGAGCCTGCCCTACCTCACGTGGGCACCGGTCATTAAGCTGCCGGCCGAGAAGGAGCTCATTCGTTCGCTCAAGAACCTTGCCAAGAAGTCCGACAGCGTCATCATCGCCACGGACTTCGATCGCGAAGGCGAGCTGATCGGTTCGGACGCCCTCAACAAGGTGCGCGAGGTTGCGCCCGACCTGCCGGTCGCCCGCGCCCAGTATTCTTCGTTTACCAAGGCCGAGATCACGCAGGCCTTCGATAATCTCGTCTCGCTCGACCAGAACCTGGCCGACGCCGGCGAGAGCCGTCAGCACATCGACCTCATCTGGGGCGCGGTGCTCACGCGCTACCTAACACTCGCCAAGTTCGGCGGCTTTGGCAACGTGCGTTCCGCCGGCCGCGTGCAGACGCCGACGCTTGCCCTGGTGGTCGAGCGCGAACGCGAGCGCATGGCGTTTGTGCCCGAGGACTATTGGCAGATTCGCGGCATGGGTGCCGCGCAAGGCGCTGCCGAGGACGATCGCTTTAAGATCGCGCACAAGACGGCGCGCTTTACCGACAAGGATGCTGCTGAGACGGCGTACGGTCACGTTGACGGTGCCAAGACGGCAACCGTCGCCGCGGTGACCAAGCGCTCGCGCAAGCAGCAGCCGCCCACGCCGTTTGCGACCACCTCGCTGCAGGCTGCCGCCGCAGCCGAGGGTATCTCGCCTGCGCGTACCATGCGTATCGCCGAGTCCCTCTACATGGCCGGTCTCATCAGCTACCCGCGTGTCGACAATACCGTATACCCCGCGACGCTTGATCTGGGCGCTGTGGTGAGTGACCTTGCAAAGATCAACCCGGCGCTGGCGCCCGTATGCAAAAAGGTCCTCGCCGGCCCCATGAAGCCCACGCGCGGCAAGGTCGAGACCACCGACCACCCGCCTATCTATCCCACGGGCGAGGGCGATCCGTCCACGCTCGACGGCGGTCAGCGCAAGCTCTACGACCTCATCGCCCGTCGCTTCCTGGCGACGCTTATGGGTCCTGCGACCATTGAGAACACCAAGCTCGAGCTCGACGTCAACGGCGAGCCGTTCGTGGCCTCGGGTGACGTGCTCGTGACCCCTGGCTTCCGCGAGGCCTATCCGTACGGCCTTAAGCGCGATGAGCAGATGCCGCCGCTGGAGCAGGGCGATACGGTCGACGTGTTCGACATTAAGCTCGAGGCCAAGCAGACCGAGCCGCCCGCGCGCTACAGCCAGGGCAAGCTCGTGCAGGAGATGGAAAAGCGCGGCCTGGGCACCAAGTCCACGCGCGCGAGCATCATCGAGCGCCTGTACGCCGTGCGCTACCTCAAAAACGATCCCGTGGAGCCGAGCCAGCTAGGCATCGCCATCATCGACGCGCTGTCGCAGTTTGCCCCGCGCATCACGAGCCCCGATATGACCAGCGAGCTCGACGGCGACATGACTCGCGTGGAGCGCGGCGAGGACACCGAAGAGCATGTCGTGACCCATTCGCGCGCGCTGCTGGCCGGCGTGCTCGACGAGCTGCTCAAGCATACGCAGGAGCTGGGCGACGCCATCAGCGACGCCGTCACGGCCGATGCGCGCGTGGGCGCTTGCCCCAAGTGCGGCAAGGACCTGGTTATGAAGACGAGTGCCAAGACCCGCGGCAGCTTCATTGGCTGCATGGGCTGGCCCGACTGCGACGTGACCTATCCGGTGCCGAGCGGCGTCAAGGTAAGCCCGCTCGAGGGCGAGGCAGCCGTGTGCCCCGAGTGCGGCGCGCCGCGCATTAAGTGCCAGCCGTTCCGCCAGAAGGCCTTCGAGATTTGCGTGAACCCCACGTGCCCCACCAACTACGAGCCTGACCTTAAGGTGGGCGAGTGCAAGGTGTGCGCCGAGGCCGGACGCCATGGCGACCTGATCGCGCACAAGAGCGAGAAGAGCGGCAAGCGCTTTATCCGCTGCACCAACTACGATGACTGTGGCGTGAGCTATCCTCTGCCGGCGCGCGGTAAGCTCGAGGCGACGGGTGAGACCTGCCCCGAGTGCGGCGCTCCCATCGTGGTGGTCAACACGGCGCGCGGTCCGTGGCGTATCTGCGTCAACATGGACTGTCCGACCAAGGAGAAAAAGCCGGCCCGCGGCCGCAAGACCACGACCAAGGCGAGCACGGCCAAGAAGACGACGGCTAAGAAAGCCACTGTCGCCAAGAAGACGACCGCGAAGAAGTCGACTGCCAAGAAAGCAGCCGCCGACAAGTAACGGCGCAGTCGAAACATTACCCAAAAAACGAGCGAGGACCCCGCGATCCTCGCTCGTTTTTTTGACCGGCAGTTAGGGACGTTCCTTTTCTGCCGGCAGTTTAGGAACGTCCCTAACTGCCGGCTCGGGAACGACAAAGCACTAGTTCACCTCGACAGGCTTGGCGTCGGGATAGCGCTCCTCAAAATCTAGGCGGTACTTATTGTCATTGGTGCCCGCCACGTTGTCGCGCGACAGCGGCGCCACGATCTCATTCTTGTGGTCCGCAGGCTTGGCGTATTTCAGGCTGATCTCCCAGGCATCACAGATTGCGTCAATGCGGTGATCCAGGTCGTCGTACAGGGCGATGATGTCCTTCCAGGAGCTGTAGTTCTTGGAGCTCGTCGGGACGTCTAGGTCCTCGACGATGTCGTAATACTGCTCGATGGTGTCCTCCGTGCGCTCGGCGACGTCGGCGAGATTTTGACGGGTGGTTCGATCCTCTTCCAGATAGCTGCCGTTGAAGTTCTGCGCGCAGCCACGGACGTAGTTGTCGAGGTCTTCGAGCAAGTCGTAGTATTCGCTCAGTCGGCGGTAGAGGTTCTGCTCGGAGAGCGTTGCTTCGCCGCCATCCTCGTCGTCATCGTCATCATCGTCGTACAGGCTGTTGGGATCGCCGAGAGGCTTTAGGTCATCGTCGTCGATGTCATGGTGCAGCTTAGCTACCTCGGCAGTCGTCTGCGTGGCGGCGTTGTCGAAAGGCTTGATCACAAAGAAAACGACCAGGGCGATGATGATCGCCACCAGCACAACGATAACGGCGATAAGCGGCCCGGTGCCGCTCTTTTTGGGAGCGGGGGTCTGTGGCGAAGCGGGCGCGTATGCGGGAGCCGGCTGCTGTTGGGGCGAGCCGCTCGCGACGGGTATGCGCTGCGTGGTCTCGACGGCCGCGGGGCCTGCGGCGGGGTCGGGGCGATGGGCGAGGGGGTCGTCCGCCTTGGCTTGCGGCGTATCGAGGGAACCGGTCTGCTCAAAAGCGGGCTGGCTATCGCTCGCGGTTGTTTGCTCAACGGGTGCACCGCACGAGGTGCAGAACTTGGCATCATCTGCAAGAAGCTTGCCGCACGAGGCGCAATACCGAGACATTGCCACTCCTTTCGCCACATTTCAATGCAATACGACGATTATACCCAGCGTCCAAAATTCCCCATCATAAGTTGCGGTGAAATAGGGACTGTTTGGCGGTCTCGGAGCTTCAATCAGTCCCTATTTCACCGCAACTTTGGAAAGGCACCTTTAGCCATTGGGGACGCACCGAGCACTGGGGTATGATGGCTTGGTTGCTATAATTCGCATTTACGCGCCTTGTAGGAAGGGGCTGCGCCCATGGCTTTTGAGCCCGCTCAACATAGCTTTATCACGCTCGAGGGCGTCGATGGCGCCGGCAAGTCCACGCAGGCGCGCCTGCTTGTCCGCGCTCTTGAACTCGCTGGCTACCAGGTTGTGAGCCTGCGCGAGCCGGGCGGTACCGCCATCAGCGAAAAGATCCGCGCCTTGCTGCTCGACCCCGCCAATACGGCGATGGGCGACACCTGCGAGCTGCTGCTCTACGAGGCTGCGCGTGCCCAGCTGGTGCACGAGGTCATCGCCCCCGCGCTCGCAGCCGGCAAGGTGGTCCTGTGCGATCGCTTCTACGATTCCACGACCTGCTACCAGGCGTTTGCCGACGGCCTCGATCGCCAGATGGTGCGCGATGCCAACAACCTGGCCGTCGCGGGAACGCACCCGGCGCTCACGCTCGTCTATCACATCACGCCCGAGCAGGCGGCGCTGCGCATGGCCGCCCGTGGTGCGGCAGACCGCATGGAGGCCAAGGGTATGGCCTTCCAAGAGCGTGTTTACCAGGGATTTTGCGCCATTGCCGCTGAGGAACCAAACCGCGTAAAGCTCATCGACGCGACCGCGTCCATCGAGGACGTCTTCGCGCAGACGGTTGAGCAGGTTTGCGCCTACGGCCTCCACATTTCCCAGGATGCCGTCGCTGCCGCGCTAGCCCAGGAGGCCGAGTAATATGGCCCCCGCTCAGGCAAGCCTGCTGGCCAAGCTCGACACCCAACAGCGCGTGCGCGACTTTTTGACCAACGCCATCGCAAGCGGCCGCGCATCGCACGCCTACCTGTTCTTGGGCGCGCTCGGCGCGGGCAAGCTCGACGCCGCGTGGGCGCTCGCCCAAGCCTTCCTGTGCGAGCAGGACGGCTGCGGCTCATGCGATGGCTGCGTGCGCGTCGCCCGCCATACGCACCCCGATGTGCACTATTACACGCCCGAGAGCGCCACGGGCTACCTCATCGCCCAGACCCGCGAGCTGCTCGACGACGTGCCGCTGGCGCCCATCCGTGCCAAGGCCAAGGTCTACATCATCGACCGTGCCGAGCAGCTGCGCGCCAACACCGCCAACGCACTGCTCAAAACGCTCGAGGAGCCGCCCGAGGGCGTTATGTTTATCTTGCTGGGCACCTCGGCAGACGTGATGTTGCCCACTATCGTGAGCCGCTGCCAGTGCGTGCCGTTTCGGCTGGTATCGCCCGCCGTCGCCGCGCAGGCCGTGAGCCGCGCCACCGGTCAGGACCCTGCGCGTTGCCGCATGGCGGTCGCCGTGGCGGGGAGTCCCACGCGTGGCATCGAGTTCCTCAAGAGCGCTGAGCGCCAGGACGCCCGCCGTCAGATGGTTCGCGCCATCGATTCGCTTATCGCCGCCGACGAGGCCGACGTGCTCAGCCGCGCCAAGTCGCTCATCGTCGCCGTTAAGGCGCCGCTCGCCGAGGTCAAGTCCACGCAGGAAAAGGTGCTCGAGCAAAACGCCGACTACCTGTCGCGTGGAGCATTGAAGCAGCTTGAGGACCGCAACAAGCGCGAACTCAACGCGCGCGAGCGTTCGGGTATCATGGAAGCGCTGGCGAGCGCGCGGACGCTCATGCGCGACGTGCTGCTGACGCTTCAGGACGAGGCGGCCGACGTGGTGAACGAAGACGTGCGCGACACGATCGGTCGGCTTGCCGCCGCGACCAATGTTGCGGGTGCCACCCGGGCGCTCGAGGCAGTCGCGACCGCCGAGCGCAACATCGCCAGAAACGTTACTCCCCAGCTGGCCATCGAGGTCATGCTGTTCGATATCAGGAAGGCACTGAAATGCCGTTAGTCGTACCCGTTAAGTTTACCTACGCCTCGCGCGACCTGTGGTTCGATCCGCAGGATCTGGATATCCTCGAGGCCGATTATGCCATTTGCTCCACCGAGCGCGGAACCGAGATCGGCCTGGTCACTGCCGATCCCTTTGAGGTGCCGCAAGATGAGATCGGTCAGCCGCTCAAGCCCGTGCTGCGTGTGGCGAGCGACATCGACCTGCAGCTTGCCGACGACCTGGCCATCCAGGGCGACGAGGCCATGGTCGACTTCCGCCGCCTGGTCAAGGAGCTCGACCTCGAGATGAAGCCGGTCGGCGTCGAGTACCTGTTTGGCGGCGAGAAGGCCGTGTTCTACTTTGCGGCCGAGGAGCGCGTCGATTTTCGCCAGCTCGTCAAGGATCTGTCCTCGACGCTGCATATTCGCGTCGACATGCGCCAGATCGGCGTGCGCGACGAGACCCGCCTGGTGGGCGGCTATGCCCAGTGCGGCCAGGAGCTCTGTTGCACGCGCTTTGGCGGACAGTTTGAGCCCGTCTCGATTCGCATGGCAAAAGAGCAGGACCTGCCGCTCAACTCGTCCAAGATCAGCGGCGTTTGCGGCCGCCTGATGTGCTGTCTGCGTTATGAGTTCGAGGCGTACAAGGACTTTAAGAGCCGTGCGCCCAAAAAGAAGACGCTCATCGATACGCCGCTTGGCAAGGCGCGTATTCAGGAATATGACACGCCGCGTGAGCAGCTGGTGCTGCGCCTGGAGAACGGCAAGGTCTTTAAGGTCAACCTGGCCGATATGACGTGCTCGGAGGGCTGCAAAAAGAAGGCCGCCGAGCAGGGCTGCAACTGCCGCCCCGACTGCGTGACGCGCGACGTGCTCGAGCGCATCGAGTCGCCCGAGATGCGCCTGGCGCTCATGGAGCTCGATCGCGAGAACGGCGTCGACGTGGGCGATGGCCTGTCGAGTGCCGACCGTCTTGCCGGCACGTCGATGCCCAAGCGCCGTCGTCGCGATGCCGAATCCGATGCTCGCGCCGGTCAGGGTCAGGGCGAGGGTCGCGGCCGCGGTAAGGGTCGCGGCAAGGCCGAGGCACCCGAGGCTGAGGAGGCTGCCGGTGGACGTCGCCGCCGCAAGCGCGCGGGTTCGGGCGATGCCGGCGAGGCCGCTCCCGCGGGCAAGAACGCTTCTCGCGAGCGCGAGGTTCAGCAGCCCCAGCAGCAGAATCGCGGCGGTGGCATGAACCCCACACGTCGCCGCCGTCGTCATCTGTCGAGCGAGGAGCGCGAGGACGCCTTTCGCGCCGCAGCTGCTCGCGAGGCCGGTGCCGCTTCCAAGGGCGCCTCGGCCTCCGATGCGCCTGTCGACAAGGGCGGCAAGTCACGTGGCGAGGAGGAGCGCGCGCCGCGTCCGCGCCGTCGCCATTCCTCGGGCGCGCAGCAGAAGCCCTCAGTGCCCTCCGTGGCCGATCAGGTCTCGGATGGCGAGGTCAAGGTCACGCGCCGTCGTCCCGGAGATGGCGGGGGAGCGGCTGCCAAGGCTTCGCGTGGCGCCGCTCGCGACGAGCGCGAGCCGCGCGAGGATCGCGGTGGCGAGGGCTCGGCCGACCAGGGTCAAAAGCGCCGTCGCCGTCGCCGTTCCCGCAAGCCGCGCCAGGATGGTGGCGAGGGCTCGACCCCGTCTTCGTCCGCACCACAACCGCCCGCCGGCGAATAACGCCCGCGAGCGGATTTAGCCCGCCTTGCCCCGAGCGCATCGGGGTATCATAGCGCCGAATCAACAACCCTCCCTGCGACCGAACGTAGGGAGGGTTGTGTCTTGAAGAGCCATCTGAACATATTGAGCCGTCTGCAGGGCGCCGGCGCCCTACCGTTTGCGGACGAATTGCTACCGTTTGCCGAGTGGGTGGCACGCGAGGCGCTCGAGGCATTGTCGCCAACACGATGTGCCGGCTGCGAGCGCGCCGGTGCGCTTATTTGCCAAGACTGCCTGACCGCGCTCACGCTCATCGACCCACGTCATAGCTGCACCCGATGCGGCGCCCCGTTTGGGGATTTGCTGTGCACTGAGTGTTCGGTCGAGGGCACGTCCTCGGCAATGGCGGAGGCGCTCGACCGCTGCCTGGTGTGCGCCGTCTATGCGCATCCGCTGCCGCGCATCATTAAAGCGTACAAGGATGCGGGCGAGCGACGTCTGGCTCCGTATCTGGCGGAGCTGCTCTACGACACCGCCCTGCATGCCCAGGTCGTAGCGCCCGATCGCTATGGAGGTGTGCTGTCCGGTGCGGATGCGGTGGTGTTTGTGCCTGCGACGGCGGTAGCGTTTCGGCGGCGTGGTTTTGATCATATGGAGGCCATTGCGCGCCCATTTTGCGAGCTGTCGGGCGTGCCGTTGCTGGACGCCCTGGTCAAGTACGGCCATGGCGACCAGCGCGAACTCGGTCGTGAGGAGCGCCGCGAGCGTGCCCAAGGCATGTATGAGACGGTTGAGGACGTGCACGGCCGCCACCTGCTGCTTATCGATGACGTTATCACCACGGGCGCGACGATGGCCGCGGCTTCGGCGGAACTCAAGCGCGCCGGCGCTGCGGCAGTCGATGGCCTTGCTATCGCACGTGTTTGGTAGGGGTGATTCATGTGGCGGTAACAATCAGGTGGTGCAACAAACCGACAAAAGAGCAGCTAGCGGCTTCCGTAATCCTAACTGGCGCCTCGGCGCTACGCATGATGCGCGCCGAGCGCCGGCAGATGGGCTACATAAGCTGGAAGGACCTTAATCCCGATGAAGAGCGCCGTGTGCTGCGCACATCGTCGCCCTCGACCGAGGACATCTATCTTCCCGATTTGGTGCGGATTGGGGCCGCAAGCGGCGAGGCGCAAGAGGATTTGTGCTTGCTGGTAGGGTCTGCAGCGCAGCGCCGCCGTATTCTTGGCGTGAGCTGGTCCGTATGCTCCGAGTTGCCCGCCGGCTCGATTCTAGAGGTGGAACCGGGGGTGTACAGTCTATCTCCCGAGGCCCTTTGCGTAGCCGTCGTGCGCGAGGTCGGCTGCATCCAGGCATTTGCCCTGGCCCAGGAGCTGTGCTCTAAGATTTCACTGAGTGACCGCGGGAAGTATCTGCCTCCCTACACCTCGCCTGTCGTGAACAAATTGGCAAAGGACAAAGACCAGCCGCCAGATGTCGGTTACTTTGAGATCGAGTCCGTGCTGACACCCGATTGCCTGGTAGATTACCTCGCGGCATGCAAGGGGAGCGCGGCCAAGCAGCTGCGGCGGCTGTGTCCCTATCTGTCGGAAAACCTGCGTTCACCCATGGAGTGCATCATGCTTGCCATGTTTTCGCTTCCGTTTTCCTATGGCGGATTTGCCTGTGGTCCCTTTAAGACCGACTACAAGATCGAGTTCAACGACCGTGCACAGGCGATCTCGGGGATGCCGCATGCAGTTTGCGATGCGTATCAGGAAGCAGCCCGGTTTGACCTGGAATACAACGGTGAGCTGGGCCATTCCTCCCGGAGGGGACGTATCCATGATGAAAAACGCAACACGGGCTTGATTACTATGGGAATTGAGGTAGCGACGGTCAACAACGAAATGCTCTGCGACATGGAAGCGGTGGAAGCGCTCGCATGGCGCATCCACCAGCGCATGGGTAAGCGATATCAGAATCGCGTAGAGGCTCGTCGAAAGAGGCAAGATGCTCTGCTGAATACGCTCCGAGCGTGCTTTGGGCTCAAGCCGGCGTAAAACTATGGCTTTATAGGGGGGGGCTGCTTATATGCTCTGTGCAAAAAACGGCAAATATGAGTACTGTTACTAAATTAGTGACAGCAAAAACAAAAAACTTGGGCCGAAAATCTGGATTCATTGAAGAGATAATGGTAGCGCGCAGAGATGTGGTGTAAGAGGCGGGGCATGCCCCGCCTCTTCTCTTTCTTGAAAGGGAGGGGACACCGCCTAGAATTCGTCGTTGGAGTAATGAAGGTGACGAATGGAAGGAAAGGCGATGCCCCAAGAAGAGAGTGTACTGCGCCTCGACCGCGACGAGGCCCTCGAGGC
>JAUMMZ010000061.1 GCA_031296755.1 Collinsella sp.
GCAAAGACGAGCGTCGGGAAGACACGCCGAGGTCGCCGCGGACGGGTTGATATAGGGAGAGGGCCTGACCCCATATCGTTGGGGCCGGGCCCGATTTTGCCTCTTGACAATGTCCTGCTCATATTAAAAGGAACGTCCCTAGCTGCCGGGCATGGGATACCATGGTGGCACCCTAGCGAAAGGACGATGTATGGCACATGTCGATGACCAGCGCGTGGCGCGCGTGCTCGATGCGCTCGAGGCTCAGCACCCCGGCGCGCAGCTGCTTGTGAACGACCCGTGGTCGATCTACTATCTGACCGGCTTTTATGCCGATATGTTCGAGCGTTTTTGCGGCGTGCTGCTCGCACGCGATGCCGAGCCGGTGATCTTGGTCAACGCCCTGCATCAGCTGCCCGAGTACGACAATGCCCGCGTCGCCTATCACACCGATACCGACGTCGTGACCGACACCATCGCTCGCGAGGTCGATCCGACCAAACCGCTCGGCATCGACACCGTCATGCGCTCCGGCTTTTTAATGCCGCTTATGGATCGCCACGCCGCCAGCGAGTTTTTCCTGGGCGACTTTGCCGTCACCGCCTCACGCACCTATAAGGATGCCACCGAGCAGGAGCTGATGCGCGCGTCCTCGACCGCTAACGACGCCGTGATGGCCGACGCCATCAAGCTCGTCCACGAAGGCGTGACGGAGCGCGAGATTGCCGACCAGATGCTCGGCCTGTATCGCAAGCACGGCTGCGAGGGCTTTAGCTTTCCGCCCATCGTGAGCTTTGGTGCTAACGCCGGCGACCCGCACCACGAGCCCGACGACACTGTGCTCAAGCGCGGCGACGTGGTGCTGTTCGACATTGGCGGACGCCGCTGCAACTACTGCTCGGACATGACGCGCACATTCTTTTGGGGCGAGCCGGACGAGGAGACGGCGCGCATCTACGACATCGTGCGCCGCGCCAACGAGGCCGCCGAGGCGCTCATCGCACCGGGTATGCGCATGTGTGACCTGGACCGCGCCGCGCGCGACGTGATTGAGGGTGCGGGCTATGGGCAGTACTTTACACATCGCCTGGGACACTCGATCGGCCTGCAGGACCACGAGCCGGGCGACGTCTCGCTCGTCAACGAACAAGTCGTAGAGCCTGGCATGACATTCTCCATCGAACCGGGCATCTACCTCCCCGGCCGCACCGGCGTCCGCATCGAGGACCTTGCCCTGGTGACCGAGAACGGCGTCGAGATTCTCAACGCCTATCCCCACGATCCAGCCTGCCTAGACTAACCGATGTGACAAAGGGACAGTCCCTTTGTCACATCCCACCAACAGCGCGCCACAAAAACGGCCTATCTACTACGTTAACCCGCATGAGTCGACCATAACCGGATTTTCGCAAAACCCGCAAGCCGTCTACCTGCAGTTTTAATTTCGCGATGTTCCGTGTGGTCGAGGGTAACCGATCAAACGTAGTAGATAGGCCCATTTCGTGGCAAGCGAGTCAACTCGGGGCACAGGGCAGCCAAAAAAAGCCCCGTGCCAAATTGACTGCTTTTAAGTTGCGGTGATATACGGACTGTTTGAGGCTTCTGGCTTGTAAAACAGTCCGTATTTCACCGCAACTGATGAGGGGATGGGTTAGCGCAGCAGGCCGGCTACTTCGCCGGCTAGGGTGATGGTGCCGGCTGCTACGAAGGGCTCGTTGACTGCATCGAAGGCAGCAAGAGCTTTGGGCACGCTCGGGTACACGCCCGCGAGTTTGTCCGCGTCCACCATGGCCGCGAGCTCCTCTGCCGGCAGGGCGCGATCGGAATCGGTCTGGGTCACGACCACGCACGGGAAAGCCGGGATCAGCACGTCGACGATGCCCGCCACGTCCTTGTCGGCCAGCGCGGCGCACAGCAGCGTGGGGCGATTCTCCACGCACGGATCAATCTCGTCCAGCGCGCTCACAAAGTTCTCGCAGCTCTGGGGGTTATGACAGGCGTCAATCAGCTTAAGCGGATCGGTCCCCAGCACGTCAAAACGACCCGGTGTGGGGCAACCCATAAGCGATGCATCCAGCGCATCGTGGTCGAGCTCGCGACCCAGATACCCCTCGCAAAGCATAATCGCGCACGCGGCATTCTGCGGCTGATAGGCCGGCTTGACCATGCTCGACGTATAGATCGCACGTGGCGTGGTGCAGCTAAACTCAACCGTGTCGCCCACATGCACCGGCACCTTAGTCGTGGCATGCCTCACCACGAGCGGCACAATGCCGCACTCTCGACAACGGGCATCCATCACGCGCTGAACGCTCGCCTCATGCGTGCCCTCGCCCAGCACAACCAGGCGTCCGGGCTTAATGACCGCAGCCTTCTCCCCCGCAATGACCTCGAGCGTATCGCCCAAAATACGTGTGTGATCGAGCCCAATGCCTGTAATGGCCACGGCGACAGGATCGGTCGCACTCGTAGCATCCCAGCGTCCGCCCATGCCGACCTCAAGCACGGCCACGTCCACGCAAGCCTCGGCAAACACCACCAGTGCAGCAGCCGTCAGCAGGTCAAACGGCGTGATGGTATAGGCGCGCTCCCCCGCCGCCACACGACGGGCATTCACTCGATGCCCCGCCTCAACAGCGGCCGAAACGCCACGGGCAAACGCCTCATCGCTCACAACGCGCCCGTCAACCTCCATGCGCTCGGGATAGCGCACCAGCTGAGGCGACGTATACAGCGCGGTCTTGAGCCCCTCGCCGCGAAGAATAGCAGCCGAAAAACGCGTAGTCGAAGTCTTGCCATTGGTACCGGCAACCTGAATGCAATCGAAATACTCGTCCGGACGCCCCAACTCATCGAGCATATCGACAACCGTCTCGAGCAGAGGACCAGCATCCCCAGAAATCCGCCCCGTATCGGCAGCCAGCCCAACAGCCTCACCAAACGAAAGCAACTCAAACGAGAAAGGAACGACATACGACCCAGAACGCTTAGCCATAACCCAAAGTCCCCTCAACATAAAAAGAGGCCCGTAATAAACAACGAGCCCCTCCCATTCAAAATATCAGCCAAACACCGCTTGCAGCAGAATCAAGGCCACAACCAAGTGGCCCTACCAGGCAGCGGACGCCACCGTAACCGCTATGGGAGCGGTTTGGGGCTTTGCTCGATACAAGTTCCGCACGAGCCGAAGGCCACTTAATGTGGCCTTCGTGCGAGCAGGACTGTTCGCAGTAGCGAGCAATGCCCCAAACCGCGCCCCACAGTCCACCTTACGAGAAGTCAGCAACCTGAGCAGTCAGTGCCGCCAGGATCTCCTTGAGCTCTGCTGCACGGTCCCTCTTCTTCTGGACCACCGCGGGCGCGGCCTTGGCCACAAAGCCCTCGTTTGCAAGCGTCTTCTCGCAGCCGGCGAGCTCCTTCTGGGCCGCGGCGATCTCCTTCTCCAGGCGCGCCTTCTCGGCCGAAAGGTCAACCTTGCCCTCGAGCACCACAAAGACCTCGACGCCGCTGTCGACCACGGCGATGCTCGCAGCCGGCTTCTCAACGTCGGTGCCCATGACCAGAGAAGCAGTGTTCGCCAGCGGCTCAATCGTCGAGCGCAGGCTCTCGAGCTTCTCGATGTCCTCGGCACCGGCGCGCACGACCACGTCGAGCTCGGCCTTGGGGCTCAAGCGGTAACGCGAACGCGTGGCGCGGGCGGCGGAAACGACGGCGCGGCACAGCTCAAACGCGCGCTCGGCGTCCTCGTCAACATACTTAGCGTAGTCGGCGGGCTCGGGCCACTTGGCGATCATGAGCGCCTCGGCGCGGTTCACGTTGCCCTCGGCGTCCAGATCGAGCACACTCGCCGGCATGTTGTCCCAGATCTCCTCGGTGACAAACGGCATGAGCGGGTGCATCAGGCGAATGGAGGTGTCAAGCACAAAAATCAGGTTGCGCTGCGCCTGCAGACGGCCCTCGCCCTTCAAGCGGGCCTTGGTGACCTCGACGTACCAGTCGCAGACCTCGTTCCAGAAGAACTGCTGCACGCCGCGGGCCATGTCGCCAAAGGTGTAGTTCTCGATACCCTCGGTGACCATCTTCACGGCCTTGGCCAGGCGGCTGAACATCCAAGCGTCTGCCGGCGTCTCCACGACGGGCTCGCCGGGCGTGTAGCCCTCCATGTTCATGAGCAGGAAGCGGCTCGCGTTCCAGATCTTGGTCACAAACGACTTGGCCTGCTCGGTACGCGGACTGTCGATAAGCTTCTTAGTCTTCTTGTCGATGTTCGCGTCGAACTTGACGTCCTGATTGTTGGTGCACAGCGTGAGCAGGTTGTAGCGCATGGCGTCGGCGCCGTACATGCCAATGAGGTCCATGGGGTCAACGCCGTTGCCCTTGGACTTGGACATACGGCTTCCGTCCTTGGCAAGAATCGTCGGGTAGATGACGACGTCCTTAAACGGCACCTCGTCCAGGAAGTACAGCGAGCTCATGACCATGCGGGCGACCCACAGCGCGATGATGTCGCGGGCGGTGACGAGCGCCGTCGTGGGGTGATGTCCCTCGAGCAGCTCCGGCTTTTGCGGCCAGCCCTGCGTGGCGAAGGTCCACAGCTGCGAGCTGAACCAGGTGTCCAGCACGTTCTCGTCCTGATGCACATGATGGCCGCCGCACTTGGGGCACACATCGGTGTCCTCGGTAAGAGCGTCCTCCCAGCCGCAGTCCTCGCAGTAGAACACGGGGATGCGGTGGCCCCACCACAGCTGGCGGCTGATGCACCAGTCCTTAAGGTTCTCCATCCAGGTGGTGTAGGTCTGCGTCCAACGCGCGGGGTGGAAGGTGACCTTGCCAGAGTTGACGGCGTCGAGCGCCGGCCCTTTGAGCTTATCGACGGCGACGAACCACTGCTCGGACAGCCACGGCTCCAGTGCGGCGTCGCAACGGTAGCAGTGCATGACGGAGTGATCGAGGTCCTCGACGTGATCGAGCAGGTCGTGCTCCTCGAACCACTTGATGACGGCCTCGCGGCACTCGTCGCGGTTCATGCCGGTGAACTCGCCGTAGCCTTCGACGACCACCGCGTGCTCGTCGAAGATGTTGATCTGCGGCAGGTCGTGAGCCTGACCCATGGCGTAGTCGTTGGGGTCGTGGGCAGGGGTGACCTTAACGAAGCCGGAACCAAAGTTAGCGTCGACATGCCAATCCTCAAAGATGGGAATCTCGCGGTCGACGATGGGGAGCTTGACGGTCTTACCCACAAAGGCGGCCTTCTCGGGGTCCTTCGGGGAGACGGCGACGCCCGTGTCGCCGAGCATGGTCTCGGGGCGCGTGGTGGCAACGACGATGTAATCCTGGCCGTTGACCGGCTCGGTCAGCGGGTAGCGCAGGTGCCACAGGTGGCCCTTCTCGTCCTTATATTCGGCCTCGTCGTCCGAGATGGCGGTGGTGCAGTTGGGGCACCAGTTGACGATGCGCTTGCCGCGGTAGATCAGACCGTCGTGGTACCAGTCGCAAAAGACCTTGCGTACGGCCTGCGCGTAGTCCTCGTCCATGGTAAAGCGCTCGTTATCAAAGTCGACGGAGCAGCCCATACGCTTGATCTGCTCGACGATGATGCCGCCGTACTCGTGGGTCCAGTCCCAGCAGGCGTCGACAAACTTGTCGCGGCCAATCTCCAGCCGGCTAATGCCCTCGCTCTTGAGCTTCTTGTCGACCTTAGTCTGCGTGGCGATACCGGCGTGGTCGGTACCCAGCACCCAACGCGTGGACTTGCCGCGCATGCGGGCCATACGGATGATGGCGTCCTGGATGGAGTCGTCGGTGGCGTGACCCATGTGGAGCTTGCCGGTCACGTTGGGAGGCGGAATGGTGACGGTGCAGTCGCCCACGCCCTCACGGCGCTTGTAGTAGCCGCCGTCGAGCCACTTCTGCAGGATCGCCGGCTCGTTGGTCGACGGATCGTAGTTCTTGGGCATCTCTTCCATATATCTCTCCCTGTCCCGCCGGCGTGTCCGCCTGCTTGGTTTTCGCTCGGTCAGGTCCTGGCTCGCACGAAGAGCACATTAAGTGCTCTTCGGCTCGTGCGGAATCTACGAAAACCAAGCAGGCGGACACGCCTTAGGTATCGATTACTTCAGTCTGATATGACTTCGCTGAGGCTTAAACAAACACACAGAATAACACAGGTAGTTGGGGTTATTGCGTATATATAAAATAGCCTCCGACCGCGGGTGGTCGGAGGCTATTTGCAAGCACGTTTTTGGCTGGTTTACCCGTAGATGCGTTGGGGCTGTTCTTCGCCCTTTACGGAGGCTTCGGTCACGATGACCTTGGAAACGCCCTCCTCGCTGGGCAGGTCGAACATCGTCTGCTGCAGCACGTCCTCGCAGATGGAGCGCAGGCCGCGGGCGCCGGTCTTGCGAGCGAGCGCCATGCGGGCGATCTCGTGCAGGGCCGCGTCCTCAAACTCAAGATCGACGTCCTCGAGCTGGAACATCTTGCGGTACTGGCGCACCACGGCGTTCTTGGGCTCGGTTAGAATCGACACCAAGTCGTCCTCGTCGAGCGCCTGCGTCTGGGTGACGACGGGCGTACGTCCCACAAACTCGGGGATCATGCCAAAGGCGTTGAGGTCCTGAGGGAGCACCTGACGCAGCAGGTCGTTCTCGTCGACCGAGGTGGGGCCGGCGATCTCGGAGTTAAAGCCCACGCCCTTGTTGCCCACGCGATCGGCGATGATCTTGTCCAGACCCACAAAGGCACCGCCGCAGATGAACAGGATGTTGGTCGTGTCAATCTGCAGCAGCTCCTGCTGGGGATGCTTGCGGCCGCCGGTGGGCGGAACGCTGGCCACCGTGCCCTCAAGAATCTTAAGCAGCGCCTGCTGAACGCCCTCGCCCGAAACGTCGCGGGTGATGGAGAGGTTCTCGGCCTTGCGGGCAATCTTGTCAATCTCGTCCACGTAGATAATGCCCACCTGCGCGCGCTCGATGTCGCCATCGGCGGCGTTGATGAGCTTGAGCAGGATGTTCTCCACGTCCTCGCCCACATAGCCGGCCTCGGTGAGCGCGGTGGCATCGGCGATGGCAAACGGCACCTCGAGGATGCGCGCGAGCGTCTGGGCCAACAAGGTCTTGCCGGTACCGGTGGGACCGAGCAGCAGGATGTTGGACTTGGCGAGCTCTACCTCGTCCATATCAACATCGAGCTGCGAGCCCAAACCGTCGTCAAAGGCAGACACCGCAGCACCGCCCTCGATCACGCGGCGATAGTGGTTGTACACGGCAACCGACATGGCACGCTTGGCGTCCTCCTGACCCATAACATAGGCCGAAAGCTCGTCATAGATCTCGTGCGGCGTCGGCACGTGCGTGATGACCTGGCGGTCGTCCTCGAGCTCAAAGCCCTCGGTCTCGGGGTCCACGGCGGGCTGGGATGCAGCCTGACCGTGGTCGTTGAGGAAGCCCGGCAGCTTGCCGTTGCGGGCAGCGTCCATAAAGTCCGAAGCCAGCGACTCCTCCAAGATCTCGGAGCAGGCGGCGACGCACTCGTCGCAGATAAAGATGTTGGTCGGGCCCTTTACGAGACGGCGTACCTGCCCCTGCTCTTTTCCGCAGAAGGAGCAGCGGATGGGGTTGCCGTTCTCGTCAAAGTTGTCCTGCATGTTACCTGCCATCCTAGGCGTCCTTCGCGGCGAGATCGCGCGAGGTGACGATACGGTCGACCAGGCCGTAGTCGAGGGCCTCGGCAGCAGTCAGATAATTGTCGCGCTCGGTGTCGGCTTGGACCTTCTCGATGGGCTGGCCCGAGGCATCGGACAGGATCTGGTTGAGCTCGCGACGGGTCTTCTTGATCTCCTCGGCCACGATCTCGATCTCGGTCTGCTGACCCTGGGCACCGCCGCTGGGCTGGTGAATCATGACCTTGGAGTGCGGCAGGCAGAAGCGCTTGCCCTTGGCGCCGGCCGAAAGCAGCACAGCGGCCATGGATGCAGCCATACCGACGCAAATGGTGGAGACCTGCGGCTTGATGAAGTTCATAGTGTCAAGAATCGCCAGGCCGGAGTAGACCTCGCCACCGGGCGAATTGATGTAGAGCGAGATATCCTTCTCGGCATCCTGGCTCTCAAGATGCAGCAGCTGGGCAACGACCAGGTTGGCGCTGACGGAGTTGATCTCCTCGCCCAAGAAGATGATGCGGTCGTTGAGCAGGCGCGAATAGATATCGTAGCTGCGCTCGCCGCGCGGCGTCTGCTCGATAACGTATGGCACGAGGGCGGAATCGAACTTAGCGATCATACGCATCTCCATTTCTCTCTTGCGGACCAAATTGGTTCTAGATAAACGTACGGCGCCCGCATGCTATGCATTGGCTGGCACCGTACGAAGCAACCGGATAACCGGTGTATAACTTTACCCCATCACGGGCGCACGCATGCGCTCGCGGGCAAGGTGGCGAGAATTACTCGGCGTCCTTGGCGGTCTCGTCGACCTCGGTCACCTTGGCGTTCTCGACCAGGTGGTCGACGGCCTTGGAGCGACGGATGGACTCGCGGACGGCAGGCATGCGGCCATCGGCGATGAACTCGGCCTTGGAAGCCTCGACGTCCTTGACGCCGGCCTTCTCGAACTCGGCGTTGATGTCGTCCTCGGTGACCTCGATCTTGAGCTCACGGGCGAGGGCGTCGAGAGCCAGGGACTCACGGGCAACGTCGTTGGCCTGCTTGTGCAGGTCGCCGATGAACTGCTCCATGGTCAGACCGGAAGCGGGAAGCCAGGTGTCCAGGGTCATGCCGCGGGCAGCAAGGTTGGACAGGAAGTTCTGGCCAAGCTCCTCAAAGACGGACTGCTCGTAGTCGGCGTCCATCTCGTCGAGCTGCAGACGCTCGGCGAGAGCGGAGACGCAACGGTTCTCCTTCTCGGCCGGGAGACGGGAAGCCTTGTCCTGCTCGATCTCAATCTTGATGGCGTCACGCATAGCGTCGATGCTGTCGAAGCCAAAGTCGGACTTGACGAGCTCGTCGGTGAGCTCGGGGGTGTTGCGGACCTTGATGCCCTTGACGGTGACCTCGACGGTGTGGGTCTCGGCCTCCTCGCCCTCCTCGACCTCGTCGGTCCAGGTGACGGTCTTGACGTCGTCAACGTTGGCACCGATCAGGGCCTCGTTGAACTCCTTGGGGTTGCTGTCGCTACCGGCGATGAGCATGCGGCCCTCGGCGGCAAAGTTGTCGGCGTTCTCGACGGCCTTGAGGTCGACGGTAACGTAGTCCTCGGCCTCGACGGCGCGACCCTCGACGTCCTCGAAGGTAGCACGGTAGTTGAGGAGCATCTCGACCTGGTTGTTGATCTCGGACTCGGTGACCTCCGCGGGCGGCATCTCGATCTCAACGGCGTCGAAGGAGGAGAGCTCAGCGGCAGGACGCAGGGAGAACTCGACGGTGTAGGTGTAGTCCTCGTGATCCTTGGCGAGGTCGAGCTCCTTGTAGTCACCGCTCTTGGTGGGGACGATGTCCAGCTCGTTGAGGACGACGGGCTCGTTGGCGGCGATCAGGTCGTTGGTGGCCTGAGCGAGGGTAGCCTCGGCGCCAAGAGCAGAGTCGATGACCGGACGGGGGGCCTTGCCGGCGCGGAAGCCCGGGAAGCGGTACTTCTTGGCGGTGTCCTTGTAGGCCTTCTTGATCGCGGCGTCGACGTCGGCGGCCGGGATGGTGACCGTAGCGGTGAGCTTGGCGTCCTTGACGTCAGAAGCGGTGATGTTCAACACGTTCCTCCTCATACTGCCCAGCTTATCTGAGGTGCTGGTACCTTTATGCAACAAAGTGTCGCGACGGCCAGGGCCGACGCAGGTGCGATGGTGCGGGCGAAAGGACTCGAACCTTCACGGGAATCCCACCAGAACCTAAATCTGGCGCGTCTACCAATTCCGCCACGCCCGCATGAGCGCACAGACTAGGAATGATAGCAGATACGAACGGCAAGCGCACGCACACCTTTTACAAGCTCACGACCTCACCACGAGTGCAAAAGGCGGGACGAGTTGCCCCGCCCCGCCCATTACGACTTGTTCGCTGACCCGCTACTCCCCCAGCAGGGCCTTCTCGGGCGTGATCGGCAGCGAGCGCACCTGGTGGCCGGTGGCGTGTGCCACGGCCGAGGCCACGGCGGCGAGCGGCGTGTTGATGACGACCTCGCCGATCGACTTGGCACCAAACGGACCCGTCGGCTCGTAGCTCGGCTCAAAGGCCACGCGTATGCTGCCGATATCCAGGCGCGTGGGTAGCTTGTAGCTCATAAAGTTGCCGGTGCGCAGACGGCCGCGGTCATCGTGCTCGACAATCTCGTAGAGCGCGTGGCCGATACCCTGGGCAATGCCGCCCTCGGCCTGGACGCGCGCAAGCGCCTCGTTGATCACGGTGCCGCAGTCCACAGCCGCCGCGTAGTCCACAACAGTCACCTTGCCGGTGGCCTTGTCGACCTCGACCTCGGCAATGCCGGCCATAAACGGCGGGGGCGAAACGGGCAGGCAGGCAGAGGCATGCGAGGTCAGCGCGTCGCCGCCCGCGATGTTCTTGACGCACAGGTTGGCAAAGTCGCGCAGCGTGAGGTAGCGGTTCTGCTCGCGCGCGGCACGCTCGTCGGACAGACGCACGTACTGACCATCGAAGACCACATCGGCGGCGTCCACGTCCCACATCTGGGCGGCTTTGGAGCAAATCTTCTCACGCAGCTCGGTCGCGGCGTTCTTGGCGGCAAGGCCCGTCACGTACGTACCCGAGCTCGCGTACGAGCCGGCGTCGAACGGCGACACATCAGTGTCCACGCCGCGCACCACGATCATCGAACTCTCCACGCCCAGTTCCTCGGCGGCAATCTGCGCCAGGATCGTGTCGACGCCCATGCCGTTATCGGTGGCTCCGGTGCCGATGGTAATGAAGCCGTCCTCTTCCAGGCGCATGTCGATGCCGGCGATGTCCACGTTGGAAATGCCTGAGCCCTGCATGGTGAGCGCGCAGCCCAGGGCGCGCACGCGGTCGCCCAGGTCCACGGCTAGCGGCTTGTCGCGCCAACCGATCATGTCCATCGCGCGCAGCAGGCAGCGGTCGAGCGCACAGGCGTTGAGCTTCTCGTTGTAGTACTGCGGCATGGTCTCGCCCTCGCGCACAATGTTCTTAAGGCGCAGGTCGGCGGGGTCCATGTGCAGCATGTCGGCGAGCTCGTTGACGGCGCTCTCCACGGCAAACTGGCCTTGGGTGGCACCGTAGCCGCGATACGCGCCGCCGCGGTTGGTGTTGGTGTAGACGGCGTCCCAGCTAAAGCGGCTCGCCTTTACGTGGTTGTAGATGGGCAGGCTCTTGTGGCCCGACAGGCCGATCGTCGTGGTAGCGTGCTCGCCATACGCACCGGCGTTGGACAGCGTATGCAGATCGATGGCCGTGATGGTGCCGTCGTTCATGGCGCCCAGCTTAACGGTCATCTGCATCTGGTGGCGCGAATTGCCCGCGGTGATGGTCTCCTCGCGGGTGTAGCAGCAGTAGCTCGGACGGCCAGTCTGCTGGGTCACGAACGCCACGAAGATCTCGCAGCAGCCCGTCTGCTTGGAGCCAAAGCCGCCGCCGATGCGCGGCTTAATGACCTGCACCTGCGACTGCGGAATATCGAGCGACTGCGCGACCATGCGACGCACGTGGAAGGGCACCTGCGTCGAGGTGGTCACCGAGATGCGCCCGAACGCGTCGGTCGTCGCGAAGGCGCGGAAGGTCTCCATGGGCGCAGTCTGCGTGGCCTGGCTGGTGTAGGTGCGCTCAAAGACGATGTCGCTCTGGGCGAAGGCCTCGTCCAAGTCGCCAAAATCGCTGGTACCGCTGCACACCAGGTTACGAGCAACGTCGCCGCCCTGCGGGAACATAAAGGTCACGTCGCCCTCGGGGTGGACAACGATGTCGTTATCGAGTGCCTGGGTAAAGTCGAGCAGCGGCTCGAGCACCTCATAGTCGACCTTAATGAGTTTGAGCGCCTTGTCGGCAGCCTCCTCGGTCTCGGCGGCGACGATCGCCACTTCCTCGTTTTGGTAACGGACGAGGTTCTCGAGAATCAGGCGGTCGTAGGGACTCGGCTGCGGATAGCTCTGGCCGGCGATGGTAAAGCGGCGCTTGGGCACGTCCTCGTAGGTGTAGACGCCCACGACGCCCGGCACCTTAAGGGCGCGAGACGTGTCGATGGAGCGGATCTTGGCGCGGGCATAGGGGCTGCGCTTGAGCTTGACGATCAGGGCGCCGGCGGGCACCATATCGCCGGTGTAGACCGGACGACCCTCGAGCAGGGCCTTCGAGTCCTTCTTGGGCTGCTTGTGGGTGATCTGCTTGTAGGAGACGCCGTCAGAGCTCGTGTCGTTGACGGGCAGCTCGGGCATCTCAAAGCCAACCTGCACGCCGGACTCGTTGAGAAAGCGCACGATAGCGCGCAGCTGGCTCTCGTAGCCGCTGCAGCGGCAAAGGTTACCGGCAAGCTGACGTGAGAGCTCCTCACGCGTGGCGACGAGGCTCGGGTCCTCCTTGGCGGCGCGGGCAAGCGCCAGCACGTTCATGATAAGGCCGGGGGCGCAAAAACCGCACTGCTCGGCGCCTTCGGCAGCCATCGCACGGGCAAGCGCCTCGGACTCGGCCTTGAGGCCCTCGAGCGTGGTGATGGAGCGGCCCTCGACGCGCGCGGCGGGAACCGAGCAGCTCAGAACCGGGTCGCCATCGAGCCACACCGTGCACAGACCGCAGTTGGTGGTCTCGCAGGCACAGCGCACCGACACACAACCCTGCTCGCGCAACAATGCAAAGAGCATGGTGTCGGGGGCAATCTGAACCTTGACCTTACGGCCGTTGAGCGTAAAGGAAAGATCGATGAGTTTGGCAGCCATTAGCGCACCTCGCTAGAATCGACGCCGGGCACGCGGCGGCAGGAATACTCGTCCGTGGCGAACTTAGGGATCTGCACGCCCTCGAGCTCGCGGGCAAGCGCGGCCGAAAGCTCGATGCCGGCGGCGCGACGCACAGCCTGGATGGCGAGCGGTGCCGAGATGCGACGGCGGTAGTCGGCCGAGCCCCACAGGTTGGTGCCGTAGCCCAGCGAGCGCACGGATGCGGCCAGGGCGCGAAGCTCGTCCTCGGAAGGATGCTCGTTGGTAAGGCCGCACGCCTCGCCCTGCAGCAGGGTCGCGCGCAGCGGGCGGGCACCCACGGTGACGTGCCAGGAGCCGTCCCACCAGGCGGCGGTGACGTTGAGCGAGGGGAAGTCGGTCGCGGCCTTGCGCACGGCCTCGTAGCTCGCGCGGTAGTCGTGTTTAACGACCACGATGTGCTCGATCACGTCGCGCACGTAACCCATGTCGACGAACTCCGCGAGCGGCACGCGGCCGGCGCCCGTCAGCTCTACATAGGAATCGAGCGCCAAAAAGGCCGAGAGCACGTCCGAAAAGCCAAAGCGGCCGTAGATGCTGCCGCCCACCGTGGCGGTATTGCGCAGCTGCACGCCCACGATATCGTGGACGGCGAACTCAAAGACATTGTTGACAAGCGCGTTGAGCTCGGCATGGCGCTCGAGCTGGCGCAGGGTACACATGGCACCGATGCGAAACTCGGTCTCGGTCTCCTCGATCTGATCGAGACCGCAGGCCGAAAGGTCAATCGCCGTCGCCACACGACGCGAACCCAGACGCATCCAGATGCCACCGCCCACAATCTTGTTGTTGCGGTTCTTCTGCAAGAGCTCATAGGCTTCGGCCGCGTTTCCAACACGGACGTAGGTACCGAACTTGAGCACGTTCTCCCCCATCTCTCCACTTGTCCAGTACGTTTAAGTGTACCAAACGAGGGGCCGCACACCGTTTTAGGACAAAATCCACCCACCCATACATAACTTGCGGTGATATACGGACTGATTAGCCGTTCTGGGACGCTAAACAGTCCGTATTTCACCGCAAGTTATGAGGAGTCCTCCGGGATAGAAAAGGCTCCCAGCTGGATAGCTGGGAGCCTCATCACATGCTATTTCGAGCGAAGATTTAGCAGACGCCCTGGGCGAGCATGGCGTCAGCGACCTTCAGGAAGCCGGCGATGTTGGCGCCCATGACGAAGTTGCCCTCCTGGCCGTACTCCTTGGCGGTGTCGTCCACGTTGTGGAACATGCCGCGCATGAGCTGCTCGAGCTTGCCGTCGACCTCCTCGAAGGTCCAGGACAGGTGCTCGGCGTTCTGGCTCATCTCCAGGCCGGACACGAGCACGCCGCCGGCGTTGGCAGCCTTACCGGGCATAAAGGCAACGCCGTTCTCCTGGAAGTAGGTCGTGGCCTCGATGGTCGTGGGCATGTTCGCGCCCTCGCCGACCACCTTGCAGCCGTTGGCGACGAGCGCCTGGGCGTCCTCGAGCAGCAGCGTGTTCTCGCGAGCGCAGGGCAGCGCGATGTCGCAGGGCAGCTGCCAAACGCCACGGCCGTCGCCCTCGTGCCACACGGCGTTGGGCTTCTCGTCAACGTACATAGCGAGCGTAACGCCCTTGTCGTGGCCAGAGCGCTTCTTGTTGTAGACGTGCTCGAGCACAGTGTAGTCGATGCCGTCGGGATCCTCGACCCAGCCGTGAGTATCGGAGCAGGCCAGCACCTTGCCGCCGAGCTGGGAGACCTTCTGAACGGCGTAGATAGCGACGTTGCCGGAGCCGTGCACGACGACGTTCTTGCCCTCGAAGGAGTCGCCGCGGCTCTTGAGGTACTCGTCCACAAAGTAGGCCAGACCGTAGCCGGTGGCCTCGGTACGGGCGAGCGAGCCGCCAAAGGAGAGGCCCTTGCCGGTGAGGACGCCGGTCCACTCGTTGGTCAGGCGCTTGTACTGACCGAACAGGTAGGCAACCTCGCGGCCGCCAACGCCCAGGTCGCCGGCAGGAACGTCGGTGTTGGGGCCGATGTGGCGATAGAGCTCGGTCATGAAGGACTGGCAGAAGTGCATGATCTCGTTGTTGGACTTGCCCTTGGGGTCAAAGTCGGAGCCGCCCTTGCCGCCGCCCATGGGAAGGGTGGTCAGGCTGTTCTTGAGGATCTGCTCCAGGCCCAGGAACTTGAGCATACCCAGGGTGACCGTCGGGTTAAAGCGCAGGCCGCCCTTGTAGGGTCCAATGGCAGAGTTGAACTCGACGCGATAGCCGCGGTTGACCTGAACCTTGCCCTGGTCGTCGACCCAGGGAACACGGAACATGACGATGCGCTCGGGCTCGACGAGGCGCTCCAGCAGGGCGGCCTCCTCGTACTCGGGGTGGGCGTCGAGCGCCGGCTGAATGGTGCCGAGGATCTCGGTCGCGGCCTGGATGAACTCAGGCTGCTCGGGATAGCGGGCCTTGAGCTCTTCGAGAACTTTCTGCGTGTAGCTCATGCTTCCTCCAATGATGGGAAACGAAAATGTTGGTCGCGGCACCCTATGCGCCGCGAACTTTATCGAGTATGGATAATATCGCACTGTTGCAGCAAAGTTTCGCATAAGCCGACGAGCAGATGTTTCGTTTTGATTACGATGCAGGTAGAAGCGTTTTTGAGTGCCTGACGTGCAAAACCCGTGTTTCAAACCTGTTTCGTCCACGTGTTCCAAACCAGCACATTGGGGACAGGCACCTTTGCGGTGGTTTTGGCGATTAGAGAACGAGCTGGTGGTAGTCGGCGGGGGTTACGCGGCCCTCGGTGGCGGCGCGGAAGGCGGAGAGGGCATCGCCCGAGAACGGCATGGCCCAGCACAGCCCGCAGCCGGCGGTGATAGAGCCGGGCAGCGGCATGATGCGCCCGGGCACACCGGCGGCAAGGCACAGCTGTTCGCATTCCATCACATCGAAGGTGCTATCGAACGACACGATGATCTTGCGTTCATGGTCGAGAACATCACCGGACGGGCCTTCGCGGTATGCCTCGCGATACGCCGCGGCGGCCGCTTCCTCTTCCGCAGTATGTCCACAGCTACCACAACCGCAGGTACAGGGTTCGGATCCGTCGCAAGTGCAAGGCTCTCCCGTGTCGGGACAAATATCGTGAGACATGGCGACTCCAATCGTCTAGGCGAGTAACTCGGCCGCCGCAAACTCCTCGGGCGTATTGACGTTCTCGAAGCAGAGCGTCGAGCCGGCGGCCTTAACGATCTGCGGTTCATCCATATAACCAGCCTGAACGCGATTGATCAGGCAGCGAATGCGCTGACGGTCGCAGGCGAGCAGCTCATGGGCAACCGGCGCACAAGCGTCACGGCGCCAGACGGCGCAAAGCGGCTCAATCCCCCGCTCCTCGCGCGGCACGCACACGTCGAGCGCCTCGGCTTCAACACGATCGACAAGCGCGCCAATGAGTTCCGGCGAGACAAACGGCATATCGCAGGCGACGATCGCCACGAGCGGCAATCGGGCCGCGGCCAACGAGCTCGCGATGCCGCGCATGGCGCCCGCCGACCCTTCAAGGTCAGCCACCACACGCGGCACCAGGCCGCCAAACGCGTGCTCCTCAAGATGGGCAAGCTCGCTGGGACGCGAAGTCGTCACGACCAACTCGCCGGCAACTGGCGCCAGCCGACCCAGAACACGCTCGATGAGCGGCTCACCGCAAAACGCCATGCGCGCCTTATCGCAGCCCATGCGCGACGACAACCCGCCCGCCTGGACAACACAAGAAAGATCGGCCCGTCTTACGGTAGTCATACGGCAAAACACCTCCATCGGCATGCTCGAAACCCGGTGCACGAAGCTAAATACAGCCACCGAAATAGCAGCGCTACGAAAAGCTCGTGCAAAAACAAAACAGCGCCTTTGCGGCACGCAGCAAGACCGCGAGCACAAAAGCGCTGGTAGCGTATGGCGGGAACGTATGTGAATCGAACACATCCAAGACGTTTTGCACGCCTCGCAACGGTTTTGAGGACCGCGGAGCCCACCGGAGCCCATCCGTTCCCAAGTGCGGCGGTATTTTACCAAACCGAAACGGCTCCATCCCAAAAAGACGAACAAGAAGTTGCGGTGGAATAGTTCCTGTATTTGCTGCCAAAGCCTCCAAATAGGAACTATTTCACCGCAACTGAGGAGGCGGGAGCGAGTGACCGGCCTAGCGCAGGGACCTCAGGCCGCCGGCGTCCTTGTCGAGCACCGTAAAGCGCACGGCATCCAGGTGCTCCAAGATGCTGATGGCGCGTTTGCGCGACACACCCAGGGCCTCGCGCAGTACGCTCGTGGTGGCAGCACCGCCGGCTGCCTCAATGGCGGCGGCAACAAGCTCGCGCGCATGGGCCTCGGCGGCAGCGGACAGGGCAACGTCGCGCTCGACCTTAACGATCGAGCGATTGAGCGAAAGCTCGCGCAGGGCACGCGTCATGGTGTCGCGATCGAGCTGCAACTGCTCGCCCACCTCGGGCAATATCGGTGCATCGAGGCCGGCTTCGTCCAGCAAGGCAACGATCCGATCGCAAGCCTCTCGCACCACGCGTGCGGCTGCGGCGGCCGAGTGTGGATCGAAAACCTCGGCGCCCTCGGAGGCACACACGCCGCGCGAGCAGCCCTCGGCAATCAGGGCCGCGGCAACGCCATCATCAGCGGCAGGCCACGCAGCATGGGCAACGGCGCCGGGCGTAAAGCCCGTCTCCTTGGGAGACGCCGCGTGCATGGCTGACAGGGTCGCCGCCAGTGCATCCATCGCAGCGTCAAGCACCACGGCGTCCGCCAAGTAGTCCGCATCACCCACAGCAAGCTTGCGAACAGAGCCCTGCGACACCAACCCGCGCAGTGCGGCATCGACCTCGCCGACACCAAGATCCAAAGCGTCGGCAACATCAACCGCCGTAACTGGCAGCATCTGCAGCGCCAGCCAAGCGCCCACACCGCCCGCGGTATCGCCGGACTCAAGCGCCGCAAACAGTGCACGCCCGCCAGCAGAAAGCTCGCGCGAGCGACGGCAGCGCGAAAGCAGCACGCGCCCGCCGCCGATGAGCATAACGGGCGAATACGACAGCACCACGGCATGGTCTCCGGCACACAGCGGCAGCGGGTCCTCCAGGCGCACCTGCACGGTACGGGTCTCGCCCACCGCCATGGGGGCCTCGCCCTCCAAAAGCATGATGCGGCCGACGACCTCGGCCGTGCCGGCCATCACATGCACACGCGCGCCCGACTCGAGCACGCGCGGCTTGGTGCCCTCGCGACCTAAATACGTAAACGCCATCATAAAGCGCAGCGTCTGGCCAAAGCGACCCTCCACGCCGAGCATCTCACCGCGATCGAGCGCAGCGACGCCACCGCCCACCAAGTTGAGCGCCACACGCTGACCGGGAAGCGCCTGCTGCGTGTCGCCATGCACTTGGATCCCGCGTACGCGGCAGGCCGTGCGCGACGGCAGCGCGACGAGCTCATCGCCCACCGCAACCGGCGCATCGTGCAGTGTCCCTGTCACGACGGTGCCGGCGCCCTTGATCGTAAAGCAGCGGTCAATCGGCAAGCGCGGCGCAGCATCGGTGCGCTCGGCACGGTCGCGGCAGGAATCCCAGCAGGCACCGACCCGATCGTCAAGCGCGGCCAGCAGCGCGTCAATCCCCTCGCCGGTCTTGGACGACACGGGGACCATCGGCGCGCCCGCGAACACGGTACCCGACAAAAAGTCATCGACATCGAGCTCGGCAAGCTCGGTCATCTCGGCGTCGGCCAGGTCGCACATCGTCAGCGCGACCACCATATGCGTAACGCCCAGCAGCTCCAGCACATGCACGTGCTCGCGGGTCTGCGGCATCACGCCCTCGACAGCCGAAACCACCAGCACCGCCACGTCGATGCCCGTGGCGCCCTGCACCATGGCGCGCAAGTAATGCGCGTGGCCCGGCACGTCGACCAGGCCAACGATCTTGCCACTCGGCAGTGCCAGCTCGCCAAAGCCCAGCTCCACGGTCATACCGCGACGGCGCTCAACCTCCAGACGGTCGGGATTCTTGCCGGTCAACGCCTCGATCAGTGCCGACTTACCATGGTCAACGTGGCCCGCCGTGCCAACGATAACGGGACACTCTACCAGCGCTTGAACCTCACTCATCGAGCAATCGCCTTCTCAACGCACGCGACGAGCGTCGATGCCGCCGTCTCGATATCGCGGTCGCCCACGAGCGTACGGACGTCAAACAAAATGCGATCGTGCGAGGTTCGTGTGACGACCGGAGTGTCGAAATCTTGGACGAGCGAGCGCTTGAGTGCGTCAACGGAAAGACGCTCATCGACAAGACGCACGGCAACGCACATGGTGGGCAACTCGACGGTAGGAAGCGAGCCGCCGCCGGGAGTCGACGACTCCTCGACGATTTCCACCTGCACGGCACACGGGCAGCCAGCCTTATCGAGGCCCGCCACCATCAGCTCGCGCAGCTTGCGTGCGCGACGCTCCAGATGAGCCTGCGGAAGCGTGAGCATGTTGAGAACCGGCACCTCGCGATGGGCAACATCCGCCCCGTCCATGTAAATGCGCAGTGTGGCCTCGAGCGCCGCCAGCGCGAGCTTGCCCGGGCGCAGGGCACGCATAAGCGGATGCGACCCGCAAGCCTGGACCAGATCGCGACGGCCCATGATAATGCCTGCCTGCGCGGCACCGAGCAGCTTATCGCCCGAGCACGACACCAGATCGAGCCCTGCCGCGACCGAAGCCGGCGTGGGCTCCTCACCGCCGCGCACCAGAATGTCATCGGGCAAAAGCGCGCCCGAACCCTGGTCCTCGTAGAACAGCAGACCATGCTTGTGGGCCAGAGCGGCAAGCTCCCGAGAGCCCACTTCCTCGTGAAAGCCCTTGATGCGATAGTTGGAAGGATGGACCTTGAGGATCATGGCCGTATCGGGCGTAATGGCTTGCTCATAATCTGCCAGGTGTGTGCGGTTGGTGGCGCCGACCTCGACGAGTTTGGCGCCCGAAGCCGCCATGACATCGGGGATGCGGAAGCTGCCGCCAATCTCGACAAGCTCGCCGCGGCTGACGATGACCTCTTTACCCGCGGCATGGGTGGCAAGCACCAGCAGCACCGCGGCGGCATTGTTGTTGACCACGAGCGCGTCCTCGGCACCGGTGAGTGAGCGGATCAGCTGCGCGGCATGTTCCTTGCGCGACCCGCGAGAGCAGGTGTCCACGCTGTACTCAAGCGTGCTGTAGCCGCGCGCGACCTCGGCCACCGCCTTGGCGGCCGACTCCGCGAGCGGGGCTCGACCCAGGTTGGTATGGATAACCACACCCGTGGCGTTGACGGCGGGACGCAAGCTCGGCAGCGCGGAGCGGTGCGCACGCCACTCGATGGCCGAGGCAAGGTCGCGCTTAGAGCGCGGGGCAGCACCGGCGCGAATGGCTGCGCGCTCCTCGTCGAGCTCGGCCGTCACGGCGGCATGCACCACCGCGTCGCAGGTCTCCCCCGCCGCCTTCACTACCGGCCACTCGGCAAGCAGCTCGTTGACGGAAGGAATGGCGCGCAGGCGGGCGCGTACCTCATCGGACATGTTCTGGCTATCGCTCATGTACGGCCTTTCAAAAGAAACGTGGATCAGTCGAATGCATCAGCTGAGTCAATTACTCGTTATTATCCTCGCGCGCCGCGATCTTTTCCACGCGAACGGCGTTTTCCTGGGTGAGCGCGGCACCCGTCAACGGGTCCCAGCGCAGCGGCGTATGGTCGAGTGGGCCCACGCCCAAGGCTTGAGCGCCACCGGCATCGGCGCCAAACGAACGCCCGCCGGGGGCGGCCGAGGTGAAGATGCACGCCGGATGCAGATACGGCGTCGTCTCCACGCGCACGCGGTCGCGGCCCAAATCGCTCACAAGTTCGACGACCTCGCCATCGGCGATGCCCATGTGCGCAGCGGCATCGGCATTCATCTGCACGGCATCCAGGTCCGATCCAGCCTCAGCGGCACCTTGGGCCGCGAGCCTGCGCGAAGTATGCGACTCAAAGGGACGGTTGCCGCTAATGAGGCGAAACATCCCCGGGCCGGGCTCCACCATCGGCGCAATCCAGCCTGGCACGCGTCCCAGACCGGCTCGTTCCCACACGTCGCTTGCCAGCGCAATTTTGCCGCCATCCAAGGGAATCACCGGCTCGCCTGTACGCGACGGCAACGCAACACCCGTGTCGGCCCAGCCGCGCTCCTTGAGCTCGTCCAGATTGATCCCAAACGACGCCACCTGGGCAGCCGCTAGATCGTCGGACGTAAACTGGAAGTACTCGCCCGCGCCACACGCCTGCGCCAGACCGGCAAAAATCTCCCGACCGGGACGTGTGTCGTCATGCTGCACGGGCAGCACGGCGTTGCGGTAGAACACGCGCGCATCGTTGACGCCCGCCACCGTTCCCACGCCGCGGTCGGCCTCCAGATACGTCACGTCGGGCAGCACGAAGTCAGAAGCACGTGCCGTCTCGGACCAGCGAATATCAATCGTCACAAGCAAGTCGAGCCGCTGCAAAATACTCAACCAAGCCTGTGCATTGCCATAGCCCGCACCAGGGTTACTGGCATAGACGATGAGCCCACGCAAATCGCCGGCAAGAATCGACTGACCGATGGTCGTGCACAGGCCGCGCTCGGGATCGACGAGCGGATAGCGCTCGGACCCCAGCTTGGGCCCACGCGGCACCGGCGGCGTCGCAAAGCGCGTGGGATCGAGGTCGCCCAACACAAGCGGCGTGGGCGGATTGAGCGCGCCGCCCGCATGCCCGATGCAGCCCAGCAGCACATCGACCAAGCAGATAGCGCGCGCGGTCTGGGTGCTATTGGCATACGCGATACCGATGCCACCATGAAAGCCCGCATCCACCACAGCGGCAGGCGCGGCGGCAGCGAGATCGCGCGCCGTGGCGACAATCTCTGCGGCCGGCACGTCGCACATCGACTCGGCCCACTCGGGCGTCCAAGGACGGGCCGCCTGCGCCAGCTCGTCAAAACCCGTGGTATAGCGGGCAACGAACTCGTGGTCGTACAAGTCCTCGGCAATCAGCACGTGGGCGATGCCCAGCAGTAGTGCCAAATCGCAGCCCGGGCGCACGCGCAGCCAGCGGTCGGCAAGCGCGGCGGAGCCGCTGCGCCGGGGGTCGACCACGATAATCTTCGCCCCGCGCCGGCGCGCATCGTTGAGCGCATCGACGGCCCCCATCGTCGATGAATCGACGATGGAACGCCCCAGGTACATGATGCAGTCGGTATGTGCTAGGTCGGAGGCGGGGCTATAGCCCAGGCTGTGCTCCCAACCGGTAAGTCGGCTTACCTCGCAGGCGCCATCGGCACCGTACACGTTGGGCGAGCCCAACGCATGCATAAAGCGATACGCCCAGTAGCGGTCGAACGAGGGAACGCCGAGCGTCATGCCCAGCGCGCGCGGACCATGCCCGTCAACAATCCCCAAAAGGCGCTCGGCAATCTGAGCAAACGCCTCGTCCCAGGTAATCGCATCGAACCCCGAGCCATCCCGGCGGCGTCGCATGGGGTGCACAATGCGGTCGCGCTCGTCAAACGGCATTGCCAGGCGATGGCGCCCGCGGGCGCACAGGGCACGCGCCGCGCACGGATGCCCCACAACCGGCAACTCAGCCACCACACGACCGTCCTCAACGCGTGCCGCAAAGGCGCAATCGGCATAGCATCCCCCGCATGTGGTCACCACGGCGCGACCGTCACGCTTCACAGCAGATGCCATCTCGATTACCCCTTTCATCAGCCAAACACAACAGGCCAACAGCCCGACAACGAACCCCAGACCCAAATAGCCTCCCGCACGGCAACGCCCCGCGGGAGGCCCAACGTCAAACAGACGGTACCTTACGCCTCGGACTTCTTAGCGTAGATAAACCAGTAGCCGAGCGCGATCAGAACCGCGCCGCCCACGATGTTGCCCAGCGTGGCGGCGGACAAGTTAAACGCAATGCCCGCAGCGTTGAGTGCATCGGCGCCGGCGACGTCGGCACCATAGCCGAACGCGTGCATCACGGCACCCATGGGCAAAAAGTACATGTTGGCGACGCAGTGCTCAAAACCGCAGGCCACAAAAGCGGCGATGGGCAGCAGAATGCCCACAACCTTATCGACCACGGTCTTGCCGGCGGTACCGATCCACACGGCCAGGCACACAAAGATGTTGCACAGGATGCCACGGAAGAAGATCGTCGCCCAGTCGATCGTCACCTTGCCGGCGGCGACGCTCACCATGGAATTGGCGACCGCCTCGCCGTTGAGCTTGTAAATGCCGGCCATATACACCAAAAAGACGATGAACAGGGCACCGACAAAATTGCCGACCCACACGACGACCCATGCCTTGAGCATCTGAGCCAGGGTGATCTTTTTGCTCTTGAGCGCGCAGACCATAAGCGAATTACCGGTAAACAGCTCGGCGCCGCACACCAGTACCAGCACCAGGCCCAGGCAAAAGCACAGACCGCCCACGACGCGCTGGGCACCCCAGCCCAGCGTGCTGTCGCTCAAGAACACGGTAAAGAACAGGCCACCGAAGGCAATAAACGCACCGGCGAACATTGCCAACAGAAAGGCCTTTGCGACCGGCAGGTTGGCCTTGGTCACGCCGGCGGCCTCGGTCTTGGCCTCGATCGCGGCGGGCGCCAGGCAATCGGGAGCGGGATATTCTGCCTTGGAATCTGCCATGTCAATCACTTCTTTCCTAATCAGCAGGGACAAGCGCACCTATTGCTCTTGTCCCAAGCGGACAAAGTGGGAAAAGTCGTTGGCGGCCACGGCGTCGTACACGGCGTCGACGGCGTCAAAGACTTCCGGGGACATGGGGTTGTAGAACTCCGTGTCGCCCGGCTGAATCCCTATGAAGACGATATCTTCGCACGATTGCTCAATCTCTTCGATCAGAATCGACAAGGGAAGCGAATGCGTGGTGAACATCGACTTGCGCGCGACGTCGGTCTTATCGAGCAGGCGGATGGCACCGACGGGCAGCGCCATGTCGGCGGCATCGACCAACACTAGGCGCGGCGGACGCTCGCGCTTGACCTCGATGATGTCGTCCTCGGGCGTCTGACCACCGTCGATGGTGTACCAACCGGCGATGGGCGTGTCCTCCATCTTTTTGGAGAGCACGGGGCCAGCGGCATCGTCGGCGCGCAGCACGCTTCCCGCCGTGAGCACAATGCCCGCAAACGGGGCGTCGTTCACACGGCCATCCACAACGCGACCCATTACTGCAACCTCCCCGTCAGATACACGCCCGACACATCGCGCACGCGCTCAACCAGATCGCGAAACTTCATTAAGAACGCAACCTGCTGGGCATGCAGGCCAAAGTCGTCATCGAACACCGAGATGCCGGCCTTGGCCGAACCGCGAAAACCGCGATCGTCGAGCAGCGTGTCACAGGCCTCGAGCAGCGACGGCACCGCCGCCTTGTCGAGCTGGCACTCGCCAAAGGAGCGGATGGCCTCGAACTTGGTCTTGGCCTCCCCCTCCGGCAGCGCGTCGATAAGCGTATAGAACACGTTCACCGGCACCGACAGGCGCGGCTCAAAGCAGTCGAGCACGCCGGTGTGGTGGCCCACGGCGAGCGTGTAGTACAGCACGTCGCAGGCCTCCTGGGGAACGTCTTCCTCGGTCTCCACAAACTTACGCGTGAGCTCATAGAAGACCACCTGGTCGGGCGTATGGCCCAGGCAGGGGTCGGCGACGCCCTCGGCGGCCTCGTCGCTTGCGCGCGAGGCATCGCCAAAAGAGCCGCCGAGCATGCCGGGGCCCGCAAAGTAACCAGAGCGGTCCGTGAGCTCCATCTAGCGACCTCCGGCCAGTACCAGATCCTGTAACGCCGAGTACACCTCAACGCGGCGAGGATCATCCTGCTTGTCGATGAGCAGCGCCATGGCACCGCGGATATCGCCCTTGGGCGCGCCCTCGAGCGTATCCATAAACTCGTTGGCCAAGTCGCGGCCGTAACGGTAGCCGCTCATGGCGCGAGCCTCGCGCTCGATGGCAACGCGCAGCTTGTACGGCACGCCGGGGTGCAGGATATCGGCCTGCTCGCCGGCGGCCTCCACCGTGGTCTCGGCATGGAGTTTTTGGTCCAGCAGACCGAGCGCCATGGCAAAGCCGTAGACGGTCTGCGCAGGGCTGGGCGGGCAGCCGGGAATGTAGACGTCGACCGGCAGGATCTTATCCGTGCCGCCCCAGACGCAGTAGTTGTCGTAGAAGATGCCACCGGTGCAGCCGCACGCGCCATAGGACACCACGATCTTGGGATCGGGTGCGGCCTCAAAGGCGCGCAGGGCCGGCATGCGCATGGCACGCGTCACGGCGCCGGTGTACAGCAGCACATCGGCGTGACGGGGCGAGGGCACGACCTTGATGCCAAAGCGCTCGACGTCGAAGACGGGCGTGATGGAACCGAAGATCTCGATCTCGCAGCCGTTGCAGCCGCCGCAGTCAACACGGTAAACGTACACCGAGCGCTTGATCTTCTTAAGAAGGGTCGCCTTGGCCTTCTCGATGCTCTCGTCGAGCTCGATCTTGGTCGGGCGGTACTGAAGCCGCTCGGGCAAAAGCGTGGGTTCGGCCATGGTTACTCCTCCTTCATATCAAAATCCATGATGATGCCCTCGACCGGCGCCGGACCGGCGGGAATCTCGGGCGCATCGGGGTTGAGCTCGCGGTCGATATACTCCGGGTTCACGCCGTGGCCGCCCAGATACTCCATGCCGGGGCCCTGGGGCTCGCCGGACGCAAGCGTCTCGTTGGCAGCCATTCCGCGCGCGTTGCCGGTCTTTACGGCCGAAGCGGCGCGCAGGGCGTCGAGCTCGCGCTTGCACTCCTGGCACATACCGACGGTACGGGCAGCCTGCTCGGCCTCCATGCCGCCGGCCTTTTGCAGCAGGCGCTTGGCGTAGTCGATCTCCTTGTGCGGGGCAAACGGCTTGCCGCAACGCGAACAGTGCTCGAGCGTATAAACGCTCTTGCTGGTGAGGTCGTCCTTGCTCATGACGGCCAGCTCAAACTCCTCGGTGAGCTTGATGGCCTCCATGGGGCAGGCTTCCTCGCAGCGGCCGCAGAAGATGCAGCGACCATAGTCGATCGACCAGGTGATGGTATCGGCCGCAAGGTCGGTGTCCATGCGAATGGCATCGGCCGGGCACGCCACGCCGCAGGCACCGCAGGCAATGCAGAGCTCGGCGTTGTGCTCGGGCTTGCCGCGCATGTCCTTGTTGGTGGGGAACGGCGCAAACGGGTACTTGACCGTCGCGTCGCCGGCCTTGGCGTTAACCTTCCAAAGCTTCAGCATATTAGAGCGCCTCCTCATCGAACGGAGCGGCCATGGTGCCCTCGCCCGCAAGCGGCGACTTGTCGCGCCAGACGTTCTCGAACTGCTCCTTGTCGAGCACATGGTCGCGCTTGGCGGCGACATCGGTCACCGTCACGCGGTCGGTGCAGGAGTAGCACGGGTCGAGCGAGCCGACGATCAGCGCCGCGTCGCCCACGGTGTTGCCGCGGAACATGTAGCGCAGGACCGGCCAGTTGCTGTACGTGGCGGCCTTGGCGCGCCAGCGGTAGCACTTCTGGTTATTGCCGAGCATGGCCCAGTGCACGTCCTCGCCGCGCGGCGCCTCGGTGGCACCGATGGCGTACTTGTGCGGGGTGTACTCCCAATCCGTGGTGAGGATGGGGCCCGACGGGCAGTTCTCGAGCATGGTCTCGATCATATCGATCGAATCGTAGACCTCCTGGATGCGAACGGCGGTACGGCCGAAGGCATCGCAGGTGTCAGCCGTGGCGGCGTGCATCTTTTGAACGTCCGGATCGGCGTAGCCGTCGAAGGGATGGTCGAAGCGCACGTCGCGGGCATAGCCCGAGCCACGCATGAGCGGGCCGACCGGCGAGAAGTCGCGTGCGATCTTGCGGTCCAAGATGCCGATGCCACTCGTACGCTCAATAAAGTTGGGCGTGGAGAGCAAGACGTCGACGAGCTCCTGAACCTCGGAGCGCAGCTGGTGGATGGTCGTGAGCGTGGAGAGCTTCTGCTCGGCCAAAATGTCGCGACGCACGCCACCGATCACGTTGAGACCGTAGGTCTTGCGGTGACCGGAGAGCTTCTCGGCCAGGTCCATGGACTTCTCGCGGACGCGGAAGAACTGCTGGAAGCCGGAATCGAAGCCCGTGTAGTGCGACGCCAGGCCAATGTTGAGCAGATGCGAGTGCAGGCGCTCAACCTCGAGCATGATGGCGCGGATGTACTGGGCGCGCGGCGGGACATGAATGCCCTGGGCGCGCTCGACGGCCTCGGCATAGGCCACCGAGTGGGCGCAGCCGCAGATGCCGCAGATGCGGTCGGCGAGGAACGTGACGGCGTCATAGTTCAGGCGCGTCTCGGCGACCTTCTCCATGCCGCGGTGCACGTAGAACAGACGGTAGTCGGCATCGACGATCGTCTCGCCCTCGACAAACAGGCGGAAGTGGCCGGGCTCGTCGGAGGTAATGTGCAGCGGGCCCATGGGGACGAGCGTCGTCTCCTTGCCCTTGGTGTCGGCCAAGAACTCATAGTTTTCCATGTCGCTCGCGGGAGCGGGACGGAAGCGGTAGTCCATGGAGTCCTTGCGCAGCGGGTACAGGCCACTGGGCCAGTCATCGGGAAGCACCAGGCGGCGACGGTCGGGCAAACCCTCGGGAATCAGGCCGAACATATCGCGCAGCTCGCGCTCGCCCCACACGCAGGCGGGGACGAACGGCGTCACGGACGGGAACGTCATCTTGGCGGGGTCGACCTCGGCACGCACGGTAACCCAGCCGGGGTCCTCCCCCTCCATGGAGATGACGTAGTACACGGCGTAACGGCCGCACAGGGAGCGCTCGTCGTTGCCGACAATCACGGGAATCCAGCCGTAGCGCTCGTAGTACAGGTAGTGGACGGCCTCGGGCAGACGGTCCAGCTTGACGGTGATCGTCAGCTGGTCCTCGCACTGCCACTCAACCTTCTCGATAGCGCCCGGCACTGCGGCGCGCAGGGCCTCGACGTGGCTTTCGCAACGACGGGCATACACCTTGTTCTCAGTTTCAATCATTCGTTACTCCACCTCGCTCTGAGCGGTCTCGGTACCGAACACAGCGCGGTACATCGGCGTCGCGTGAAGTTCCTCGGTGCTCTGCTCGAGCACGATGCCGGTAGCGGTCTCCACACCGTGCACGAGGGGCAGCGGGGTGGCAATGCCAAACCACAAGATCATGACAGCCAGGATGATTTCGGGGATAAGCATGAGCGCCGGGGCCTCATGCTTGCCCATGCCCTGGGGCGCATGGCCGAATACCGACTTGAGTGCGATACGGGTGAGCGCGGAGATGGCCACGGTAAGACCGAGGGCGACCACGACGACCAGCCACATGGGACCGGCGGTAACACCGGCGACAAAAGTCAGGAACTCAGAGATGAACATGCCAAAGGGCGGGAAGGCGGCAAGGCCGAGCAGCGCCAGGATGGCGAGCGCGGCGGTTGCGGGCGCAACCTCGACGACGCCCTGGATCTTGGCCAGGCTACGCGTGCCAAAGGCGTGCTGGATGTTGCCGGACACGCAGAAGGCAAGCGTCTTGGTAAAGCCGTGGAACACGCAGTGCAGCAGGGCCGCGGCGATACCCAGCGGGCCACCGATACCCAGGCACAGGGCGATAACGCCCACGTTCTCCACAGACGAGTACGCAAAGCGGCGCTTGAGGTCGTCCTGGCGAAACATCGAGAGTGCCGCCACCAAAATGGACAGAGTGCCGACGATCAACAGCAGAAGTTGCGGATACTCGGCACCCACGGCCTGGATGGTAAAGCCGTAGAAGCGCATGATCACAAGCATGGCACACTTAAGCAGAACACCCGAGAGCAGGGCCGAGACAGGACTCGGAGCCTGAGAGTGGGCATCGGGCAGCCAAGTGTGCATGGGGAACAGGCCAGCCTTGGTGCCAAAGCCGATCACGATAAACGCAAAGGCGAGGCGCATGAGCGTCGGGTCGAACTGGTCGGCATACGGCAGCACGCACGACAGGAATGCGGCCTCGTGGGCGTTGGGAATCACGTCGGCGGCGTTGGCGTAGATCAGCAGCGTACCGAACAGGCCAAATGCCACGCCGGCGGTACAGACCATCGCATACTTCCAAGAAGCCTCGAGGGCCGTCTTGTTCTTGTAGATACCCACCAGGAACACAGTGGAAAGCGTGGTTGCCTCCACGGCGGCCCACGTGAGGATCATGTTGTTGGACAGGCACGCGAGCAGCATGGTGAACACAAACAGGCTAAACAGCGCAAAATACTGCTTGGCGCGCTCGGCGGGCATGGAGCCCTCCTCGATATCGGCCTTTACATAGGGCAGCGAGAACAGCCCCGTAAGAAAACCGATAAAGCCGATGAGCAGCACAAAGATGGCGCCCAGCGAATCGAGGTGGAACCACAGGCCAAGAGCGCTCGCGGTTTCGCCGCTCATAAGGACGTCGCCGGCCGTCATAATCGACAGCACCAGGACGGCTGCGACGGAGACCAGGTTGAGACCGGCAAACACGTTATAGGACGTGTTCTTGGGCAAAAACGCCATGACCAGCGAGAACACCAAAGGAGTCGCGAGCAGGGCGAGAATCAACGTTTCCATGGACTACCCCCTCAGCTCGGACAGGTCGCGCGCATCGAGCGAGTGGGAGTCGTCCCAAATGCGACGCACGACGATGGACATGATGATGACGGCAAAGATGGCGTCGGTGGCGATACCGATCTCGATGATCTCGGGAGCGGTGGGGGCCAAAAGCGCGAGCGTCACGTGGCTGCCGTTTTCCATAAGGCAGTATCCAAAGATCTGCTTCATGATGTTGCGCTGCGAGATGATGCAGGTGAGGCCCACGAAGAAGTGAGCGAAGCTAATAGCGAGCGCAGGCGTTGCGACCTCGGCCGTGGGCAGGCTGATCTGCGTCACAACGGCAAAGCAGATCGCGACCTCGACGGCGATGATGCAGATGGCCCACGCGGGCTTAAGGCCGGCCTTGAGCGATGCGTCGCTCGGCTCGCCCATCTTCTTGTATGCGCGGTTGAGGATGTAAGGGACCAGGACGACCTTAGTGATAGAGGCAGATCCGGCCCACATAAGCAGCTCCTGCGCACCGGTAGTAGCACCGAGCGTAGCGAGCAGTCCCACGAGCACCAGCGACTGCACCGCATACCAGCGAATGGCGTGCTTGATGTTCTTGGAGACGACCACCATGGTGGACGTGACGATCAGAAGGCCGCCAAGGATGTTGACGATCGAATAACCCATGTCGTTCTACCTCCTAACCGATCCAGCTGGCCGAAAGCGGGCCGCTGACGATGACCATGATGATGAGCACGATGAACACGAACGCCATCGCGCGGGGAAGCGGGGCTCCCGCAGCGACCTCGTCGCTCGGCTCGCCGGGCAGGCAATAGCCCATCCACTTGAGGAACCAGGCGAAGGTGGCGACGGTCTCGGCGACCATGATGCACACGAGCACCAGGATCGCGACGTTGCCGGCACCCACAGAGAAGCCGCCGGCGATAATCTGGAACTTCGAGAAGAACGTGTTCATGGGCGGCACGCCGGCAATAGCGAGCGCGGCGACACCGAAGCCCACGCCCGAGATCGGGTACTTCTTTACGATGCCGCGAAGCTTGGGCAGCATACGCGTGCCGAGCGTAAAGGAGAACGAACCGGCGATCAGGAAGAACAGCGTCTTGGCGAAAGCGTGGTTAAAGATGTGGCAGACGGCGCCATCGAAGGCCAGCTGGCTGCCAAAGACCGAAAGGCCCAGACCAAAGAACACATAGGAGAGCTGGGCGATCGTGGAAAAGGCCAGCAGACGCTTCATGTCCTTTTGCGGCAGGTACATAAGGAAGCCAAAGAGCATGGTGACCATGGCGTCGATAATGGCGACCCAACCCACGATCTCGGGGATCTCGCCGGCAGAGACGAGTGCACGCGCGAACACGCACACGCCGACCTTAACCATCGAGGCGCCATGCAGGTAGGCCGAAACAGGCGTCGGCGCCTCCATGGCCGAAGGCAGCCACATGTACATGGGAACCTGTGCGGACTTGGCCCAGGCCGCAAACAGCACGAGCAAAAGAACGATAGCCTTGAGCTTGGCGTCGAGGCCGGCAATCGCGGTAATGGCGAAGGTACCGGTATGGGCAAACACGATGGCGGCGCCCAGATACAGGCCAAGCGCACCGATATGCGTAATGATCAGAGCCTTCATGCCGGCCTTCTTGGCCGTAGGCGTCATGTAGTAGCTAATGAGGCCCCAAGAGCACGCACCCGTGATCTCAAAGAACACGAGCTGGCCCAAAAGGGTCGAGCTGTACACAAGACCGGCCATGGCGCCGATGAAGGTCGCGAGGTACGCGTAGAAGCGACGACGCGGTGCGTCGGGATGCTCACGGTTATTCTCGCTCATATAGGGAATCGAATAGATCACGACAAGCAGGCCGATACCCACAAAGGCGGGCGCGAGCAGCGTGCTCATGCGATCGAAGGTGAATCCCATGACGAGGGTCTGCCCAAACGAGATCAGGGGGACCTGCGTGTCGGGCATGCCGGCGCCAGCGAAATTCGCGGCGAGGGCGATGGTGCAGACCGTCGAGACGGCGGCACCCAAAACGCTGAACCACTTGGCGTACGGACGGGGGAACAGGGCGACGAGCACCGAGGCCACCATCGGGGCCGCGATAGCGACCAAGCCGAGAAGGGACAGACTGACTGCAAATGACATTGTTTCTCCCTTCTCCTACACGCCGACGACCACGAAGACAAACGCCAGAACGGCGATGCCCACGACGGCCCAGGTCTGATTGCCAAGCACCTTAAAACGCGAGCGCGAGCAGGAGTTCTCGATCACGCCGCATACGACAAAGTCGATCAGGCACTTAACAAGGAAGATGACCGCGCCCAGAACGGCCGCGATACCCACGGCCGCGGGCTCGCCCCAGGGGACGAAGATCGCGCAGAACCAGGCGACGACCAGGACCTGCTTCATGGACATGGCGAGCTTGGCCATCGCAAGCGACGGGCCGGAAAGCTCAGCGAGCGGACCTTCCTGGAGCTCCTGCTCGGCCTCGGCCTGATCAAACGGCAGCTTGCCGAGTTCCATGTAGCAGGCAATCGCAAAGGCGATGCCGGCGAGGATCACAGCGACCGGCGCGTCGATGGCGCCCGTCATGATGTGCTGGCCCATGGTGGCGATGTCGGTGGAGCCGCACACCAGGGCGGCGGCAAACAGCGCCAGCAGCATGGACGGCTCGATGAGCACGCTCATGAGCAGCTCGCGGACGCCGCCGATACCGGCGTAGGCGTTGGACGAATCCACACCGCAGAGGGCGAAGAAGAAGCGGGCGAGCGCCAGGCTATACATGATGGTGATGGCGTCACCAAAGACCGGGATGGGGCTTTGTGCCGTAAAGAGCGGCAGACCCATCGCGAGCATAAAGGCGACGGCGAAGAACAGCGGCGGCATGATGCGCAGCGCAAAGCTCGCATCCTCGCTCTGGGACTCGGGGCGCGCAAAGAGCTTGGCCAGGTCGCGGTAGTCCTGCATGATGCTGGGGCCGCGACGGTTGTGCATCTTGGCGCGGATCACGCGGCCGAGACCGGAGAAGAACGGCGCGACGGCCATAACGACCACGCCCTGCAGAACGGCAAGTACGATGTTGTTCATGCTCTCCCCTCCTTAACCCATTTGCACGGCGAGCACGAGGAACACCACGAGTGCCGCGACGATGTAGCAGATATAGATGCTGTAGTTGCCGCCCTCGAGCTTAGTCGCGAGGTCGGCGAGCTTCTCGACACCCTTATGCGGGGCATCGACGAGAACCTTGTCGGGTACGGGCTCCACAGCCTCGGCCACACCGGTGAGCTTCTGGAAGAAGTGCGCGATGGACCAGCAGACGGCCGTGCAGCGGTCGCGCAGCGTGTAGAGCGGCTGCATAAACCAGGACACCTCGGAGGCAAAGGTCGTGGCCACGACGGGCATATGCTCGTTGGGAGCATAGCCGCATGCCCACGGCTGGGACTTCTGCACCTTGCCGACGGTCTTGAGCTTGCGATAACCGCAGGCAAGGCCGACGAGCACCACGAGCGCAATAGCGATCGCGGGCGTGGAGGTGGCAGCGCCGGAGTACTGGTTCATGAGCTCCATGCCCTCGGCGGCAAACACGCCACCGTACGGATGCAGCACGGACGCAGCGACATCGACCAGCACGGGCGCGATCACGGGAGCGCCAATGCCCAGCACGACGCAGATGGCCGCGAGCAGGCCCTGCGCAAACACCATGGGGGCGGGAACCTCCTTGGCATTGGCCGCGGCCTCGGAGCGGGGCGCGGAGGCAAAGGAGACGCCATAGGCCTTGACGAAGCATGTGACAGCCAGCGCGCCGGTAATGGCAAGCGCGACGGCAGCGAACACGGCCACGATCATGACGGCCTTGTCGCCCTGCATGGCAGCGTTAAAGAGCGACTGGTAGGTAAACCACTCGGACACAAAGCCGTTGAAGGGCGGGATGGCCGAGATGGCAAGCGCGCCAATAAGGAAGCAGATGGCCGTAGCCGGCATACGACGGAACAGACCGCCCATCTTCTCCATATTGCGCGTACCCGTGGAGTACAGCAGCGCACCGGCGCCCAAGAACAGCTCGCCCTTAAACATCGCGTGGTTAAACGTGTGGTAGAGGGCGGCCATCAGAGCCAGGACGGCGATGCCGACCGAGTTGAGCGCCATAGCGGCCATGGAGGCGCCGACGCCGAGCAGAATGATGCCGATGTTCTCGACGGAGTGATAGGCCAGCAGGCGCTTGATGTCATGCTCCTGCAGGGCGAAGGCCACGCCGAGGACCGACGAGATCGCACCGAAGACCATGACCATAAGGCCCCACCAGACCTGAACGCCCGAGGCGGAGAGCAGGTCGAGGCCCACCTTGAGGATGCCGAAGATACCGATCTTGATCATGCCGCCGGACATGAGGGCCGACACGTTGGACGGCGCCTCGGGATGCGCCTTGGGCAGCCAGCCGTGCAGCGGGATGATACCGGCCTTGGCGCCAAAGCCAAAGAAGGCGAGCACAAAGCACACGGATGCGACCGCGGGGCTAAACTGCGTAGCGCGGAAATCCGCAAAGGCAAACGAGCCACCGGCGAAGTTGGTCATGGTGAGGAAGCTCGCCATGATGAGCACAAAGCCCACGTGCGCGATCACAAAGTAGAGCCAACCGCCATGGATGGAGTTCTCGTTCTCCTCGATCACGACCAGGAAGTACGAGGTCAGCGACATGAGCTCAAAGGCGACCAGGAACCAAAACACGTTGTCGGCGGTGATGACGAGCATCATGGACGCCACAAAGGTGTTAAAGAAGAAGCCGGCGCGGCCCTTTTTGCCCGGGTACTCATCAAAGTAGTTGAGACCGTAGATCGAGCCGGCAAACGCGAGCACCGAGATGAGCGCCACGAACAGGCCGGACAGCTGGTTGAGCAGCAGCTGGAAATGGGCAAACGGGAAGAACACGATGGTGTCGACCGACGTGACATCGCCCAGCACGGCCTGGATACCGGCCACAAACGAAAGCACCGCGGCGACGGCGCCGATTAGGCAGCCGGCGGTCTTGGCGGCGTTATCGGCCTTGATCAGCAGAACCGAGGCGAGCGCACCGATGCACGAGACGGCAAGCGATGCGATAAACAGCGTCATGCTATCCATTGTTTACGCTCCCTTCTGCTTTCTCGGACAGGCCCTGGGCCACAGCGGTAACGTCGACGACCGGACCGTTTTCGATCGAGCGCAGGCGCTTGGCCTCGTCGAGCTCGCGATCGGCCGCGCCACCCATGACGGTCAGCGCCTTGGTAGGGCACGCCGCCACACAATGCGGGCCGTCCGGATCGAATGCGCACAGGTCGCACTTGACAGCGCAGGTGTACTGACCAGGAGCCCACGTAAGCAGGTTGCTCAGGGACTTAGGATACGAAGGCGTCGGGTCGCACATGCCTGCGACACCGGCGATAGACGTGCCATCGGGATGGATGGCTCCGAAGGGGCACGCGATGGCGCACAGCCTGCACCCGATGCACTCCTGCTCCTTGACGTGGATGCGATCGCCATCGTGCTCGATGGCATTCACCGGGCAAACCTCGGCGCAGGGGGCACCCTCGCAATGGTGGCAGGCAAGGGCGGCCGAAATACCGCCGGTCTTCACGAGCGCCAAGCGCGGCGTATCCTGAAGACCCTGCATCCGGTGGGCGTCGGCACAGGCGGACTGGCATGTTCCGCAGCCGATGCACCTCTCCGGGTTGATGTCGATGAAGCGGTTCATCCCCACTTCCTTTCAAAATAACGGGCCGGGCTCCCGAACGTACGGGACGCCCGGCCCAAAAAGCCAACGAGAACGGGACTACACGATTTGGTTCACGTGCGTCTCGTCATCGAACTTGGCGGCGCCGGGCTCAACGTCCTGGGGAGCGGCGGCGTCCACCAGAGCCTGCTTGAGCTCGGTGTACTGACGCTCCACCTCGCCCTCAGCCCAGACCTGGTCGGCGATAGCGTCGACCTGGCAGGCGGAGAACTTGTCCTCGGGCGTATGCGAGACCGGGTCGACCTTGTGAATGGTCAGCTCGTTGCACTTGCCGATCCACCACTGGTAGGTCATATAGACCGTGCCCTTGTTGATGCGGTCGCTCACGTCGGCGCGGCTGTATACCTGGCCACGGCGGCTGTGAATCGAGACGATGTCGCCGTTCTTGATGCCGCGCGCCTGGGCGTCCGCGGGATTCATGCGGACAAAGCCGGGCTCGTCGGCGAGCAGCGCCAGCGTCTTGCAGTTGCCAGTCATCGAGCGGCAGCTGTAGTGACCGACCTCGCGAACGGTGCACAGAATGAGCGGGTACTCATCGTCGGGAAGCTCGGAGGGCGCCTCCCAGTCGTGCGCCATCAGGTTGGCGCGGCCGTCCTTGGTGGTGAACTTGCCACCAGCGAACATGTCGGGCGTACCGTGGTCGTTCACATCGGTGCTCTTGACCGGCCACTGGGCGTAACCGCCCTCGGGAGCCATCTTCTCGTAGGTTGCGCCCACAAAGTTGGGGCACAGGCTGATGCACTCGTTCCAGATCTGCTCGGTGTTGTCGTAGTGCATGGGGTAACCCATACGCGTAGACAGGTCCGCGAAGATCTCCCAGTCGTGACGGCACTCGCCCTTGGGCGGAACGGCCGCGTCAAAGTGCTGGAAGCTACGGTCGGATGCGGTAAAGACACCCTCGTGCTCGCCCCAAGAGGTGGCAGGCAGGATGACGTCGGCGAGCATGGTCGTCTGCGTCATAAAGATGTCCTGGCAAATGAACAGATCCAGCTCGGAGAGCGTCTTGCGCATACCGGCCGAATCGGGCTCGGTCTGCACCGGGTCCTCGCCGTAGTTGTAGAAGCAGTGCACCTTGCCCTCGTCGACCAGGTGGCCCAGGTCGGTGAGCTTGTAGCCCTCCTCGAGCGGGAGCTTTTCCTCGGGCACGCCCCAAGCCTTGGCAAACTTGGCACGCACAGCCGGGTCGGTGACCTTCTGGTAGCCAGGGTACAGGTTGGGCAGCATGCCCATATCGCAGGAGCCCTGGACGTTGTTCTGACCACGCACGGGCGCGAGGCCGGAATTGGGTTTGCCGATCTGGCCGGCAACGCAGGCGATGGAGGCGATGGTGTGCACCGTCTTCAGGTTCTGCTTCTGCTGGCATACGCCCATGCCCCAGCCAATGATGGCAGAGGGCTTCGCCGTGGCGTACATCTCGGCAGCTTGGTGGATCAACGCGGGCTCGACACCCGTGATGTCCTGTACGGATTCGGGAGTGTAGTTCTTGATGGTCTCCCACCACTCGTCAAAGCCGTTCGTATGCTCGGCGACGAATTCCTTGTCGTAGAGGCCATCGTTGACCAAGCAGTTGGCAAAGGCGTTGAGGAACGCAACGTTGCAACCGTTCTTGATCGGAAGGTAGAGATCGGCGATACGCGCGGTTTCGATATGGCGCGGATCGGCGACGATGATCTTGCAACCCTTTTCTTTGGCTCGCACGATACGCCTTGCGACGATGGGGTGCGAATCGGCAGGGTTATAGCCGAAGAGGAAAATGCAGCCCGCATCCTCCATACCGGGGATGGAGCATGACATGCAACCTGAACCAACCGTGTCCATCAGACCGAGGACAGTAGGGCCGTGTCAAGTACGGGCGCAGTTGTCCACGCTGTGGGTGCCGATGCACGCACGCGTAAACTTCTGCATGACGTAGTTCGCCTCATTGCCGCCGCCTCGCGAAGAGCCGGTGGTCATGACAGCGTTAGGACCATATTCGTCAATTATGGCCTGCATCTTAGATGCGGTGAAATCCAGTGCCTCGTCCCAGCTTACGCGCTCAAGATCCGCGCCCTTAGTGCGGCGGATCATCGGGTGCAGTACGCGAGGAGTCAAGATCTTGGTGTCGTTGATGAAGTCGTAGCCGCTCATGCCCTTAAGGCACAGCTCGCTCTGGTTGGTGATGCCGTTGAGCGGTTCGGTGCCCACGACCTGGCCGTTTTGGACCAGGAGGTTAAACTGGCAACCGGCGCCGCAGTACGGGCAGATCACTTTATGCTTCTCCATGACACCCTCCTTCCTTTCTCTGCTACCGATTAATCGGTACGTATTTGACAATCGTTGGGCCTGTATGGCCGCCCGGCTACGCCTCGTTTTCGATGGTGGCGCGGGCACGCTCGGCTGTCAGTTCTGCCAGGCGCTCCTCGTCTACCAAGGTGAGGCCCTTGGTCGGGCACGCCTCGGCACACGCCGGACCGCCGGGACGGTCCACGCACAGGTCGCACTTGAGCACGAAGCTCTTGGTCTGCGAACCCACGCGCACGTCGCCCATCAAGACGGGGACCTGCGTGGTCGCCACACTCACGGCGCCAAAGGGGCAGGCCATGACGCAGCTCTTGCAGCCGATGCAGTTGTCCTCGTTGACGCCGATGCGATGGTTCTTTGGATCAAAGAACAAGGCACCCGTGGGGCAGGCCTTGGCGCACGGAGCGTCCTCGCAGTGGTGACATGCCACCGGCGCGGAAATCTCGTAGGTGCGCGTTACGCGCAAGCGAGGTGCGGCGATGTTGCCGGGAATATCGTGTGCCTCGATGCACGCCGCCATACAGGTTTGGCACCCAATGCAGCGTGAAGAATCAGCCACGACTCGTTTATTGCCCATGTTGTTCACTCCCTCCTGAATCCCATGCCGGAGAGACCCTGCCGACGTTGCCCCGGACCGCCCGTGGTCCGGCATCGGCGTATCGAGTGCATGCGGCGAAACAGGCACTTCGATAGAATTCCTCCAACGATATACAGGTTAAATATACGCAGTTGCAGGGGGCAAACTTGAGCATAGGCCCTGCAATACGGGTGTATTGCAGGGGTTTTGGCAGGTTGGAATTATTCTCTAGAAGCTATAAAGGTGAGTGTATTACATGCGTACGCCTCAGAGATTTTTACGCGCTCTCATTTTAGATGTACTACGCTTGTATTCAAGTTAATGGTTATTTACTTGAGCGAAATAAAGTAATCGTTATAAGATGCTCAAGTATCGGCACATGCCGCATTTGACCGACTATATTGCACGCTCATTAAGGGGGCCAGTGATGTCATCGACTCAAAAACGAGCCATCCTGCAGGTGCGCATTCGCGAGGAAGACAAGCAGCATGCCGAACATCTCTACGACGCCATGGGCACATCGCTCGCCGAGGCCGTCCGTCTATTTGTCGCGCAGAGCATTTTGATGCGCAAGCTCCCCTTTCAGCCGGTCGCCGTGCGCTCAAAGGACGGCACCGCCGCCTATGGATCGCTCAAAGCATACGGTGACCCCAATCGCCGCTCCGAGGAGCGCAATGCCTGGATTGAATACCTTGCCACAGAAAGCGACGATTCGATTTTGGGTCCCGAGGAAGTAGATATCCATGAGTAGCACCATCATCGACGAGACCGTCATCCTACGCTACCTGCTTGACGACGACGAAGTCCTGTCACCGCGCGCCGCCAAGGTCATCGCCACGCGCACCGCTCGTGTCTATCCCGAAATCATCACGCGCGTCGTGGTCACGCTGCGCGACGTCTATAAGGTTCCCCGCGTTGAGATTGCTGCGGCCATGAAAAGGCTGCTCGATGACGTCATGGTCGACGAGCCCACCGTTGTCGCCCTTGCCGTCAAGCTCTTTGGCAAGACCCATATGGACTTTACCGACTGCCTCCTCGCAGCCCGAACCGCCATCTATAACGACGACGTCGTGAGCTTTGGCAAGCCCATCATCCAAGGCATGATCGATTACCGCCGCAAGCGCCAAACCGCCGCCGACGCCCGCGACCGCGCCGCCGAAGCCCGCAGCCGAAGCACCGACTCCACCATCGACAAGCTCCGCCACCGCCCCCGCAGCTAAACCTATCCCCTCCTAAGTTGCGGTGGAATAGTTCCTGGATTTAGGCTTATTCGGGCTTTTCAGAAATTAATTCACCGCAACTTCCAGGTTGGCCATCCGAAACCGTCAGCCTTGGACCGCGAATGCCCCCGTTCGCCACGAAATGGGCCCATCTACTACGTTTAACCGATTACCCTCGACCATACCGAAATCCGAAAAATCAAAACCGCTCGTAGACGGCTTGCCGATTTTCCGAAAATGCTGCTATGGTCGACCCCTGCGGGCCAAACGTAGTAGATGGGCCGTTTTTGTGGCTCAACACCAGACCAGTCATTTTAGGACGGGCTTTTGACCACATTTGCCAGCCGATCGCTAGAGCAGTCAAAAAAAGCCCGTCCCAAATTAGCTACTCAGGCCTTCAGCGGGTTCGCAAAAGCCAAAAGACAGTCCGTATTTCACCGCAACTTAGGAGGGGCGTGGGGCGGCATCGATTCCCGTTACCCGACAGGCTTACGAAAACGGCTCTGGCACCAAATAGAGCCAAAGCCGTTAAAACTATCTTATGGAGCGGGCGACGGGAAGTCCAAGGGTTTGCTTCGCAAACCCTTGTTTCGCTGCGGGCCATTGGCCCTTGCGTGCTGCGCTGGAAAATGCTCACGCATTTGGGGGTGCGGACGATTTCTTGGACCGCGCCTAGGCGTATCCAAGCTTCCTGCGGTACTCCATCGGGCTCAGCCACCCGAGGGACTTCTTGATCCGCTCCTCACGATAGTACACGAGGTAGGCCTCGAGCCTTCCCAT